>JBGGMM010000072.1:0-23263 GCA_041288045.1 Pseudobdellovibrionaceae bacterium | reverse complement strand
GACCAAGCTGGGCTTGATTTGCCCAGTGTTGGGTCTTCTGAGCCTTCTGATGATACTGCTAATGTCGATAATCCCGGTTCACAGACGACACCAGCGCCCATCGACAACGAGACTCTTGTCGTTCCGCGTGCTGAAGCCGGCTACATGAAAACCGCCACAAATCGGGTATCTTTCTCTGGCTTTGTGATTGAAGGCGTCGATGTTGCGACTTTTGCGCAAATTGATGATGTGTATGCCAAAGACAAGAACCGAGTTTATTTTCGAGGGATTCCTCTGGATCAAGTTCTTGTCTCTACTTTTAAAGTTCTCAAGTACGGCTACAGTACCGACGGCAAGTCTGTTTATTTTCAAAGGTTTCGAATTCTCGATGCAAATCCAAAGGGTTTTATTCCCCTCAATGAGTGGTATGCAAAAGATGCTTATCGGGTCTATTTCGGAGCCTACGTGGTCACCAATGCCGACGCAGCGAACTTTGCTCCCGTCAGCCTCGATATGGCTATCGATAAAAACTGGATCTATTTGAGAGATAGCAAAGCTTGGAATCGAAAGAGTTCGCGAAAACATCTCGGACAAAATTACTGGCTCGTGGATGGTGCCATCTACTTTCAAAAAGCTTTGATTCCTGAGGCTGACATCGACAGCTTTCAGGTTCTCTCGCGCTTTTCTGCAAAAGATAAAAACTTTGTCTATCGGACCGATAAAGTGATGCCAACTGCCAAGGTTGATTCTTTTCGGGTGCTCTCAGAAAAATTTTCCGTCGACTCCTCTCAAGTCTACTTTCAAGAGATTGTCATTCCCGGAGCTGATCCCTCAACATTTATTCCGATTTCTGACAGCTATGGGCGTGATGCCCGCGCTGTTTTCAAGGAAACGAAAGCGATCGTCGGTGCTCTTCCTAACAGCTTTGAAATTATTGGTATTGGGTATTCAAAAGACGAAAATGCAGTTTATTTCAATTTAACTCTTCTGCCAGGGATCACTCCCAAGGGATTCGAAATTTTAGGTCGTTATTACGTTCGTGATCAGGCCGTCATCTTTTGGCAGAACCGCAAGCTAGCTGTCACCCAGCCCCCCAGTTTTACCGTTTTTCATTCTGGTTTTGCGAAGGACTCAGAAAAAGTTTATTTTAATGGGACTGTCGATTCGGGCATTCAAGCTTCTTCATTTGTCGACACTGGGTTCGGTTATTTCAAAGATCAAAGTGGTCTCTACAAATATGTGACTTCATTAGCACGAATGGTTCGACTCAATTTTGCGACGACGGGAATTGATTTGTCCAATTTTACTCCACTGAATCCTTTTTATGGAAAAACCGCGACTTCGGTGATTCACATCAGAGACTCTTGGGCGAACCCCTCGGACGCCTTTGAAGCCACGGTTATGGCCACAGTTGACCGAGCGAGCTTTCAGGTCTTTGGCAAGGAGCCTTATGCGAAAGACCGCACGGGGGTTTATTCAGGTCATTATCTAATGAAAGAAGCAGATGTCAGTACTTTTCAGGTCTTGAAGGAGCCTTATTCGAAGGATGCATTTCGAGTTTACTTTAAATCACAAGTTCTTCCCAATGCTTTGCCTTCGAACTTTCAGATAATTGATAATCATTTCTCAAAAAGTGGCACCACTCTCTATCTCAGATATTATCCAATTGTCGGTTTAGATGCTCGAACGGCGCAAATCATTGATTGCCCGGAAAGTCGAAGGCCCGATCCATTGACAACGGCAATTTCGAATTGTTATCTGAATGATGGAAAATCCGTTTTCAACGGCTTTAACCTTATTCAAGGTGCAGATCCAAGCACGTTTTCCGTTCTCAATTCAGATTTAATTCTTGCTCGTGATGCGGACCAGGTTTTTCGCGAAGCCCATGCCATTCTAGGGGCAGATCCTGGGACCTTTGAAGTGATCGATTCGTCTTACTTCAAAGATCAAAATTCGGTTTACTATGGCGATACTAAAATTCAAGCCGATCCTGCGACCTTCACATTGGCCGCCAATGGTTATTACAGGGACAAAAATTCTGTCTTCTATTTAGGAAAACCCTTGGTTGGACTTGACGTTCATTCATTTTCTTTGGTTGGAAGAAATCGGCTTGAGTATCTCAAAGACAAATCAAAAGTTTTTTATGGCGGATCAGAGCTCGTGGGTGCAGATTTTAGTTCCATCCAAGTTTTAGATTATCAATACGCCCAAGACAAATCTGGATTCTTTTTGGACGGAGTCAGAACGACAGTGAGCCCCAGTGGCCGTGGTCTTGTTGGGGCCATCACTGCAGTTGAATCCTTGAGCGACGGCAGTCTCTTAGTGACAGGCTGGGGTTGTGGAAAAGGGTCGACAATCTACAAAAAAATCAATTTCTATGCGGGTGGTCCACTGGGCCGAGGAACAGCTTTTGGAAATGCCGTCACAAGCCTGCCAGGCCCGGCAGCATCGACCACAGCCTGCGGCTTGGCCGGAGATTTTGGTTTTGAAACGAAAATACATTCGTCTTTTGCAAAGCTTTTTAGCGGTCAGCTCTTTTACGCCCAATTTGCCGAATACGATATATGGACTCCACTCGCGGGTGGTGGGAAGTTCGTGATTCCATAGATTTTGTTGCGCGATGTTCAAGCTCCTTTAGCCTGTCAGGGTTGATGTACAGAGAAGGCCGAATCAAGCCGAAAGGTTCGCAGTATGAAACATAAAAAAAACCATGCCAAGCTTGTTTCGGTGATTCTTTCTCTCCTGATCCTGATTTCAACGGCATTCATCTTTCAGAACTGTTCCAAGGGTTTTGAAGTCATTAACACCGAAACCAGCCTCACAGAAGAAGCCAGTACTTGTGGAGGCGGCTCATTTTATGGATTTAACATTGCCGCAAGCTGCTCAGAGGGAAATAAAGTTTTCTCTCCGGGGCCCTTATTAAAGTTTAAAGGCATCAGTATGAGTTCGACCCATGCCTGCGGAATTACGATGGCAGATACACTCCAGTGCTGGGGAAATAATTTTTATGGTCAGTTAGGTAACAATTCAACCACAGATTCATTCGTCCCTGTGGATGTTGTTGGATTGTCGGGAGTCAAAACTGTTGCCGCCGACTACTATAGCACCTGCGCGCTTGATTATCAGGGAAGAGTCAAGTGCTGGGGAAGTAGCTACGGCGAATTGAATCCAACAACGAAAATGAGATCTTCGCCACTGCCAATTGATCTGGGCCTTTCGGGGATCAAAGCCATCTCTGGAGAGTGTGGCATCACCGCTCAGGACACGATCAAATGTTGGGATCAGAGTCAAATTATCGACATTCCCAATTTGTCGGCTGTAAAGGCCCTTTCTGAGCATTGTGTGATAACGGCACAAAATTTGGTCAAATGTTGGGATTCGAATTTGGCCCTGATCGATGTCAACGATTTAACTGATGTTCAATTTCTTTCCGGCGGAGTCTCCCATACTGGTCCTTATGGTTGCGCAATCACCGCTAGCAGCAAAGTGAAGTGTTGGGGGTCAGATGAATTGACTGGCCCGTCAACTTTAGGAAAGGTGGTTGAGATCACAGGTTTGATAAATATTAAATCATTGGCCGTGAGTTTACGGCACGCCTGTGCGATCACCTCTCAAGGACTGGTCAAATGCTGGGGCTGGGGACAAGATGGGGAACTCGGAAATAATTCAGACAAATCTTCTGTAGCTCCAGTTGATGTGGTCAATCTTGGCCCTGTGAAAAGTCTCGCAGTTGACGTTCACTCATCCTGCGCGATCACTGCTCTAGATACGGTTCGGTGTTGGGGAGTGGACGCCTTTTCGCGAATGGGAAATAATTTGACGACCAGTTCGGATGTCCTGATCAACGACCCACTTCTTTTTGGAATGAAAGAAATCTCTCATAATTGCTTTGTAACAGCGCAAAACACAGTCAAATGTCGTGGTGCAAATTCTTATGGCCAATTGGGAAACCCCACTATTGTAAGCTCGATTGGCTTTGTGGATGTTGTTGGCTTATCTGATGTGCATTCTTTAACATCAGGTTCAGCACATAACTGTGTCATCAATAAGCTGAACGAATTGAAATGCTGGGGGAGCGTAGGAGTAAGCACAGTTAACTCGAATACACCTGTTACCTTTCCAAATCTGGGAGCTGTTCGAGCCGTTTCAATAGGTATGAGCGGTTGTGTTGCGACCCAGTTGGGCACGGTGAAGTGCTGGGGAAATAATTATTATGGTCAGTTAGGCAACGGCACGACCAATTCATCGGACCTGCCGGTCGATGTTTCCAATTTATCAAATGTCGAAGATATTTCAGTCAACCTCTACTCTGCCTGTGCTCTGACTTCCCAGGGAGAAGTAAAATGTTGGGGACAGGGATACGGGTCAGCTGGTCCAGAGAGCAATTCCATTTCGACACCAGTCGATATGGGTTTATCAGGAATCAAAAAGATTTCCGGAGCCTGTGCCATATCAGAACAAGACAAAGTCATTTGCTGGAATCTGAGCTTTTCGACATTCAGGTATTCACAACCGAAGGAAGTTTTGGGACTCAATTCAATGAAAACGATTTCAGTCGGTGATTTCAGACAGTATTGTGGATTGGACAGCCAAAACCTTGTTTGGTGCTGGAGAGATGATGGAGAAGCCATTATCGGGCCGGTCAAAGTGCAATCTTCAAAGCCTGTGGACGCGGTGACTCTGTATCGAAAAGCCATCTACATCAAACACCAAGACGGAAGTGTCAGTTGGCTCGGATCCATCGCTTATCCATCTTTTGTACCGACAGGTGAAATTCGCGGCTCTGGGATTTAAAACGGAAGAGCGAGGGAAAGATGTTTCATTGACACTCCCTGAAGCCCTTCCTTAAAATGACAAAATGAAAAGCAAACTCTTTGTTTTTGTATTTTTCTTCCTATCGGCTGCCACTCTAAAAGCAGAGAAAATGCCGAATCCTGAAATCAAAAAGTATTTTGTGATTTTAGCGAGCTCTCAGGATTACGAAAATGCAAAAGCCACTGCCGAAAAATCCAGCCAAGATTTAAAGATCAAACTGGATTTACGGGGATTGAATCCTGATAAAAAGAGTGGCCTCAGTTTTGATAAAAAAACCTGCCTGGAAGGGCCAACTCAAGAATTCCCTTGCTACAATCAGAGGGGAAAATTTGACGATGGAGAGTACATTTCCATCGAATATTCAAATTCCTACAAAGAAATGAAACCAGGCTTATATATTGTCGTTGCCTTTTCTGGTGAGAAAAAATTAGCAGGGACAGAACTCAAAAAAATAAAACGGACCCATCAAGACGCTTATTTGAAAGAGATCAAAGTCTACATGGCGGGTGAATAACACAAAGAGCCCAACCCAGACCTTGGCCCTGTGAATTCTCTGTAGGAGAGCTCAATGAAACAAACTCAAATTCCGATATATTCCTGAAATGTTTGTCTTTCGAATGACTCTATTTTTTTTATTTTCGGTTGTGGCCTGGGGATCCTCTACCACAGATTCTTACCGCCACCTTTCGGGCAGCTGCCAACCAGTAACGGAATCTGACATCCAGGCCTTAAATTCGACTCGCCCTGATTGCCAATTGGGCTCTACTGGGAAATCGCAAAGTGATCTGACAAATGTCGCAGATCGGATTGTCGACAATGTTTTAGCCACGACTCAAAGTGAAAATTTATCTTGTGCCATTCAGACAACAGAAACCTATTCAAACGTTCATGATTCAGGATTAGAGCTTCAGAAACTAACAGTGGCGGATATAGGTAGCAAAATTTCTTACATGAGAAATTTAAAAGCAGACATGCAGAGATTGACCAATGAGAACCAGATTCTACTGGGGCAAATTCCAAAAAATGAGGGAATGGTTCCGAAGGTTGGATCCAAAGAATACAATGCGGCTATTCAATACGCTGAAAACAACCGGGTCGCTCGTGAGTCCATGCAAAAGTACGCAGCGACTCTTTCCACAATTTGGCAGCATGACAACCCTGAAATGCAAGCTTGGATCGATGGATATGTTTCTTCCTCGCAGTTTAACGAAGAAAATTTTTACGCCGAGGCCATGATGGGCCGCGGCTCTCAATCTTTTGAGAGTCTTCGAGGTCGAATCAAAGAAAACTTAAAAAAGAGCAAGAAGCAATTGGATAGCCAGCAGCGGGGGCCTGGAAATTATCAACTGGATTCAGCAACGAGAGAGGAGCTCTATGAGAACCAAAATCTTCTGCAGTCTATTGTTAAGAAGAACCCGAACGCGGTCAAAAGTTTAGAGGCTGCCACTTGTAAATACCAATCTAACAAACAGCTGAAGGAGGGCCTTATTCTCGGCGCTTCCGTCGGTTCCATGCTTTTTCCGGCAACTTGGTTTGGAACTTTCATGGCGGCTCGAGCGGCCTTTGCTCTCAACACGGCACGAGCCGCAAAATTGGCCCAAGCTTCTAAGCTCTTGGGGCTCGGAACAATGTTGGTGGGCTCGACAGCAACGATGGAAAGTTTTGTTAAATCCTGTTTAAATGAATCACCCGACCTGCAGGTCGGAGCGGATAGCTGTCAAAGCTCGAAAGATTTTGAAATTGCAAAAATGAAAACTTCCAATTGTCTTTTGGATTCGACACTTGCAGCTTCGGGCGCTGTCGGCGGATCGACCTTGAGTTACCTCGCAAAACGTCGGCAAGACACCGCTGAATTTGTCCAAAGGATGCAAAAAAGTCTTCGCTCACAAGAGCCAGCTTTCGCCGGCAATTTGACAAATGGCGAACGCATTGCTGCAGCTGAAGGGATTCTGGGCCGAACTTTAAATTCTCAACAAAGAGATGCTCTCATTCGAGCTCATGAAGTCGGAAACCCTCCTTACACGGCCAAACAAATTGAAGAAAAGCGCCGAATCATGACTCAAGCAGGAATCGGCTGGCGCGACCGGGAATTTCTGCTTTGGAAAAACATCACGGGTCGATACGGCAATGAAGCCGATGTTGGAAGGCGGATGAGCGACCTGCGTCTGTCGAGCTCAGGTGCAAGGTCTTTTGAACAGAACCAAGCCCGGGAAAAACTTTTAACTGATTATAAAAAGTTTCTGGATGACGGTGGCGATGTGTCGGCAACGAAACAAGAAATTGCAGATTGGCAGCGAAGGTTTTTTGCTGCCGGAATTCCATCGACAGCGGCAGATAAAGAAATCAACTACCTGAAAAAGGAGTCCTGGGTCACTGAATACCAAGAATTGCTAGCTGCAAATAAAATCAAGCTAAATGACAATAGCATCATTCGATTGGGTGCTGAGCGATTGATGAATCGAGCCTCCCAAGAGGATTCGGCATTGAACAATTTAGCAACGCAAATGTTTCAGAAAGAGGCCGCTTTAGTTGAAGCGCGATCGAACAAAGGCAGTCGAGAGTATTTTGATCTTTATGTGGCACAAGCCAGGATTGCCAGTGATGAGACGGCAGCGAAAACGGCAGCTAAAAGCTTCGCCTCGCATGTCACTGCGGAGGCCTCTAAAGATAGATCTGATAAAGCTGTCTTGGCCGAAACTCTTTTAAAAGACCAAGCTCGAGTAGCGAGTCAAGTGAACAAAACCTTTCAAGAGCGAATTTGCCTCTTTGTTCGAGAAGCTAACAAAGAATTTGGAACGAGAGTGAGTTGTCCTTAACCCGATTTACTGCTAATCGCAGCGGCGCGGACAAAAAAAAGGGAGCTTCATTCAAGAAGGCTCCCTTTGAGACAGAGAATTACCAAACAGTCGGTTGAGTGTAGCCGCCGAAACCCGCGAAGCGAGTGCGATCAGCGCCGTTGAAGCCAGGAGTAAATGCTGTCGCTGCAGGCGCGAATCCAGCACCGTAACCAACACCAGTATTGTGATTTGGTGTGTAGCCATAACCACCGTAACCATAGCCAAAACCGTTACCAAAAGTTGGCGTGTTCGTGCTGTAAGGCGCAGCATAAGGACCCATGTACGGATTTGCATTCCAGCCGTAAGTGGGAACGCTATAGCCAGCGAATGGGTTCGTATTCCAGCCATAAGCAGGAACGCCATAACCAGTGTAGGCGCCGAAAGAAACGGGCGCTTGGGCAGAGAGGCGTACTTGATTCAGAGCCTCGAGTGTTTGGCAAAGTCGGTCATTCAAGACCTGCAATCGTTGGATATCGATGCGAACTGTTGCTGTGTTTTCCATTTATTCCTCCGTTGTTAATCCCGTCTTGTGACGAGCTTGTTTTTTTATTGAACTGATTTGCTGCCTGAAGACTTCGGTGAGCGGTCGCGACCTTGGCGAGTCAGAGAGATTTCCAAAACTCCGTCCTTGATCGATGAACTGATTTCGGGAGTGAACTCAAAGGGCAAAGCAACGACTCGTTGAAACTCTCCAAACTTCGTTTCACAATGTCGCGGGACAAAACCGGCGGCCTGAGGCAAAGGCTGGCGGATGCCGTGAATCACCAAAGTGTTGCCATTCAATGAAATGTCCACGTCTTCTTTGCTGATGGCCGGGGTGTCCAAGCGAATCAAAATTTTGTCGTCACTCTCCCAGATAGAAATGGGTGGAGCCCAAGGCTGCAAGTGCGCCTGGATTTGAGGATCCATCAACATCTGATTGAGATGCTGAACTCGCATTTCCAAAAGAGCGATGGGATCCACATTTGGTTGAATCGCAGCTTTCGCGGTCCCATCCGTGAAGGGTTTGCCTGTCACTTTGGTGTAAAGGGCTTCGACTTGCTGAATGGTTTCTTCGATATTCATTTGGCCTCCTCGCCATGCCATAAAAATTTTGAATGTTAACAATTAAAACAGTTGAGCCAGATTAAGACAGGGATGAAAAGTTTCAGAGTCCAGATCGCACCAGGAAACGGTGCTCATAAAATCAGAACTTTCGTCTGCACGACCATCGTCGAAAAAAATCGAAGCCTAAAAGTGGGTGGTCTTGTTGAAACTTAAGATCAGGTTAAATAAGAATCCATTTTCTCGAGGCCAAAAATTTGAATGGCAGATCGTTGATTGCAAGAACGGCAAAGCAATCGCAAATTCTCAGGTGAATTGCGCGCTCGAATGAACAGGAGATGTTTCACATTGAACCATGGCGCAGTCGAGATACTTATAAATCGATTGTTCAATATATAATTAAGTTATTTCAAATACTTACCGTATAAATAAGTGTAAAGTTGACTTTACACATGAAAATGGGTAGGATGAATCTATGAAAATGGCGGAGTTTTTTTACACATTGAAATCTCAGAACCTCAGTCATCTGGAAAAGAAAGCTGGCGTCAGCCGGCAAGCTCTACATAGTGCAGTCAAAAGTCATAATATGAAGTTGGAAAATCTAAGATCCGTCGCTAAGGCCATGCATTTAGATGTGGAGTTCGCACCTCTCAGAAATGAAGAGAATTTGTTAGGAAGTTTGGCCTATTACGGAGTTCCTGTCGCTCATTCAAAAGATGGAAATCTGAAATTTGAAGATGCCGTCCAAGAGTCTCTGCAAAAAGCTCGTGAAGACGGTGCTTATGAAACTTTTGTTCCGTATTTGTTAGCGAAGAATGTTCATCTGGTAGATCCCCTCAAACTAGCAGCGAAGGGATACGAATCCAATCAAGTGAATGTGCTTGGATATTTTGTCGAAATGGCCAATGAGCTGAGGGCCCATCCCACTTTTGAAAGACTTCTGCAGCTATTAACGGTAGCTAAAAATCCTCAAAAAGAATTTTTAGTTCTGACAAATAGAACCAATTTTCCTGAACTGTTTGAAAAAAACCATTTTGCCTTGAAATGGAATCTGAAAGTGCGAGGAACAGTTCAGGATCACCTACAGAGATGGAAAAAATGGGCACAATCACAAAAGAGCAAATAAAAGAACTCTTTCGCCGTGTGGATCAGCGGCTCGAAAGAAAATTAGACATCTACGTGATTGGCGGAATTTCTGCGATCCTTGGCTACAATGTTGCCAAAGAAACGAATGACGTGGATATCGAAGGCGCCATCGATCCTGAATTCAACAGAATTTTTGAAGAGGAAGCTCAGTCATTGGGACTGGATTTATATCTATCCTCAAAAGGCATCTTTTCACCTCCCGAAAACTATCGAAGTCGTTGTCAGTTTGAAGATTTCCCAAAGAAAAAATTGAGAGTGTGGTATTTGAATCAATACGACCTGGCGATCAGCAAAATTGATCGAGGCATCGGCAAAGACTTTGAAGATATCCAGCGTGTTCATAAAAAATCCCCATTTGATTACGACCGCTTGGTGCAAATTTTCGACGATGAGTATATTCGAGTCTCAGCACTTGGAAACCCCCGAGAAAAAATGATGAACCTTATCGACCTCGTGGAAAATCTTTTCGGCTCTGAATTTGTCGAGGATGCGAAAAAGCGAATTGGATTTTGATTTTCCTCATCAGCTCCGCACCAACTCCTGATGCGCGAGCGACCAAACCAACCCATCCTTCAACCCCACATGCGGGATCAAAAGTTTCTCGAGCCCCGCTTGTCGCATCACTGTCTGCACCACGAAAGCCGCAGGCAAAATCACATCGGCGCGATCCGGCCGCATCTTCAGTTTCTCGATGCGCTCCTTGATCGTGAGCTTTTGCAGCTTTTCGATGATCTCACTCAATTCCTGAAAGCTCAGAAAAGTCCGGCTGCTGGATTTCAGCAACAGCGGCTTCAGCTTTCCCAAGGTTTCCAAATTCCCCCCAGTACCCACGGCGAATTCCACCGTTTGGCTGGGGCTTTGGGATTGGATGAAGTGGGTGAGGGGTTCTAAGAATTGCCCCATCACCAAAGGGAGCTGCGTTTCTGCCAATTTCTTCTTCTTCATCATTTCTAAAGTTCTGACAGTGCCGAAAGGAAAGCTATGGGTGGCAGTCATCATGCCGTGATCTGAGAAAGTGAGCTCCACACTGCCGCCGCCGATGTCGATCAAGAGAGCTTGGTGTTGGTCCAGGTGGACTTCGCGGCGCACGGCCTGGTGAATGATGCGGGCTTCTTCGACGCCGTCGATGATTTCGATTTTGATGGAGCTTTTGCGGCGGATGGCTTCAATAAAGGCCTTCGAGTTCTTCGCTTCTCGCAAAGCACTGGTTCCGACGGCGCGGATTTTGGTGACTTTGTATTTGACCGTCAGCTCTTTGAATTTTTTGAAAGTCCGGGCTGAAAGTTTGCAGTTTTTCTCAGAAATTTGGCCATTGTCGAAAACGTCAGCACCCAAGCGGATGGGAAAGCGGTACTTCTTGAGCACCTGAAGGCCCTGATGAGAGTGCGAAGCCAAGACCATGCGGATGGCATTGCTGCCGATATCGATGGCCGCGAAACAGTGGGCTGGTGGAGATTTCTTTTTTCCCATCCGAATTATCATGCGCTCGGTCGCAACTGCCTGCAAGTGGCTTTGTCAGGATTTGGTTTTTTTCCTCGCCAGAACTTGCAATTTTATTTACGATAGAGTCATTTCAGCATGAAGGGAATTTCCGTGGAAAGACAGGTCGATAGCCAAATTGATCATTTAAAAAATCTCATTCTTTCCATGGGGGGTCATGTTGAAAAGGCTTTGGATGAAGCCGTGCAAGCTCTCATTCATCGCAAAATGGACGCTTTTACTGGCGTTCATCGAATCGAAGAGAAAATCAACGAAGACCATATCAAAGTGGATTTGGCCTGCATGACCTTTTTGGCAAAGCAAGGACCGGTGGCGCGTGATCTGCGCTTGATCATCTCGATCATCAAGATCAATTCGGATCTTGAGCGGATGGGAGATCAGTGCGTGAACATCGCTCACACTGGGAAGGATTATCTGATGCGTACACCAGTGGCTCAGAATCTGCCCGACATCGAGCGCATGTCGGCCTTGGTTCGGCAAATGGTCAAAGGCTCCCTGGACAGTTTTGTCCGGGAAGATGATCAACTGGCCCAAAAAATTCTTCTCATGGATGACGAAGTGGATGGTTTGAAATCAAAGGTCTTCAAGGATCTCTCGAATTACATCAAGTCCAATCCGAACAATTCGGAAGCGGCCTTGGATGTGATTCTGATTGCGCGAAATTTGGAGCGCTTGGGAGATCACGCGACGAACATCGCCGAAGACGTTATTTTCGTTTCGACTGGGAAGGATATTCGTCATGGTGGAAAATACTCATGAAGCATCAGCTCAGGTTCTCGTCGTTGAAGACGAAGCAGAAATCCGCGAACTGATCTCACTCTTGCTGCTCAGACAGGGGCACCGAGTCCAACAATGTGGCACTGCCATCGAAGCCATCGAAAGCCTGCAAAAAAATCAGTATGATTTGATGATCCTGGATTGGATGCTCCCACACATGAGCGGATTAGACCTTTTAAAAAACCTGCCAGGCAAAAAAATGCCAGTTCTGATGATCACTGCCAAAGCCGAGCCGCAAGACATCGTACAGGGACTTGAGGCTGGAGCCGACGACTACATCACAAAACCCTTTGAGCCCTCCGTTTTCACAGCTCGAATCAAAGCTTTGCTGCGAAGATTGAATGCTTCAGCCGCACCAGTCAGCAATAGTGACCTGATGATCATTGGCGATCTGAAAATCAACACGGCCACTTATGAAGTGACTTCTCACGGACAGCCCGTGCATTTGACTCCCTCTGAATTCAAAATCCTCGCCACCATGGCCCAATCCCGAGGACGAGTCCTGACCCGCGACCAATTGATCGAAGTGGTGCAAGGCGAGGGAATCTCCGTGACGGGCCGAACCATTGACACTCACGTGTTCGGGCTTCGCAAGAAACTGGATGACAGTGGGGATTGGATCGAAACCATTCGCGGAGTGGGATACAGAATCAAAGCATGAAATCTTTTTTTCCCTGGCGGCTTTTCTGGAGACTTTTTTGGACTTTGTTGTTTCTTCTGAATTTGCTGTTTCTTTTGTCCTTGGGGATTGCCTCTTACATCATTGATTTTCATTTCTATTCAGTGGAACCGCTTTTGGTGGTGGTGATTTATTTTCTTTTTTCGGCTGTTGGCGCCGCTGCTTTTTCTTACCGGTTTGCGAGTCCCCTGAAGCGAGTGATCCTGAAAGCTCTGCGAATCGCCAACAAAAAACAAGTGGCCGAAGTTGATTCAACAGATGACATGCTTGAAGAAGAGCCGGGAGAGTACTTTGAGCTAGAAATGGCGCTTAATAAAATCCGTCGCAAAATGAAAAAGCGACGGATTCAGCTGGCCCGCGAGCGAGAAGAGACACAGGCTTTGATGTCATCTTTGGATGATGCCATCCTCACTGTCAGTCCTGAGCTGAAAGTGAATTTTTTCAACTCTCGTTTCGCCAATCAGTTTTTGGAAAAGCCCGAAGCCGAGCAATTGGCAAGTGGCGAGTCTGTGCCTTTAGCACAGATTTTCAGAGAGCCAGAAGTGCTGGAGCTTTTTCAAAAAACAGTGACTCGAATGGAGACCCAGTCCCTCACTTTGAAGCTTTTTTCCAAAATCGACGGCGAGAAAAGATTTTTCTCTTTGAAAGTCTCACCCTTAAGAGAAGAAAAAGCCTTGCAACTTTACGGAGCGATGGCGCTTTTTCATGACATCACCGAAGTGAAAAAAGCCGACCAAGTGCGAATCGAGTTCGTCGAAAACGCCTCTCATGAGCTTCGAACACCGCTGACTTCGATCAAAGGTTTTCTCGCCACTGCTCAAGAAGATTTGCAATCAGGCAAAACCGAGCAGCTGGGTTATTTCTTGGGAGTGATTTCAAAAAGTGTCAATCGACTCTCGGAGCTTGTCAGCGACATGCTGACACTTTCGGCGTTGGATTCGGGAGCGGCAGTGAAAAAAGAACTGATTCGCCCTGGAGAAATCACCCAGGATCTGGTTGAGCGCATGGCCAGTCTGGCCACTGAAAAACAAATCATGATCCGAGTCTCAACCGAATCAGCCAGCTTTCCCGCAGATGCCAGAAAGCTCGAGCAAGTTCTCACCAACCTGATTGGCAATGCCATCAAGTACATCCCAGTCGGTGGAAAAATTGAAATCAAGTGGGAAGAAGAAAAGGATTTCGTTCGCCTGCGAGTGATCGACAATGGTCCAGGGATCGCCGAAGTCCATCTGAATCGCCTGTTCGAAAGATTTTACCGAGTCGATAAGGGCCGCTCTCGCGATGTCGGAGGAACCGGTCTTGGACTGTCGATCGTCAAACACATCATGCAAAGTCACGGCGGCTCGATCCAAGTCAGAAGCGAACCCGGCAAAGGCACCGAATTCATCTGCCAATTCCCGAAGGCCTGAAGGTGAGGGTGCCTTTCTCTTTTTCCTTCACCCACCGCATCAAGGGTGGTAGCATTTTGAAACTTTCCCATGAATTCAAACACAGACATTCTCATTGTAGGCGCTGGCATCATCGGACTTTCTACTGCTGTGAAATTGGCTGAGCGTGGGGCTCAGGTCCGTGTTTTGGACCGTGGCTCCATCGGCTTTGGTTGCTCTTATGGAAATGCCGGATGGATGACTCCCTGTTTTGCTTTGCCATTGCCGATGCCAGGACTTTTTTTCAAATCTCTCAAATGGCTGATGAATCCGGAGAGCCCGCTTTACATCAAACCCAGTCTTGATCCACTGCTTTTCAAATGGCTCGCGCATTTCACCCTGTCGATGAGCGAGAAAAAAGCTCGAGCTGCCACTGAAGCCCTAGTGGCGCTTTCAAAAGTCAGCCTTGAGCTCTATGAAAAGCTGGCCGTGGAGCATCCTGAAATCGGTTTTGAAAAAAAGGGCCTGCTCATGGTGGCTCAATCGAAAGTTGGCGTCGGAGCCGCACTGCAAGAGCTGGATTATGTCTCGCGATACGCCATCCCAGGTCGAGCTCTGTCGCCGGATGAAATCCGCAACATGGAGCCTTCGCTGCAGGGTCATCTCGAGGGCGGAGTTTACTTTCCCCAGGAAGCCCACGCTGAACCTCTGAAAGTCGTCAAGGCCCTGGCGCAAAAAGCGCAAAAGCTCGGCGTTCAAATTGAAGAAAATGTCGATGTCACGGGTTGGAAAATTGAAAACGGCAAAATCAAAAATCTGCAGACCAGTAAAGGTGAGAGAACAGCGGAAACCTATGTTCTCGCCACTGGCAGCTGGTCTCAAGCCATTGCCAAAGAGCTGGGGCTTTCAATTCCCATCCTCGGTGGTAAAGGTTACGCCCTGATTGTGCCGCCTCTTCAGCCCCAGCCACGACATCCGCTGATGTTGATTGAGAAAAAAATCGCCATCACGCCCAGAGCAAATTCGCTACGGATTGCTGGAACAATGGAGCTTGTGAATCAAGACTTTTCAATCACCGAGCGGCGAGTGCAGGCCATCATCCGCGGAGCTCGAGAGTTTTTGCCAGTGCCAATGGATTTAAAAATCGAAGAAACGTGGCGGGGCCTTCGCCCCTGCACTCCGGATGGAGTGCCTTTGATTGGATTTTCGCAGAAAGTGGAAAATTTGGCTTTGGCTTGCGGGCATCAGATGTTGGGACTGCAATCGGGATTTGGGACTGGCCAGTTGCTGGCCGATTTGATTCTGACTGGAAAATCCGATCTGGACCGGAAAATTTACGATCCCAATCGCTTTTAGCCCATCAACTTTTTGAGTTCGGCAAAAATTTTCTCGCCGTCGTCTTTGGAAAGATCCAAAAGCCACTGGTTCTGCGGATAAATCACGGCGGCAATCCCTCTTTCGCAAAAGCCAAGGCAGCCGGCAGAATTGACCCGAACAGATTTGCCAAATTCTAAGCGGCAACGCTCTTTGAGTTGCTTGCGAAGCTCGTCCGAACCTTGAAAACCACACTTGCCCTCTTTGTCAGGGCTGTTGGTGCAAATAAAAAGATGAGCCTTGTATCCTTCATTCATTTGATCAGACTGATCCTATCGAGAAATCCACCAAAGCTTAAGAATTAAATTCTAGAGCGAGAGTCCTTTTGTCAGCTTGCAGCGAACCTGAGACAGGATTGGATTCAGAATGTCTCTCAGAGTAGTCTGCACCAAGTAATCTGCTCCAACGAGGTTTCTTTGCTTTCAGAAAAGATCAATCGATTTTATCAAGACATGCACGGCGAGAGATGGCCGATCCTGCTCGAAGCATTGCAACAGCCAGAAATCCAAATTGGGCGTTGGAACCAGTTTTCATCCGAGGCACCGAAAGATTCTGATTTTTTCCCAATGAGTGATTCCCAAGAAATTCCCCGCGATGCCGAAGGCCTCCTCAAGTATTACGTCATGGATCCGGGAAGCTACTGGGCAGCGAAAGCTCTGGAAGTGCAAAGCGGAGATCAAATCCTTGATCTCTGTGCAGCACCTGGCGGAAAATCCTTGATCCTCGCCGAAGCCCTCAAAGACAGCGGCGAGCTCACAGCCAACGAAATTTCAGAAGCCCGCCGCGAAAGATTAAAAAAAGTCATTCAGCAGTACATTCCCAGAAAGATCCGAGAGCGGGTTTGGGTCACTGGCAAAGATGGTGGAAAATTCGCCCTCACGCACAAGGAAAAATTTGATCGCATTCTGGTGGACGCCCCTTGCTCTGGTGAGAGACATCTTTTTGCCAACACAAAAGAGCTGCAGGATTGGAAAGAATCAAGATCTGAAAAACTCGCTCAGCGTCAGTATGCTTTGATGACCGCAGCCCTTTTGGCCACCAAGTCTGGAGGCCGCATCGTCTATTCGACTTGCTCAGTGTCCAATTTAGAAAATGACGATGTGATTGCCCGGCTTCTGAAGAAAAAAGAAGGGCAGTTTCGCGTGTTGCTGCAGGGTTTGCCAATGGTGGGAGCTGAAGTCACAGAATTTGGCATTCGCATCTGGCCAGATCGCTGTCAGGGCGGACCCATTTATTATTCGGTTTTAGAGAAACTGTGATTTTCGAATTAGGAAGAGCGCGAAGTTTTCGTCTTCGATTTCTGTGAATCTTTGTAAGACTTTAAATTCAAATGACCGTAGGTGACTTTGCGATAGATTTCAAGGACCTCTTCGCGAAGATCGGTTTCCAAAGTGTCCAGCATATTTTGCGGAATATGGCCTTGTTTCATCAGATGAGCGATGTAATCACCCACCACTTCATAGACCAGGTCTTGAACGCCTTGAGTCTCGGGATCAATTTGGCTCAGGTGCTTTTTAAAGATTTCAAACAGAGCGTCTTTTGCCATCCACTTCTTTTCGGCTGGACATTTATTTTCCCAAGAGCCATTTTACGATTGTTGTGATGAATTCACTGTCTTTTTCCGAATTGCAGAATTTTTCGACCTTTCTCCAAAATGAGATGGAGGGAGCCCAGCTTCAAGATCTCTGGACCAATGGCCAGATTTTGATCTTTCAATTCTATAAGTTCAAAGAATTGTATTTGGTGTTAGATACAAATCCGCAGAAGCCGAATCTCATCTATTTGCAAAACCCGCCCAGGATTGAGAAAAAGCAAAAACCCATCACGCTGTTTCTTCATTCTCACGGAAAAAATTTACGATTTCTGAAATCTCAAGTCGATCCAGGAAAAGGTCGAGTGCTTGAAATTGAATTGGCAGGTGGTGAGCGCAACTGCCATCTGGAATTTCAGCTGATTCCAAAAGCTTTCAATCTTCTGGCTGAATCTGAAGGGAAGAAAATTTCTTGGGAGAAACCCCGGGAGCTTCCCCCAGCGCACAATCCTGAGGCAACAACTGAAGTTTCGTTCGATTGGATCGAAAGGGGTCTTTCCTGGCTAGAAGAAAGATTTCAGACAGGCCCTAGAGAAAAGAAACCAGCTGCTGATTCTCGATTCAAAGCGATTGAGAAAAAAAGAAAAGCTCAAGTGGCCATCGAAGAACAATTGAAAGAAGACCTGGCAGCCCGCTGGAAAGAGTTCGGAGAGAAACTCAAGATATCTTCAGAATCCATTGATGATTTTCAAGATCTTTACCAAACCAAAAAATCTCGAAACTGGAATTTAGAAAATGCTTTTTCTCAAGCCAAAGCTCTAGAAAAAAAGCGAGCGGGGACTGAAACTCGATTGGCAAAAATCAAAGAAGAAATCGCAGAGCTTGAAAAAGACCTTCAACAGAATCCAGAGCCGAAAATTCTGCCAGGGCCTGCCACTCAGGCTTCGCGGCTGATGGCGAAAACTCAAACCAAAGGACGAAGGCTGCAATTGGAAGATGGACTCGAGGCCTTGATTGGAAAATCAGCAGCTGACAATCTGGCCATCTTAAGAAAAGCTCAAGCTTGGGATTTATGGTTGCATCTGAAGGACTATCCCGGTTCGCACGCCATCATTATTCGTCCTCGAAATCATGAGGTTTCACAACAGGCGATTCAAAAAGTGGCTGAATGGTTGATTCGAGAATCTCTGGGGCAGCAGAAAATCCAATGGGGAATCAAATATGACGTGGTGGTCGTAGAATGCCGTCATGTCCGCCCCATCAAAGGTGATCGTTTGGGTCGAGTCACCTATCACCATCCTCGTGTATTTAGCTTTGCATCAAAGCCCTGATCCCGATTGCTTTTCCGAATGAGACTCCTAAAATTTGGAATGCATCTTTTTCTCAATCGTTTTTCAAGGAGGTCTTGGTGATCGAAGTCCAGAAACTGACCAAGAGCTATGGCGGAATTCAAGCCATTCAATCTCTTGATTTTCAAGTGAACAAGGGCGAAGTCGTCGGCTTCTTGGGCCCCAATGGAGCCGGAAAATCAACCACCATGAAAATCATCACAGGTTTTATGGCTCCTACTAGCGGCAAAGCCATTGTCGGCGGTTTCGATGTTTTTGAAAACCCAATCGAAGTCAAAAGACGAATCGGCTACCTGCCGGAAACACCACCTGTCTACGGGGACATGAAAGTCCGTGATTATTTGAAATACGTCGCTGAGCTGAAAGGTGTGACCAAATCCAAGCTTGAAAAAAATGTGGCCAATGTGATTGAGAAAACCCAGCTGGGCTCAGTTGAAAGAAGACTGATTCAAAATCTCTCAAAGGGTTTCAAGCAAAGAGTGGGAATTGCGCAGGCTCTGGTTTCAGATCCCGAAGTTCTGATTCTAGATGAGCCCACAGTGGGTTTGGATCCCAAACAAGTGGCCGAGATTCGCGATTTGATCAAAGAACTCAAAGGTCAACACACGATCATTCTTTCGACCCACATTCTGCCTGAAGTGCAGGCGACCTGTGAGAGAATTATTATCATCAATCAAGGGAAAATCGTTGCCCAGGACACTTTGAGCAATCTGGCCAATCTGAAATCGGGCAACCGTCGAGTTCACTTGCGTTTGCGCAAGCCCTCGACAGACACAGCACAAATTCTTTCGGCCGTGCCTGGTGTTTTAAAAGTCGAAGCCGGGACTGCAGAGAAGGATTGGGTCTTGGATACACAGGAAAATGAAGAGATGGTGGAGCGCATTGCTTCGCAAGTGATTCAAAAAGGCTATGGGCTTTTAGAGATCAGCTCAGCTCGGGCCGACCTGGAAGATATTTTCTTAAAACTCACTTACGGACAAAATTCAAAAAATGAGGCGCAGGTATGAGTGCAGTTTTGGCAATCACAAGAAAAGAAACCAAAGGCTTTTATTTAAGTCCCAACTTTTACATTGTGTGTTTTCTGTGCGCAGCGATTTTCAGTTGGGTGTATCCGAATGTTCTGAATAAATTTTCTGTGGCTTTGCAATCCTTCGTTTACCAGCCGGAAATGCCCAAGCAGCAGCTCAACATTCACTATCAAGTCTTTTTGCCGCAATTGAATATTCTCAATTTGATTTTGATTTTCGTGGTTCCTGCCTTGACGATGCGGCTTTTTGCCGAAGAGAAAAAGCTTCGCACTTTTGATTTGTTACTGACTTCGCCTGTAACGTCGGCCGAAATTGTCGGCGGCAAATTTATGGCAGTGATGATGGCGATCTTTGGTCTTTGCTTTCTTTCTTTTCTCTATCCGGCAGCGACATCGGTTTTCACCAGTCTCAATTGGACGACTTTGATCATTGCCTTCCTAGGAATTTTCATTGTCGGCGGAGTTTACGCGGCCATGGATCTTTTTGCATCCTCGCTGACTGAATCAGCGGTTGTCGCCTACGTGATGGCAGTGATGCTCAATATGTCGGTTTGGTTTATAGGTATTGGAGTGGATGTGGTGGATTCGCCGGAAGCGAGACGGATTTTTGAGCACATCGCCTTGAATCAACATTTGGTTGGCTTGGTGGAGGGCACCATCCGCACCAGCAGTTTGATTTTCCTTTTGAGTTTGATCTTTCTTTTTTGTTTTCTCTGTGAACGAGTGGTTGAAAGCTCACGCTGGAGGTAGCCGTGAAAAATCAAGGAATTATTTTTCTTCTTCTTTCGGGTCTTTCGCTGATTTGCCTTTTGGTTTTGCGCTTTCTCTTGGGTGGTTGGGTGAATTACCTTTGGGTGCCATTGGTTTTCTTCTTGGTTTTTTTGGTAGCCGCCCTTTGGAATTACCGCACCATTTCGATGGAGTTCTTTTCGCTCAAGACAACCAAAGAAGGCATGAGCATGGGAACCATGATTGCTTTGGTTCTTGCTCTTTTGGTGGCAGTGAACTATTTGGGGGCTAAAAAATACAAGACTTTTGATTTTTCAGCTTCGCAAGTGAACACACTGTCTGATCAAAGTAAAATGCTCCTGGCTGGTCTGAGTGAAGAATTAAAGATTATTTTTTTCTATAAAAAAGGAACGGAAGGGATTGAAGAAAATCGCCGGGCCTTCTTAGATCTCGTGCAAAAATATCAGGACCAATCCCCCAAAGTGAAATTGGAATTCGTCGAAGTGAACGAAAACCCCAAACTGGCGCAAGAGTATGGTGTCAACAAAGGTTCAGGGCTTGTGTTTTTAGAATACAAAGGCCGTCGCAATAAAATTGAAAAAATCGATGAGCAAGAGCTGACTGGGGCCTTGGTTAAAGTCACCCGCGAAAAAGACAAAAAAGTTTTCTTCACCATTGGTCATGGCGAAAGGGATTGGGAAGACGCGCAAGAGGCCAGTGGGTTAAATGCTTTTAAGAAATTGCTGGAAGGCAATCGATATCTGGTGTCTCCATTGAATTTGAATCAAGCTCCCGAAGTGCCAACCGATGCAGATCTTTTGATTGTCGCCGGGCCTGAGCAAAGCTTTCAAGAACGAGAAGTCCAAGCTTTGGAAAGATATCTCACTCGAGGTGGAAGTTTGGTTCTAGCAGTGAAGGGCAAAGCCGATCATGGCTTGAATCCGCTTTTCAATAAAATGGGAGTCAAAGTTCCAGGCACACTGGTGGTTCAAGTGATGGAGACGGCTTTAGGGAAAGCTGTGAATCCTCAGGCCACACCGGTCACCATTTTTTCTTCGACCGAAGCGATCACCAAGCCTTTTGGCCGCGGTGATTTTATTTTGATGCGAATTCCTTCGCCTTTGATCAAGGGAAAAGTTCCTGAAGGTGTGACCTTCGAAGAATTGGCAAAGACCGAATCCAATTCAATGGCTTTTCCAGATGCAACCTTTAAAGGGGCGGCCGATGTGGGGCCCTTTGTGACGGCAGCTTTGTTGAAGGGAAAATTTCCAGGCGCCGATAGCAAGTCCAAAGATTTTCATTTAGTTCTCTTTGGTGATGTGGATTTTCTTTCCAACCAGCTCTTGTATAAAAATCTCAACCGGGATTTGGCTTTGAATTCGGTGGCCTTTCTTGCGAAAGAAGAAAATGTGATCAGCATTTCTCCCAAAGAAGTGGATGTGACAAAGCTGCAAATCACCGAAACCCAGTTTTATATTTTTGTTTTTGGGTTTATCATTCCGCTTCCTCTGCTTTTGATCGCTGCCAGTGGATTTCTTTGGTATCGCAGGAGATACGCATGAAGAAAAAAAAGCTGATGGGGTTTGCGGCACTGGTGGCTGTGGTCGTCGGTTATGCCGTGTATGACTTTCAATCTTCAAAAATCGAAGACGAGCGCAAATCTGAAAACAATTACTTAATCCCTGTTGATGCTGATGAAATTCGTCAGTTTCAAATTCATTCCACAGCTGCCGATGTCGAAGTGGTCAAAGAAAAAGAGGGCTGGAAGGTTGTGAAGCCCCTTCAGGAAATGGCCGATCAAAAAGCCAGTGACGATTTTGTTGAAGGCCTGGTCACAGAAAAAATGACAGAAGTCGCAACCGAGGGCAGCCAGGTGGATTTTGCCATTTATGGTTTGGATCAACCGTTGGGGAATATTTCAGTCACGACGAACAAAGGCGATGTTTTCAATTTCACAGTTGGAAAGCAGAAAAATTTTGAAGGCCAGGCCTTTCTACGCAAAAACAATGAAACCAAGGTCCTGGTCGTGAGCTCCACATGGTTTCCAAAATTTGAAAAAACTCTTCTCGATTTTCGCGACAAACGATTGATGAGATTTCCCAATTCTCAAGTCGAAAAGCTTCAGTTTGAAACTCGCAAAGAGCGGTTTCAATTGACCAAGAAGGAAATGGGCTGGGTTTTGGACTCTCATCCAGAATGGAATCTGGATCAAAATAAAGTCCGTGAACTTTTAGGAATGCTCAACACCACCAATGCCATCGAGTTTATTGCTGAAGGAGCTGTGTCGGCCAAGGAACTCAATCAGTGGAAATTGACTTCGCCGATGCTGAAGCTGATGGCTGTTTTCAAAGACGGGAAAAAATGGACGGCCCGATTTGCCATGGGTCCCGATCATGTCCACCGGGTGCAGGTGAGTGAGCCAGTGCAAGTGCTGAAGATCTCTCCTCAAGACTCTGATAAATTCTATCAAATGACGGCTGAATCTTTTCGCGATCGATCCGAGCCCTTTCAGTTTGATAAATCCAACGTGAAAAAAATTGAAATCAAATTGGGCTCAAAATCTGGAGTTTTGCCAATGGATGATGAGAGGGCCAGGACTTTGCTTGAAAAACTCCGAGGCCTGTCTTTGGCTGAATACAATGGCAGTGGCAAGGCTCAGTTTGAAAACGAAATTTTGCTTCGAAACGATGAAAAGGATGTTTTTCAACTGCAGTGGGGTGATCTGCAGAAAAGCAAAGTCAATTCTGGTGAAGCAAAGGTTTATTTTGCTAAAAGTTCGGCTTTCCCTCAGACTTTTACAATTCTTGAAAGTGATATAAACTCTTTAAATCTGAATGAACTGATCAACAAAGAAAAGGCCCCATGAAAACAATTGTCGTGCGCTCTCCCACTCGAGTGGATCTGGCTGGAGGAACTTTGGATCTCTGGCCTCTTTACAATTTCGTCGGTGGAGCGACAACTGTGAATATTGCCATTGATATCATGACCACCGCGGAAATCACCCCGCTGGACGACGATCAGATTGAGCTGATCTCGGACGATTTGAATTTTAAAAAAATTTTTCCAAGTTTGCAGGCTTGTCTTGATGATTCAGATGGAAAACTCGCAC
>JBGGMM010000071.1:0-10111 GCA_041288045.1 Pseudobdellovibrionaceae bacterium | reverse complement strand
GTGGGGGTATGGGTCAACAACTAGGATTTGAATTCGGAAAAGTTCACTGGAAATTCCGCTACACACACGGCGGGATCTTACGACAAAAACGCTTAGGTCGCGGTGCCAGGCCTCTTTCTTCTCGAGACCCGATTCATCTAGTGCTCAAAGCCGATCGCCTTGGGATGCGCCGGGGGTTTCGGTCACCTCTCGCTTTTTCCATCTGTGAAAGAGTGCTCAAGCGCTACTCGAAAAAGTTTTTCGTGAAGATCGAGCAAAAGGCCATCTGTGGAGATCACATTCATTTATTGATCAGAATCTCAAAAAGATCTCTCGCTCAGCATTTTCTAAGAGTTGTGGCAGGACAAATTGCTCAGGAATTTGGAAAGAACAATCTCTTGGTGACGGATACCCCCCACCCAACTAAGGGATCAAGACAAGTCCCCACAAAGACAGGGGGAAGGAAGACGAAGCTTTGGAAATTCAGGCCTTTCACACGAGTTGTGAAAGGGTGGAAAGCTTATCTGACTGTTAGGAACTATATCAGACTCAATGAAAAAGAAGAGAAAGGTGAAATCAAGTATTCCAAGCAAAGACTCAGAGGGCTTTCGACAGCGGATTGGCAGGTGCTTTGGAGTTAGATTGGTTTCTTTAGAATCAGAGTGTCCAATATTTTTGAGATGAGAGTTCCTATCAAACTGATGGCGCAGCCCATGGCTGTGGCTAGGAGTCTCACCCAGGGAAGGTGGGTGTCGAAGCCCTGCTTGATTTGATTGAGCTCTAGAAGCAGGACAACCATGACCGTGGCAAAGAAGGCAACGCCGGCATAATTTTTCAAACTGGCCCAGGGGACGGCTGAGGCACAGAGAATCGTGACTGCGATCAGAAAAGCGATTGGGGGCGAGCTGAGAAGAATCAATTCAGCAGCGAGCACTCCTAGCAAAGTTCCAATCAATCGTTGAAGGATAATCTGAATGGATTGAGTGCGATCCGGGCGCATGACAAGCAGAACTGTGATCGTCACCCAATAGCCCCGCTCCAAATGCAGGTCCAAGACCAATCGGGCTGCAAATAGCACTGCGACCGTGAAGCTCGCGGCGTGAATGTGATTTTGAATTCGTTTTGAAAGTAAATGGCTGAGAGATTCTCGAAGGCTTCGATAAGGCTTTGGATCGAGCTTTCCAAGCAATGCCAATAATGGAATCGCCAACAAAAGTGTCAGATAGCCGCTGACGACGAAAAGAAAAAGCGCGGGCAAAACTTCTGAGGGAAGCTCCGGCGAAGCTTGGGCCACAAGAAATCCCACGAGGCCAAAAGTGAATCCCTTTTCTAGCTCAGCTCCTTGTCCAGAGAGAACTCCCATCCAATACACGGAGCCACCCAGTGTCAGCCAGAATAAAGGCCCCTCTCCGACTTTTGTTCCCAGAAAAAACCCGAAGAGAATAAGAAGATATGTCAAACTCATGACCCAAAGGCGATGGCCCCATTTGCCAAAATGATCGTTCAGCGCTACCAAAAAACCAACAACCGAACCAAGAACAGAAATTTCCAGATGATTCGTCGCCAGCCCCATCAATATGGGAATGAAAGTGGCCAGACCCACGAGCCACATGTGATGCCAGGGCGTTGGCGCTGAATTGACTTTTAAAATCGAGAATAAATTGCTTGGATTCAATTTCAAATGGCCCTCCCCAGAATCAAAAGGCCTCAGTAGAGATTATTTGAAATTGCTCCCATTCGGCAATCCAGAAAAATTCAGAGCATTTGCTCAACCTGCATTCTCATCACTCTTCGGGCCAGTTCACCGGAGCCAAGGTGGGGCCGACAATTCCATGTCCTACTTCGGCTTCGCCCGTGAGATGAGCAAAGTGACCTGTGTACCACATCACGACATCCCGCTGAACCAAGTTACCACCAGTTAAAAAGGCATTCAAAGCCGCCTTCGTGGAAGTCCTGACTCTCGAGTCGTCAATCTGTGTTGGTGAATATCTCAAAAGCCAAACATCAGCGATGCTGTAATCATCGGCGACTCCGTCAGAAGCTCCAGGTGTGAGGTCATAGGCACTTCCGGTTACAGAATTTCCAATTCTCCAAACTTGGTTTTCTGGACTTTTGATTTGAGAAATTTCTTCAGGAATCACTCGAAATGTAGACCCGTTGGAAACTTGAATGGAATTGTTCACGCCTTGGACATCAAAATCAATGCGCCAGTAGACGTTATGATGGTGACTGAAGCAGACGCAAGAATTCGTGACTCCGGAAAATTGAAAAATCGGTTTGATTCGTCCGTCATCATAAAGTTCAAATTTACTCACGTAGCGATACCAACCTGCCGAAAGTTCGGTCGTCAAAGTCACAAGCCCTTCGCTTGAATAAATCGCAACTCCTCGAAACTGCCCGCGATCATCATGAGTATCGAAAATGGTTTTGGGTGGCTCAGAAGCAAGTCGAATTCCGGGTGCCAAATTGCTTCCAACAGCGACGAAAGGATTTTCTGAATAGCCCCAATCTCGGAATGGGCCGCAGCGGTTGTCATCGTATTGAACATTGAGAATGGGAGTGTGGGCCCGTGAGAAAACTTTTTTCCCTTTGTAGTAAAGATTGCGAAGCTCCAGCCCAGAACCTTTTTTTCCTGAAGAAGCCGAAGGTCGAATCACAGTGAAACTCCAAAGAAGCTGATCACCTTTCTCAATTTCAATTTCAGCGGATCCCCGCACTCCTTTGGCCGTATTGGCCTGATGAGCATTGGGCATTCCACAAACTTGTTCAATTGCGATAGCGCCAGCTGGTGCTCCTTTTGGAAATCGAGTCACTTGTCGAGAGCTCAGATCCACGCCGACAATTTCATGTGGCCTCGAGCTCGGGTTCGAATTTGAAATCAAGCCGACAGGAATCAACCGGTGGGGTTGAAGAATGGGAGGCATGGCTTCATAGGGTAAAAGAGTTTGCGCTTGAATCAGGGGTCCCAGCTGTGGATCTTCGGACAGGATTTTAAATGCAGCTTCAAATTCTTCAGGAGTTGCCGGAATCTCTTCAAAAGATTCCAAAATTTGGGGCGTAATGCTCATATTGAGGGGGCCGTTCACCTCATAAAGCTGATCATCTGTTTCATTGTAAACCTGAAGATTGTATTCAGAATTCTCGGGGTCCAGATCTTCTGTTTGCAATGCAAGAACTCGAAACGATTTGTTGCGCAACAAATTTTCAACTTCGGGGTACTGAAGAATTCGATCCTGGAGCTGAGATCTCTCAGTCTCACTCATCCCAACAGGGTTGACGTTCACTTGAAGAGATTGAGCCCATGCTGAAATGCCAAAAAGAAACGAAATGAAAAGCAAGCTTGCCACGATTCCTCCTTGAGGTCTTCGAGCTGAAACTGCAGGTTGAGTACCAAATCAATCCCAGCTTGGCTTCAAATTTGCCAATGGTAATGAAACAAGGTGTGAAATTGACAAAGGAGATTTCGATGTCTAATGGCAAAAGGAAATGGACTTCTTTTGGACTCTTTTTGGCTGGGTTCACCAGTTCACTCTTAGCTGGGGCTCAGGAAATTCCTTCTTTTGGAGAAGTCGGTCTCCACCACCAACTTTTTCTGCTGGAAAAAAATCAAAATCCTCAAAACATCATGGTGATTTACACCCAAGTGGATTCGAATTGCCATTTCATCAAGAAAGGCAAACAGCCCGTCTTTGAATTTTATTGGAAAATGGATCGCAAGAATTACAAACCTGTTCATCAGATGATAAAAAATGAAATCCGAGAGCGACTGTCATTAGTATCGAGCAAAGACCCAGACCGATTTTCAGTCAAAATCAACGATCTTTCCGAAGTCAAAAACGACATTGCCGATCCTCATCTGGATATTCGCGCAGAAGCTGAAAAAGAGGCTGATGGCGATTGCAAAGTCGAAGCTTTGATGACTCTTGGCCCTTCTGATCAAAACGCAACGATCAACCTGGAAAGCATTTACTCGGAATCTAAAAAAACCATCGTGCCCCCATTTCACAAACTCATCGCAGTCACGCTCCGCGGAACCGACATCAAAACAGGCGAGGAAATCTCTCATCGCTATGAGGCTCGATAAAAATCGAGCTGTCTAAGAAATTGACAACTCTCTTGTCTCCGAATGGTGTCGAAGCTTCACCGACAGGTGGATAGTCACTGAACAGATCCTGAGCCTCTCAATGATTAAAAACTTCAACTCGGCTGGACAAGGTCTTGCATTTTCTATTTGAAAAGGTGCGAGCGAATTTTCATGAAAAAAGCGATGACCCAATTCAATTTTATTCTCGTGCTGTTAGCTCTTTGTTTTCTCATTTTGGGACAGCAAGCACTAGCGCAGACTCAACTCACGGCCCGCATTCCTCGCAACCTGATCTGTGCGACCAACGGTCAAGTTCAAACCAATTCGGCTGAATCTATCGAGGTTACTACCGCTACTTCTCGCTCTGTCGTCACCACTCCGACGGAACAGAAAATCCGAATTGACTTTACCTACCTGGCGCCAATCAACGACCCGGCTGCAAATCCCAATGGTCACCGTCAGATCGGTTTGAAACTTCGAGCTGCTAATTCATGCAATGTTCTTTATGTGATGTGGCCTGTCGCTGGAGGCCCTTTGAAAGTGACATTGAAGCGAAACGACGGAATGAAAAACCATTCGGAGTGTGGGCCTGAGGGCTATACAAATCTGACTCCAAGTCTGAGTAAAACTGTTTCAGCCCTGCAAATCGGAAGAAAATACCGTCTACAGGCTGAATATGAAAACGAGACTTTGAATGTTTACGCATCAGGAGTGAAAGCTTGGAGTGGAATGATAGAAAATCAAGATATTCCATTCCAGGGACCCGTGGGAGTTCGAACCGATGGCGGCAAATTCACTTTTGATATTTACACGGATTTGAGTGCTCCACTTTCCAGTGAAAGAAATCTCCCACAGTTTGAATCTTACGGTTGCTACTTAGCTCGCCCTTCGATCCGCTATCGCTCTTCTTCTGTGGTTCTTAGAAGAAATTCAGCTTTAACGGGACAGTTGGATATCAGAAATTCGGGAGGACCCATTCGAACCTGCTCAGTCAGCCCGGCCCTTCCGGCGGGCCTTCAATTGGATACCGCCAATTGCCGAATCACCGGGATTCCACAAACAAATCAGGGGACCACTCGCTATTTAATCGCTGCCACGAATTCTGCTGGTACTTACAAAGTCTACGTCGACATTCGCATCATGACGCCTCCGAGCCTACACTACTCTTCAGGCAGTTACTCATTAAAGCGAGGCGCAGCGATTTCGCTGATCCCGGTTTATGGAGGAAATGCAGTTGAATCTTGCCGAGCTGATCACAGTCTTCCGGCGGGCC
This sequence comes from Pseudobdellovibrionaceae bacterium, assembly GCA_041288045.1. GTDB lineage: Bacteria > Bdellovibrionota > Bdellovibrionia > Bdellovibrionales > Bdellovibrionaceae > 21-14-0-10-47-8. The sequence goes on along the minus strand of JBGGMM010000071.1, from coordinate 4,775 downwards.
TCGTGCTTTCGAATCGGTGCGTCCTGAGTGGCACGCCGACTTCTCTTAGCGGATATTCAACTTATGTGATCACTGCTAGAAATCGAGTGGGAGCCAGTCAAACAAAGCTGACATTGCGAGTGCTGGCCCCGCCAGTTCTGATTTATGCAGCCAAGTCCTTCGTGTTAAAAAAAGGGGCGCGCGTGAGTTTAGCGCTTCGAAGCAATGGAGGCCGCGGCAGTCTGCCCGCTTCTTGTGCAATCAACCTAGCACTGCCAAATGGAATCAGTTTCAATCCGGTCAGCTGTACAATTTCGGGATCTGCCAAAGCCCTGCAAGCTGCAAAGACTTACCAAATTACTGGCAGAAATGCAGTTGGAGTGGGCTCCACCAGTCTCCAGCTCAGCGTGGTTCCCTAGGACTCTGATTAAGCGGCCTTACCAGAGATTTTTTCCAATTGAGCCTTCAAAGTCACTGCAGTGAAAGGTTTCACCACATATCCGCTCACTCCGGCAGACAATGCGCTGGTGACTTGAGCCGCTTCGGCTTCTGCAGTGAGAAGCAAAGTTATTAAGAACAAAGAAGAATTTAAAATAATCAAGACTTTTAGAAGTTTAAATTTGAGGACAAATCACCAAAATAAGACATGTCAGCTGACATAAACTAGAAATGACTTCGACCAAAGTCTGAAAATACTTTCAAATTGCATTTTCACAACCGCTTGCCGGCATTCATCCCAGCGCCTCTCATTTCAAGCTAGAAAATGAAGGGAGGTGCTCATGCGTGCTGATGTGATTGTGATTGGAGCCGGGATCTCAGGGCTTGCTTGTGCTCATGAGCTTCTCAAACGTGGATTGAAAGTTTTAATCTTGGAAGCTCAGTCACGAGTGGGTGGAAGAATCCTCACTTGGCGCGACTCGGGCCTTCAAACTCCATTTGAGCTCGGAGCTGAATTTATTCATGGAGCACCTTCAGCGACATTGAAGTCTTTTGAAACTTTCGGTCTGTCATTCTACGATGCCTGTGACAATCACCTTTTTTATCAAGATGGAAAATTGCAAAATCTTGACGACTTTTGGGAACGACTGCAAAAAATCACCGGGCATTTGCAAGAAAAGCCTGGCAAGGATCGATCGGTTTTAGATTTTTTAGAATCACAAAAAAGAATTTCTTTGCAAGATCGTCAGGCTTTTCAAGCTTTCGTCGAAGGCTTCCATGCGGGAGATTTGCATTTGATGAGCGAAGCTGGGCTTGCGAAATCCGAACAGACTCAGGAAACATCATTGAACGGCTCACAGATGTTTCGCATTTCAGGTGGCTATGATCAATTGTTTCAGGGATTCGTGCATTCTCTCCCGCCGGATGAGAATATTCTAAGACTTCAAACTCTCGTCAAAAAGATCACTTGGCGAAGTGGTCATGTGCGCATTGAAGCACAAACAAACACTGGTATTCCCCTTCCAGCTTTTCTGGCCAAAGCCGTGGTTGTCACTGTGCCGTTGGGTGTATTGAAGGCACCAAAAGCCGCCAAGGCAGCCATTGAATGGGATCCATTTCCAAAAGAATTGCAAAATGCTTTGGAAGGAATGCGCATGGGCGAAGTGCAAAGATTCATTTTCCATTTTCGCAATCGCTTTTGGGAGGAACTTTCAGAGAAGCCGATTGGTTTTCTCCATGCCGGTCCCGATAAATATTTTCCGACTTGGTGGACTGTGATGCCCATGCGGGCTCCACTCTTGACCGCTTGGCAAGGGGGCCCGAAAGCCACCGAAATGTCTCTATGGAGCGAAGAAGAAAGAGTCAAAACGGCGTTGATGACCCTCTCGGAAATCACTGGCAGGTCCATCACTTATCTCAGTGAGCAGCTCCAAGGGTGGATGACTCACAATTGGTCCCGAGATCCCTTTTTTCTCGGAGCTTATAGCTACATCACCGTGGGTGGGGCGAAGGCGGTTCAGCGTCTGACCAGGCCCTTCGAGGACACTTTGTACTTTGCAGGCGAAGCCACTGCACCCGATCGACATCGAGGCACTGTGCATGGCGCCCTGGACTCAGGTCTAAAGGCTGCCCAGAAAATCCTGCAGCTGGGGTTTTCTCATTCTGAGACGCCTCGGTCGAGAACAACTGAATAGGATTTGGTCGATTCATTCTCAAAACCCTGAATCTGTTTGGAATTTCTGAATCTTAAGGCCTGTTTGTCTCGACAAGAGACCAGCTTTCACTCACTTTGAAATCCTCAAATGAAATCAAATCACTGAAGGCTTGGCACGACTCTTGAGATGAATTTAAGAACTGGACGAAAGAAAGGGGGACCAATGAAAACTCAGAAAGCCTTTATTTACATTCTGTCGATTCTCTTTGGCAGCTCCCTTTTGTTCACTTCCCTTCCTCGGGCAGCCGCTTGCATGAAACAGGGAAAGTCAGCTCAGCATCTCAAATCCAGCAAGAAAAAAAGGCTCCTGGCACAGGCGCAGACTCCGATTCAAGCTGGAGAAGTCACCGAAGTGATCGATCTTTCAGACAAGGATTCGAAGAAATCTAAATCTTCAAAAAAATCCAAATCAAAGTCGAAAATCGTGGCCCCAACTCGAGTTCGAATCATTGATACAGGCAAACAGGTGACATCAGAGAACTTTCCAATTCCGGATGTGGATAAGGTCAATCAGAATCTGGAGAGCTCAGAGGCCGGCACCAAAACCTCTTCTCCGAAACCGCTTCGCTCAGACGATGATTCTCTTCCGATGACACTAGAGCAGTAAGTCGAATAAAAATAATTCCATATTTAATTAAAAAGAGCCTCCCTGGAGGACAGATCGACCTCGACGTCCAGGGATTGAATTGACTGTTTCCGAGAGATCATTCAACGTTAAGAGGATGCAAAAGAGATCTCTTCTTCTCACTCTTTTCGTGTGTGTCAGTTGTGTTTCTGTTCCAAAAGCGGATCCTCCTGCCATACGAGGCAGTGCCTTTTGGAAACAAAGAAAAGTCACTTTGCATTTCAATCGATTGCCTCATGCCACCGAGAAACATCAGTCAACGTACCAGGTTGAAATGCAAGAATTCGTCGAATCAAAGCAGTTTTTTGCCTCCATCAATCAGACCCAGAACCCTGATTATGAATTTTATTTTGAATTCAAGGATTGCGATTATGGAAATGAAGAGGAGACCTCTGGGGCCCGCAGTTTCTGGCGATTTTCTTCAATCCTGACTTGGACTTTGGTTCCCTATTGGCAAGAGGAAGGTCGCTGCCTTTCTGTCACTTCGGTTTCGATGAGAAAGCCCCTGCACTTGAGGGCCGATTCAACTGTCTACTCGAGCCTGTTTTTATTGCCGGTCAATCTGTGGAAGGGGATGAGCGGCAACGACACGAGGATGGATCGAAATCTCATCGAAAGTTTTTTGGCCCGTTTGCACAAATTCCCAAAGGGCTATCAGCACTGATTTGTCCCATTCTGATCCGTCAATCCCAGTAAAATTGACCAATCCTTCCGCGCTCCTCTCGATCTAATTGAATTTCCACTGAAATTTTCTGCATCAAGGAAAGCCCTGCCGTCATTTTCACTAAATCTCATCCACTGAGACAATCTCAAACTCTGGTAAAATCACTCTCAGCCGGCATCAATCATGAATCTGTCAATGGGAACTGGGGGTGGTTATGACGTTGGATCCAAAGCCTTCTTTTTTCTTAAGGGCGGTCATGAGTCTTCTTTTTCTATTTGCTGCTTCGTCGGCTGTTGCTGCCAAATCCAAATCTTCCAAACCTCAGAAACAGCCGGCTGCTTCAAAAACGATGAAGAAAACAAAATCCATGTCCGAGCGAAAAAAGCTGATCAGCACTCGACCAGTGGCAAAGGCCCAGCCACGCATGGCCCAGAGCAGTCGTTTGCCAGCCTCACAATTGCAACCCAAATCAGATTCCACTTGGCAAAGAAGCGCTGCCAGTGATGACTTTCCACAACCGGTTTTCAGCAAGCAAAACCGAGTTCCTATTCGCAGCAAGGGATCGACATTTTAATTGATTAAAAACTGGCCCACCTTGCTGTGCATTTGAAAGGTGACTTTCTGAGTCTATCATTCTCATGCATGGCCAGAATCTTGCCCTGATGGCGGGGCATGAGTGCCAAATGCCCCTTATGCCTTCCTCACCCCTTCAATCGTCCGAATGTCGTTCGCCGGGGAAGATTTTGGCGAAAGTCAGATGGCAGGTGGATTACCAGGTTTTACTGCAAATCATGCCATGCAGGCTTTTCTCAAGCCACTTCTGACCCTTGCTTTCGGCAAAACAAACGACATAAAAATGAAATCCTCAGAAAGCTCTTCTGCTCTGGTGTCTCACAAAGAAGGGCTGCTAAAATATTAAATCTCAATCGAATCACGGTTGTCAGAAAATTTCTTTTTCTTTCTGAAAAAGCCAAAATCCAAGTTCAGTCACACAATCTCAATCAACCCAAGTGCATCGACATTCAGTTTGATGATCTAGAAACCTTTGAGCACTCAAAGTGTAAGCCTCTTTCTATCACTCTTGCTGTGGAATCAAAAACAAGGCGAATTCTTGGCTTTGAAGTCTCAAAAATGCCGGCTAAAGGAAAGCTTGCTGCAATTTCAGTGAAAAAATATGGATTTAGAAAAGACCATAGACCATTAGGCAGAAAAGATTTATTTCGAAAAATCCATCCCTTCGTGGAAGATGATATTGTAATTCGATCTGATCAAAATCCCCACTATCCAGCCGACGTGGCGAAGTTTTTCCCTGGATCTCTTCACTTAACATGCAAAGGAAAAAGAGGAGCCATGAC
>JBGGMM010000070.1:0-2620 GCA_041288045.1 Pseudobdellovibrionaceae bacterium | reverse complement strand
CCCGGTGCCATGTGGGCCGTAACCTTCATAAGTGAGTTCCTCAATGATCGCATCGTCTAAGAGACCTGCGCCTTTTTTGATCGCCCGGTCGATGGTGTCATTGGGGCATTGGTTCTTTTTGGCATGATCGATGGCCAGGCGGAGGCGAGAGTTCATGGCTGGATCCGCACCACCCATTTTAGCAGCCACCTGAATCTCCCGGGCCAGTTTGGTGAAAACCGCTCCCTTTTTTTGAGCATTGGCAACTTTCAGAGGATTTTTCCAACCCTTCCCCATTTCGACCTCCTGATGAGAAAAGAGCATTGTATCGAAGAGCATTAATTCTTGTAAAGTTGGGCTTCATTTGGCTTAAGGTGTTAAGACTTTATGGTTTTTGAAACTCAGTCAGTTCGGCAAAAATTAACGGAAATTCAGACGGCCGTGGACCTGGCTTTCCGGGCTCCGCGCCAGGATTTTCCCGTTCATCCCGGCAGGGATGCTGAAATCCTGGTTCCAGGTCTTTTGCCACCCAAAAAAGGCCTTTCCTACAAAGAAGGGCAGGCCAGGTTGCTGCACGATCTGGCCAGTATTGAGCTTCAGGCCATGGAGCTGGGGCTTCGCACTTTGAACGAGTTCCCAGAGGCTCCCCTCGGCTTTCGCGAAAGCTTGGCGGCGATCACTTTGTCTGAAGCTCAGCATTTAAAGCTTTGTCTGGATGGAATCGAAAAGCTGGGTTTCCCTTGGGGCCAGTGGCCCATTCATAATTTGCTTTGGCAGTCGGTGGCCGCTGAGGACTCTTTATTGGACCGAATACTGATTGTGCATCGCTATTTAGAGGGAAGTGGGCTGGATGCTGGGGACACCTTGTTGCGAAGATTGGACAGTGTTTTGGAAAGCCCTTTGCACGGAATTGTGAAGACCATCGTCACAGAAGAAGTGGGGCACGTTGAATTTGGCTCGGCTTGGTACCGTGAAATTTGTGCCCAAGAGAAAATCGATCCGATCGAAGATTTTCCTGTGCGAATGAAAAAGCTTCGTCATCGGCTGCCGAAGAGAATTGAAAGAATCAGTCATTCACTGCGGCTGCAAGCGGGCTTTCACTTAAAAGAAATTCAGTTTCTTGAAGAGATGCGGCGGGAAATCTCGAAATTTCAGGGCTAAGATTCGTTTTCACAGCTCAGGAGGATGGACTCCCGGTTCGAGTCTTTCTTTTCCACAGTCGCCGTCGGCCTTGAACTTCCATATCCGCCCAAGTGGACTTGGTAATTGCCGTTAAATGTGGAGACCGCGCAGTTCAGTTCTGTGCTTTCAAGGCCTTTGATCAGTGAGCAAGTGCCATTGAAAATATCTCGCTGCGAGTTTTGAGTGGGAATTGCCAATTCGACATGTGGTGATTTGGTTCCCAGACCTGAAAAAGTCACAGAAAATCCCGAATCTCGATTTCGTTCTGAGCAAGGTAAATCTGAAGCATGGAGCCAGCCAGGCAGCAGGAAAAGCATATAAAATAGGCAAAATTTCATGGCGAGCTAGATAAGATTTTTTTGAATGAAAGGCAAGGATTTTAGATTTCTTCACCGGAAAGCAGGAAGCGCCAACGGCCTTCAGGCAAATGGCCGAGTCGCAGTTTGCCAATGCGAACTCGCTTCAGACCCTTCACTTGAAGTCCGACAAGCTCACACATTCTACGGACTTGGCGTTTTCGTCCTTCGACGAGAACAAAGCGAAGTTGGTCTTCGTTGACCCATTCGACTTTTGCGGGTTTGAGTTTTTTACCATCCAGCTCAAGCCCATGGCAAAGCAACTTCAGCTGGTCTTTCGGAAGATCGCCCTGCACTCGAACCAGGTATTCCTTTTCAATTTCGCTGTTCTCGCCAATGATTTTCTTGGCCAGTCTGCCGTCTTCCGTAAAAAGCAAAAGACCTTGAGAGTCGATATCCAGGCGTCCCGCCACAGCCAAAGTCCTCATTTTTTGAGGAATCACTGGTGGTTTTTGCGGGCCTTCAAAGTTTTCCTCGGTGAGGAGTCGAATGGCGGGTTCGTATCCGGGCTCAGGTTGAGAGGAGACATAGCCAATGGGTTTATTGAGAATCACCGTCACAAGCTCATTCTGTTTTTGTTTAGCTTTGGCTGCCAGTTCGACTTTGACGTCTCTTGTGACTTTGAATCCCAACTCTGAAATTCGCTCGCCATTGACAAAGACAAGGCCCTGCTGAATGTAGGCATCGGCTTCTCGTCTTGAGCAAAGGCCTTGTTCCGTCATCAATTTTGATAAGCGCACAAGCTCACTGGCTGATTTTGATTGACCCTGACTGGGCTTCTTTGGTTGCATCAAGGATCTTGTAATGGATTTTTTGACAAAGTGCAAAGGAGACCCCATGAAAGCTGCTGTTTTTGTCGTGATTTCATTTTTTGTTCTCTTGGCAAATGCCAATTACTCGGCCGTCCTCTACAAACAAGGCTCTGAAAAACAAAAGCAGCTCTACACTTTCTCTGTCGCCACGGCTCTTGCAGACGGAGTTGAAAACACTCATGCCATTTATAAAGATCTGGAAGGTCAGGTGGTTGTCGAGGAAAAGGCCACGCTTCGTGGGTCTGAGCTTTTGCGGCTTGAAATCGATCAAAAGCAATTGGGACAACAGGG
>JBGGMM010000069.1:0-6086 GCA_041288045.1 Pseudobdellovibrionaceae bacterium | reverse complement strand
GTTTTTCAGTTACCGACCGGGGAAAATTCGCGTTTTGGACGTCGGATGTGGGGCTGGATTTCTTTCGAATTACTTGGGGAGAGAAGGATTCAGTGTCACCGCCATTGATCTTTCTGTCTCCAGTCTGGAAGTCGCGCGAAGGCGCGATGAGACCAAGCAGGTTCATTACCTGCAGGCGGATGCCTATGATCTTCCCTTTGATGATGGGTATTTCGATGTTGTCACCAGCACTGATTTTCTGGAGCATGTCTCTGAGCCCAAGCGGGTTTTAAAGGAAATTTCTCGGGTTCTTGGGCCCAGTGGCTTTTTCTTTTTTCATACTTTCAACCGCAATTGGATCTCAAAGCTTTTGGCCATCAAATCACTGGAATGGTTTGTGAAAAACACACCTGAGCATTTGCACGTCTATGATCTTTTCATCAAGCCCAAGGATCTCAAAAAGTGGATGGAAGATGAAAACATGGAAGTTCTGGAAATGCATGGGATCCGCCCAAAAATTTTGCAACTCCCGGTTTGGCGGCTTCTGACACGGGGGGAAGTAGACCCGAGATTTCGTTTCAAATGGTCCTCAAATCTGGCAGTGTCCTACATGGGCATCGCACGCAAAGGCGGGCAAAGAGAGATTTAAGAGGACTTCATGGCTGTGCGAAAGAAAAGAAAGACAAAGAAAACTTTGGCATTGATTGCCCATGACGGCAAAAAAGCTCTGCTGGTTTCATTTGTCAGAGATAACAAGCAGTGGATTCAAAAATTCAATCTGATTGGCACTGGGCATTCGGGTAAACTGATTCAAGACGCCGGTCTTAAAATCCGCCGTCTGCTTTCGGGGCCTTTGGGCGGAGATGCGCAGATTGCATCGCTGGTTGCTACAGGTCGCTGCCAAGCTGTGATTTTTTTGCGGGATCCACTGGGAATGCATCCCCATGACCCGGATATCTCAATGTTGCTTCGAATCTGTGAAGTGCATGACGTTCCGCTGGCAACCAACCCGGCGACTGCCAGATTGATCATTCGCGGATTGGCCTAAATTCAGAAAGCCGAAGGCTCATTCGGCAAAAGCTTTAAAGTCGGAAAAATGACTTTAAAGGTCGTCCCTTGGCCCACTTCAGAAGTAAAATAAATTTGCCCTTGGTGATCCCTGACGATTTGATAAGCCAGAGACAGTCCCAAGCCAGTTCCCCGGCCCACGGCCTTGGTTGTAAAGAAAGGCGAAAAAATTTTAGCACGAAGCTCTTCAGGAATTCCAATTCCATTGTCGGTGATGAGAATTTCAAATTGCCCAGGGCTTTCCCGAGTTGTAATTTCAATTTCTCCAAAAACGTCTGAGGAATGATGAGTGATGGCATCACGTGCATTGCTGATCAAATTGATAAAAATCTGCTCCAGCTGGGTTTGATTTCCGTCCAAAATAGGATTGGAGGCTTTGAAGTTTTCAATGACTTGGAAGTTCTTGCTTGCGGAGACAATTTTCACAGATTCAATGGCTGTTTTCAGGACGCGATGAATATCGACAGAGGTTTTTTTTTCATCGCCCTGGCGCGAGAAGAGCAGAACACTTTTGGAAAGCTGGTGCATGCGCTGAATGGTCGAATCCATTTTATCAAGGTAAGTGAAGATCTGATCTGAATTTGAAGTTTTTGATTCTTCCTTTTCAAGGACTCTTCGAATCAGCTCCACATAATTTTTCAGAATCGCCAGTGGATTGTTGATTTCATGAGCGATGTGAGCGCTCAGTTCGCCCAGAGTGGATAATTTCACAGCTTGATTGGCTTGAAGTTCGGCTTCTTTGAGTTTGGCTTCTGCATTGAAAAGTTTTTCACTTTCGGCAGCTAAAGCCAGGGCCTGCTGCCGATTCAGGGCGCGAGTGCGATTGAGTTCTCCGCTCCATTCAAAACTTTCACCAAAATTCGAATCGGAAATGGGGTAGACCCATTGATGAGCTTGGCATGCTTTCAGAAAATGCTCATTGGTTTCTCGGTTTCGGAAATTTTGCAAAGTATATCCGCATAAAAGAGTGACCTGGTGCTGAACAAGGAATTCGTGCCAGATGTCTTCAAGCTCTTGGGCGCCTTTGAAGTTCCCTTCGTCACAAAGAATGTCCACCATTTCGCCATAAGCATAAATGGGAGCATTTGGGTCTTTCACATGGGCTAAAATCTCTTGGATCACCTTTTGAAATTGCTCGGCGCTGGGATGAAGCTTCCCGTCCATGATGCGGTTGAGGGCCTGGTGCCCGTCCAAAAGAAAAAAACGTCGATCCTGAATCCAATCCTCTGTCGCCACACCCTTTTGCTCCAGAGTCCGAATTAAATCTTCTTTTAAAGAATTTCTGGCAATGACAACCCAAGTGGCATTCTGCGGAACTCCCTCCCAAAGAAAAGCGGCGACTTTGTCGGCGGTGGCGCTTTGAGTTTCAAAAAAATGCACTCGATGAGTGTAGGAAAGGAGCTGGGGCTGAGGAATCGGATGAAAGACGCTGGTGGAACTGGCTGACATTCGGGCCTCCCAATAATAATTTACAATTCCGGACGAATGCTCACAAGGCCAGCTCTCTTGCAATTCAAAGTCCGTTCTTGCGGAAGGGGGAATGGCTCTCATTTTCTGAATGGAAAAGAGCTTAGGGCAAGTCTTCCTGAAGTTCGGGCGAATCGCCCGGTTAGAGAATGGTCAGGGCAGCCCCAATCAGAACAAAAAGAACTCCCAGGCTTTTTTTGAGGTCTAGACCATGGCCCTGTTGAATTGCTTCCATAAAAAAACTGATCAAGATTTGCGAGGCAATTAAAATCAGGAAGCTGGTGCTGGGGCCCAATTGCTGAATGGACCAAGGAAGTCCCATGACAAGAAAAAAACCACAAAATCCGGGGACGAGGTAGTACCAGGAAAAGGCCTGACCGGAGGGCCGAAAACGCCAAAATTCGGGGACAATCATCGGAGTATATTTGGCGAGAAGGAAAAAACCAAGACTCAAAACAAGGAAGACCGCTGCGTTAATCAGCACTGCCAGGCTGAGACCCATTTGATTTCCCATGGAGCGATTCAAACTGGCCTGAAGAACAACAGTGACACCAAGAGCAAGAGGTAAGAAAAGAGAGGGATTGATCATTTCCATATTTCATTCGAACAGATAGTTGCCGGTCAAGAGATTCCGGGCTAGGCTCTTGCCAGTTTTCTCACCCAATGCACAGTCTGACCCGGAGGTTCTCGGTGGATTCCAAGTCGATCGATTATAAGTCTTCTGGTGTTGATGTCGAAGCCGGAGACGCTCTGGTGGATTGGCTCCAGGCCGGCGATCAAAAAATCAAATTTCCCCATTCGGAAAGAATTGTTTCTGGGATTGGCGGATTTGCCTCTTTGTTCCGGGCCGACTTCCCGCAAATGAAAAAGCCCTGTCTTGTCACTTGCACAGATGGGGTTGGAACCAAAGTCAAACTGGCCTCTCACTATGGACGCTATGAAGGAATCGGTCAGGATCTTGTCGGCATGTGCGTGAATGATTTGATCTGCACAGGCGGCGAGCCCTTGCTTTTTCTTGACTATTACGCCACTGGAAAATTGAACCTGGAGCATGCCAAAGCTTTCTTGCAAAGTGTTCGTCAGGCTTGTCTGGACAGTCATTGTGCTTTGGTCGGAGGCGAAACGGCGGAAATGCCCGGAGTCTACCAGGGGGATGATTTTGACTGCGCAGGTTTTGCTGTCGGAGTTGTGGACGAAGAAAAAACTCTCGGGGCTCATCGAGTGCAAAAATCAGATGTTCTCATTGGCATTTCCAGCAGCGGCTGTCATTCCAATGGTTATAGCCTTCTTCGCAAAGTTTTTGAAAACGACATGGATCAATGGGTGGAGCAATTGCTCACACCAACGGCTCTTTATGTGCAGGTTTTCAAAGCCCTGCGAGATTCCGTGGAATTGCATGCTCTTGCCCACATCACGGGTGGGGGCATCGAGAACATTCCGCGTGTTTTGCCAGAGTCTTTGACCTGGAGAAAAAAAGACTGGCAGTGGCCGGCTCTTTTTAAAGAAGTGCAAAAGCGCACGGGAATGGATGACGAAAAAATGCTTCGCACTTTGAATTGTGGGATCGGGCTTGTTCTCGTCCTTCCCGCCAGCGAAAGAGCCAAAGCTCAAGCTGTGATTTCAAGCTTTGGTTTTCAAAGTCATGAGCTTGGAGACCTTCAATGAAGAAATGGGCCATTTTTCTCTCAGGCAGAGGTTCCAATGCCGAGGCCTTTTGGGAAAATCTGGCTGAATTTGATGTCCGCCTTTGTGTGAGCTCAACCGCTAAAGCTTATGGCGTTTTGAGGGCCCGTCGGTTGGGAATTCCGACCTGTGTGTTGGAAAAAAAGCCCAATTGGGAACAATTGGATCAGGAGCTTCGTCAAAGACAAGTGAATCAAATTTTTCTCTTAGGATTTATGAAAATCGTGCCGGCTCATTTCGTAAAAAAGTGGCAAGGGCAAATTTGGAATTTACACCCCAGTCTTCTGCCTGATTTTCCCGGTCTTCAAGCCATCGAGAAAAGTTATGCAGCTGGCGGTGCCATGGGTGTCAGTCTTCATCAAGTCACTCAAGAGATGGACGCTGGTCCCTTGTCTTTGCAACATAAAATTTGTGATGAAACAGGAGAGTTTCTCTCCATCGATGAGGCGGCTTTTCGAATTTCACGAGCCGAACAAAGGTTGGTCAGGGAATTAGCACAAAGAAAGAATCTGGAGATGCGATGGAATTAAATGCAGAAGTGGCTGTGATTTCCATCTTTGGGCGGGGACATTGGTTGGCGGCTCGCTTGGCGGAAGCCAAAGTTCCTGTCACTCTTTTGGAGGTTTCCGATCAGATGGGTCTTTGGGGGCCGGAAGACGTGGAGGGTCCCTTTGGATTTTTTGAATGCAGTGGTCTTGATAAAGAGCGCTTGGTTTCGGATGAGGGTGTCTTGCCAGTTGAGCAGGGGCTCAGTCTTTGGCTTTCGGATGGTCCTTTAGAGCTTCGGGGTCCAACAGCCGCTCATCGGCTTTTTCAATTGGGAATTTCAGCGGAAACCATTGGCTACATCCAAGGGTCCAAAAAAATCGAAGATCTGAAAAGGCTGGATTTTCGCTCCACTTGGTTGGCTCATTTTTCCCACGCTTTTGGAAGTTCCATTTCAACTCTGGCGCCTGAATCTTTTAAAGAGGGGCTTCGAAGGCCTTTGTTTTCGCCTTTCTATATTCGACAAAGCTCAAAAGACAGTCTGGAAAAATCGCTGAAATGGTGTGAAAGCCGGGGAGTCAAAGTTCTCAGGCAAGTGGAATTGAAAGATCTATCCTTTGAAGAGGGAAAGAATCTGGCGGGGTTTGAAGTGAGGACGGATCGACCTGGCCTTTTTAAAGCTGAGCAGTTCGTTCTCTGTCTCACTGCCGAAGAGTGTGGGATGTTGAGTGCAAAAATTCAATCCTCACTTTTTGGCAACCGAGTGCATGAGCCTGAATGGGCCTGGCTTCGGTACCGAATTCGTCTGCAGGGTTTCGGGCCCCTTTCGCATCTCACTCGAGATCAACTGCCGATTCACTGCGTATGGATCGGTGATTTGATGCTTCCTTGGTCACATGAAAATCTGATGATCCTGCAGCGAACGGCAGTGAAAGACCAGTTTGATGTTTGGCTGAAGATTCCAAATTCACAAAGATTCAATAGTCAGTATTTGCAGGAGCGAGGCCAAAGCCTGAAAGCTGTGATCGAATCGCGATTGCCAGAAAACGAAGTTCTCATTTTGGATTTACCCGAAGAATCCAGATCGACTTTTGAAAAATCAGGGCCCGCCCGTCATCCTGTTTTTTCAAGAGCGATTCGTCTTTTGCGTAAAAGTCTGCACATTAAAAATCTTTCTCTTGATAGTCCCGAAGATTGGCCTTCACTCAGTTGGGAAGGGCAGTTCGAATATCAAAATCGAATTTTTGAAGATCTGAAGAGTTGGTGGGACAAAAAAGAAGAGCTTCGTTTGAAGCGAGAAGCGAAAGAAGCAGCGAAGCGAAAAAATCAAGGAGTGGAAAAGTGATTGATCGATACACCCGTCCAGAGATGGGTTTGGTTTGGGACGTCGAAAATAAATTTTC
>JBGGMM010000068.1:0-53941 GCA_041288045.1 Pseudobdellovibrionaceae bacterium | reverse complement strand
GGTCGAAAAGAAGCTTTTTCCACATGCGGGAAATGAAAAAGAATCTGCATAAAAAATTCTCGCCAGATCAGTTCTGAGAGCCAAGTGGCATTCAGAGTTCTGGCTTCTTGAACAAGCTTTCGAATGCTCATGGTTCCAAATCGAAGGTGAATCCCTAAGTGGCTGGTGGCATCGAGAGCTGGAAAGTCTCTTTGCTCCGTGTACTTTCGAAACAAATCTTTTTTCAGCTCGGCTTTTGGAATTTGAATCTCATGTGGTTTTTCAAAACCCAGCTCTTTCAGTGATAAAAGTTTTTTGGGCGATTGTGTCTTATGCAAAGCCTTCAAATATTTTTCGGTCGGGTATGGTTTAAGATAAAAAGAGCTGAGAGAGGCGAGCCATTTCTTTTTATAAGGTGTATAGACCGTATAAGGCGTTTGTTGACGTGAGAGAATTTCATCCTTTTCAAAAATAACCTGATCTTTGAAAGTTTTGAATTCAGCCTCAGAGCTTTTGCAAAGCTTAGCAATTTGCTCATCTCGCTTGATGGCTTGAGGTTCATAGTCATGATTGCAATACACAGCTTTGATTCTGTGTTTTTCAAATAGCTCGCCAAAGATTTTTTGAGGCTTGCCATGAAACACCCAAAGATCGCTATTGAATTTTTGAAACTGTGCTTTTAAATCTGCTACAGTTTGATGGATAAAAGCCACGCGAGCATCTTTATGATCTTTGACTTGACTCAGAATCTCCGTATCGAAAATGAAAATCGGTCGGACGTTTTCGCCCTGCTCTTTGAGCGCAGAATAAAGCCCGGCATTGTCCTCAATCCGCAAGTCACGGCGGAACCAAAAGACGGACAGTGACATGGTGGATCCTCTCTAGTAAGCTCTGGGGACACAATATGAAACAGCTCGAAAAAATCAAGTCTTCCATTTTTCGCCGTTCTCTCAGCCTAACAAAACTGACAATTGACACAAGTTCAAAAGTGATGGGCCACGGCTTAAGCACTTTGTTTTCAGATGCCGAAAGCAAGGAGCAGAAATGGCAGAAACTTCTGGCCACCCAAGCCATGAAGCTTTCCAAAGAGCTGGGTGAGCTGAAAGGCAGCTTGATGAAAGCTGGCCAAATGCTGTCCATGTATGGCGAGCTCTTTCTCCCGCCTGAAGCCAATGAATTCTTAAAAACTCTGCAGTCGCAATCTCCGCCGCTCAAGTATTCTGAAATTGAAAAAATCCTGAAAGCTCAACTGGGTGAAGAAAAGTTGGCAGCGCTGGAAATCGACCCCAACCCGATCGGCTCAGCTTCTTTGGGTCAAGTCCACCGAGCGAAAATCAAATCCACAGGCGATTGGATTGCCTTGAAAGTCCAATATCCCGGAGTCGACCAAGCCATTGAAAGCGATCTCAAAGGCATTCGCTCGGTGATGGGTCTGATGAATCTTCTTCCGGGCGAATTGCAAACAGACACTCTGTTTTCAGAAGTCCGCTCGATGCTGGAGCAAGAGATGAATTACCCCCTGGAAGCCGAGCACACTCAGCAGTACCGAGAAAGACTTCAGGGCGATGATCGATACATCGTCCCGCAAGTGGTTCCTCAGTATTGCACAGAGAAAGTGATAGCCACTTCCTTTGAAAAAGGCCTTTCTCCCGACGATCCGCTGATTCAAACATTGAGCTTTGAGCGCAAAAATCGCCTGGCTCTTTTTTTCTTGGAGCTTTATTTCAAAGAACTTTTTCAATGGGGTTTCGTGCAAACCGATCCACATTTGGGAAATTACAAAATTCGTTTGCACCCGGAAGGCCAGGATCAACTGGTGTTGCTCGATTTTGGCGCTGTCAGAAAATACGATCCCGATTTTCTCAGTGCTTACTACCGAATGATCAAAGCTTCTCTTTTGCGCGACAAAAAAGCTCTCGAAAGAGCTTCCTTGGATTTAAAATTCATTGATGAATCCGACTCTCCAGAACTCAAGAAACTTTTCGAAGATTTCTGCTTGATGACTGTTGAGCCATTTTTGGATCCCCAAGATCCAGCCGCTCGCAATATGGATGCCAATGGCGTTTATGATTGGAAAAAATCCGACCTTCCGAAGCGCTTGACTCAGAAAGTACTGATGATGATCAAAGGCTTTCCACTGCGCACTCCGCCGCGAGAGCTTGTGTTTTTGGATCGAAAGACAGGCGGAGTTTTTGTTTTTCTCTCGGTGCTCAATGCCCAGATTCGTGGGCGTGAGTTGATTTTGAAATACCTAGAAAATGTAAAAATTTAACGAGTCAAATCGGAAAAAGTTTCCAGAGAGAAAAATTCGGCACCAATAGGAAGTTCTTTCCATTGATGATCAAAAGTGCTCTCAAGCTGAGCTTCGAATAATTTCTCACCAGCAAAAGGCTCAAACGAAATCAACCCCCAAGCCCGCATACCTGACCGAGCCTCGATGGGTTTTTCGCAGATTTCAATTCCAGAATTTTTTGTTTTCATCACTCCCCATGTGGAATATTCCGAAGTCTCGAAAGCCGCCACAGCCAGTGGAAACTTTGAACTCGCCAAAGAATCCAAAACACCTTCAGGCGAAAAAACAGTGTCAGGAAGGCAGAGAATATTCCTCTCACGCCAATATTTCCGAGATTTCAAAACAGTTTCCGGCCACTCGCGACTGGGCTCGATCACTTGAACCTGGATTTCAACTCCTGAAAAATCCCGCAGAAATTGAATCAGACCCATTTTTTCATCGCGCGTGATCACATGCACGGGCCAGCCGCGGGCTTGGGCTTGCTTCAAAGCTCTCTCTATGAGAGGACGTCCAGATGGATCCGGCAGGAGCTCTTTGGCGGGAGGCTGACCCACCCGTCGACCAAAGCCAGCAGCTGGAATCAAAAGGAGAGGTTTTTGCGTCATCATGTAAAAGTTGTTGTCCTTAGCTACAATCATCCGGAGCTGACCGAGCGCACTCTGAAAAGCGTGCAACTGCATTTTTCAGATCCAGAGATTTTGCTAGTTCATAACGGAAGTCTTGTGCAACATCAAACCCGATTGCAGGAAAGTTTCCCAAAAATTGAGCATTTGCAAATTGAAAACAATCGCGGCTATCCGGGCGGAGCCAATGCAGGCCTGAAACAGGCCTTTCAAAATTCAGAGTGGGTGCTCTTTCTCACTAATGACTGCCAATTGCTGGAATGGCAAACACCCCCCACACCGGGCTTGATCGCACCTCTGATCTGGGCTCGAAAAATCGGCCGGGTGGATTCTCTTGGTGGATCTTTTGAAATTCACCGAGCTCACCTTTCGCATTGCAAATCAGAAGAGGAATTTTCAAAAGCCGAAAATTCTTATGTTCCAGGAACTGCCTTTTGGCTTCATCGGGATATTTTCAATTCCGTGGGTGGCTTTGATGAAAGCCTTGAAATGTTCTGGGAGGACGTGGATTTTTCATTGCGAGTGGCACAGGCTGGCTATCCCCTGCAAACAGATTCTAAGACTCAGATTTTACATGCCGTGGGAAAGACCACCCACAAAAATTCGCATTACACCACTTACCTCTTTCAAAGAAATCGCAAACGCATCTCTCTGAAATATGCGAAAAAAAATTGGCCGGTTTATTTTCATCTCTCGAAAAGCTGGGGACGATTGGGCTGGATCCATTTGCGCCGGGGAGATTTCGCCAAGCTTCGACTTTTGCACAAAGCGATTTGCGATTAGTGCGTGGGGTCCACACATTTCTGATTGGGCCACTCGATTTCTAAAGTCGCTTCTTGAATGTGAAATTTCTCAAACAGATGCTCTTTGATTTTTGTTTTCAAATCATGAGCCGCTTCGATGCTGGCACCAATCTGAACTGTGATGTGAGCTGTGAGGATATGGTGTTCGCCATCGATCGACCAGATATGAGTGTGGTGAACTCCCTGCACCAATGGCAAAGCTTTAAGGGAATTTTCAACTGTTGCAATTTCAAATTGGCTGGGGGCCGCCTGCAAAAAGACTTTAGTCGTTTCTTTGAGATTGTGAAAGGCATTCCAAAGCACCCAAAGCGCAACCCCAATGGCCATGATGGGATCCAAAATTGGCATCGGATAAACCAACATGATCAGTGAACCCACCAAGATCACCGCCCAGCCCAGGACATCCTCCATGAGATGCAAGAGGATCATGCGCTCATTCAAAGACTGCCCTTTGGACATGCGAAAAGCAGCAAAGCCATTCACCGCAAGTCCCAGACAAGCCAGCGCAATCATCCCATCCACATGTGGCTCTTGTGGCGCGAACAAGCGCGGAATGGCTTTCACCATGATCAGGCTAGAGCCAATAAATAAAATCAGTCCAGTGATCATCGCCGCCATCAAAGACAGGCGACGAAACCCATAAGAAAAATGCTGACTGCTTTTTTTGAGGGATTTTCTTTCTAGAAACCAAGCAATCCCAATGGCGGCACAATCGCCAAGATCGTGGAAAGCGTCGGAAAGAATGGCAAGACTGTTGGTCATCAGCCCACCAGCAATCTCAATCAATGCAAAAATCAAATTGAGTGCAAAGGCAGTCCCCATGCGACCACTCGCCGCATGGTGGTGATGGTGATGATGGTGGTGGTGCCCATGACCCTGAGAGTGATGATGCGCGCTATCTTGAGACATGGGCTTAGATTGCCACTCTTTGAGTTCAGGAGCAACCCATGATACAGAAGGAAGCCTATGTCGATGAGTCGTTTTCAAAAATGGACCCGGGCTTTGGTGATTTACACTCTTTTGGTGATTCTGTGGGGAGCCTGGGTGCGAATCTCCCATTCAGGTGATGGTTGCGGAGACACCTGGCCACTTTGTCAGGGCAAAATCATTCCCGATGCTCAGCAGGGAAAAACCTGGGTGGAGCTCTCTCACCGAGTGATGTCAGGCCTCTACGGATTTCTAGTTCTGGGATTTTTTTTCTGGGCTCGAAAGCTGTTTCCGAAAGGCCACAAAGCTCGCTTCTGGGCGGGCCTCAGTCTGCTTTTCACTGTCACTGAAGCTCTTTTGGGAGCCAAGCTCGTTTTGTTTAAACTGGTCGGCACCAACGACACTCCTTATCGGGCTTTGATCATGGGACTTCATCTGGTTAATTCTTTGCTTCTCACTGGAAGCGTCACTCTTACTGGAGATTTTGCCGGAGCTCGATCATGGATCGCCCGCACTTCATCACCTTGGACATTCGAAGGCCTGAAACCAAAGCGAATTGTTTCAGGCTTGCTGCTTTCTTTTTTCTTGATCGGAATTTCTGGTGCCATCGCAGCCCTGGCGAGCACCCTGTTTCCATCCACTTCCCTGCTCGAGGGTTTTCAAGCGGACTGGAATACGGAATCCCACTATTTGATCCGCTGGCGAGGACTGCATCCTTTATTTGGAATTCTCTTCGGTGGCAGCATCGCTCTGACCGCCTGGCTTTCCATTCAATTGCAAAAACCAGAAGAGCTGGAACTTGCCCGCCGAGGAAAGCGATTGGCGCTTGTCACTGGTCTCGGAGTTGCCTTCGGGATCGGCACATTGGTTTTGCTCTCACCCACATGGATGAAGCTCAGCCATCTGGCGCTCGCTCATGGTGTGTGGATTTTTCTTGTGCTTTGGATCCGCGAAGTTTTGCTCAGAGCGGAAAATGCCGCATCGTTTTCTGAACGCCGCTGAAATCTTCTTCAAAGCCTCACTTGAGTGTGAACATATAAGTTCACACTCATCAGAGCACTCTGATTTCCGTCTGCCTATAGTCAGACGATAAAGTGATATCAACCTTGCATCATGAAAAAACATGAAGATAGGGACGGATCAAACGATCTCGCCGCTGGCAATCAGTCCACTGACGAGATGAATCTTTTCGTTGATATCGTCACTCTCGAGGAGGAGCTGTTGCATATCGTGATCGGCGACCAGGTAAGAGGCAAAGCAGCCAATCACTTCTTCGGCGGAGCGGATGTTTCTGAGGAATTGATCGCGATTGTTGGGTTCTGGAATATGAGTTTCCAACCATTTGACCAAAACTTTATTGATGGTTGTGAATTCTTGCACCACATCGTTGCTGTTTTGCATGAGGTGATTTTCAACGATCGGCTCAGCTTCACAGGCAATGTAGGGAGTTTTTAAATCCACGGCGGTCCCCAAGCGGACTTTCCCCCGGCCCTGCAAAAAAACCAAGAGGGAACCATCCGGCCTTTCCTCTAAAATCAGAGGATGCCCGTAACCAGCAATCGGACGCACGAAGGAAAGTGGTGAACCATATTGGTACACATACTCCTGATCGGGATCATCGACATAGGCCAGAGCAATAGGCACTCCCTGAGCAATGGAATCCCGAACCATCTGCACATAGCGAGGCTCAAAGACATTCAAGGGCTTTGATATACTGGGATAGAAAACCACGTTCCCCAGTGGAAACACATAGACGCGCATCCTTTTATTGTCTCAGGGAGCCGAAGAGCTTGAAAGTAAAATGCAGGAAGTTTCAGTTTGAGACGTAAACTTGCACAAGTTTCTCAAAACAGAGTTCCATCAAGGGACGATCGCCGTCGGCAATTTCATCCAGGACGAAAGTCGATGCTCTCACCCATTTCATCGCCTCGTGCTCAAGCAGCACGATTTTCTCAATCGGCCCCTCGACAAAGTAAACCCGAAGCTCAAAATGTTTTCCAGTGGGCGCTTGAAACAGAGAAGTTCCCAGCATCTCCTGCACTTTGACCTGAATCGAGATCTCTTCATCCAGTTCGCGGATCAAAGCTTGGCTGTCAGATTCACCGGCCTCGACTTTTCCCCCGGGAAATTCCCAATGACCGCCGCCCACATCCTCAAAGGCGCGCTGAAAAAGCAACACTTCGGGCTCTTTGAGCACTGGGTTCCATCGGTAGAAGATGCCGGCCACCACGGGCGTGGGATCAGGACTTTTCATGAGTTCCCAGTGTGTCGGCTCGACGGCTTCTGGTCAACCTGCTATGATGGGTTATGTTTTTCGGTCGGGAATCCATCGCTCAGTTCAACACTCGAAATGTTTCCATTTGGCTTTCCATGGCCTTTCAATCTGGTGCCATCAATGCCGGAGGATTTTTAGCCTGCCACCGCTTCGTGACTCACACCACCGGATTTTCAACTTTCTTCGGCACCGAAGTGGCTCAAGGCAATTTTTCAGCTGCCTGGGGAATGCTTTCAGTCCCCTTGTTTTTTTTGATGGGTGCCATGACCTCTGGATTTTTTGTCGACCGCCGATTGGCGCTTGGGAAAAGACCTCGCTATGACTGGATGTTTTCATTCATTTGTCTTGTCATGGTGTATGTGGCTCTGGCCGGAGAGAAGGGATCGTTTGGAATCTTTGGTGCTCCTTGGATGCTTTCCAGTGACTATACGCTCATGGCGCTTCTGTGCCTTTGCAGCGGAATTCAAAATGCAACCATCACTTTGGCATCAGGTGCTGTCATTCGCACCAGTCACTTGACGGGAATCACCACAGATCTTGGAGTGGGGTTGGTGCGAGCTTTTGGATCTGCACAAAGTGATCTCATGAGAAAAAATGAAATCCGCGGCAATTGGCTGCGGGCTGGTTTGATCCTTTCTTTCACATTCGGCTCTGTGGTATCGGCCTTTTTGTTTTTTCAAATTCATTATTTGGGATTTTTTGTTCCCGCTTTCATTTCAGGATCACTGGCCGCTTTTCTGATCGTGAAGAGAAAAAAAACCATTTCCGGAGAGAGCCATGCTCGAGCTTCATAGCAGTTACCTGGTGATATTATTTGGCGGTGTCGCCATTTTTCTCTACGGCATGAGCATTGCCTCTCACGCTCTTGAGATTCTGATGTCAGGGCGGATTTCCCTGCTTCTCAACAAGCTCTCTTCGAGCCATTTTTTAGCAATTGTGATTGGAATTTCCCTCACCACCTTGCTGCAAAGTTCCGGAGCTGTGACCTCTATGCTGGTGGGATTGGGTTCAGCCAAAGTGATCTCGCTTCCGCAAGTCATGGGGGTGATCATCGGCACTGCGATTGGTTCCACGATCACAGTTCAGCTGATCAGTTTGGATTTAGGATCTTATTCGCTTCCGGCTTTGATCGTCTCTTTTGCCGTTTATTTTTTCTCAAGAAAACCGGGCCTTAAAACCATTGCCTCTGTGTTCATTGGATTTTCGTTTTTGTTTTTAGGGATGAAACTGATTTCTGCGGCTGCTCACCATTATGCCGAGCTGGAGAGCTTGAAAGAAACTCTTCTCACTTTGAAAAGCAATCCGCACCTTTCGCTTTTTATTTCGATCATTTTTTGTGCTTTCGTGCAAAGCAGTGCTGTGACTGTGGGATTGGTGATTTCTTTGGTGCAAGCCGGAGCCCTGACCCTGCATGATGCGATGTTTTGGGTTTATGGCGCCAATATTGGAACCACTTCGACGGCCCTGTTGGCGGCAATTGGCAGCAATCACGTCGGCAGGCAGGTGGCTTGGGCTCATTTTTTCTATAAAACCTTGAGTGTGGTGATTTTTCTGATCGGCCCTGTGCATGAGTACTTTGTGAAACTCATTATGTACTTTCACAATACGGCCGCCCGTGAAGTCGCCAATGGCCATTTGATATTCAATTTGATTTCAGCAGCCATTTTCTTTCCCTTCATCCGACCGGCCTCACGTTTCATTGAAAAGCTCTTTCCAAAAAATCCAAAAGAGGATTTTACCGCCGAGTATCTTTCCATGAACAACTATCAATCCACAGCACTGGCCGTCTCTTATGCCAATCGGGAAATCATGCGAACAGCAGACATTGTGATCTCGATGATTCAAGACTCCATCAAGCTCTTCGATCATGCCGATCCGCCTTTGATTGAATCCATCAAAGATCGCGACAACAAAGTCGACTATCTTTACCGCGAAACCAAAATGTTTCTTTTGGATCACGCCAACAAAAGCGCCACCGCTGTCCATCAGGGGATCATGAGCACCATCATGTTTTTAAGTGATCTGGAAAGATCAGCGGATTCGATTGATATCAACCTTGTGGCTTTGGCGATCAAGAAGAACGCTCTGAAGCTTGAATTTTCAAAAGAGGGCTGGGAAGACATTCAAAAAATGCATGCACAAGTGATCCGAGTCGCCTCCATGGCCATCAATGCCTACCACAACCGAGAAATGTGCGAAGAAGCCATTCAACTGAAGCGGGATTTGGCTCGGCTTGAAATTCAATTGCGCGAAAGTCATATCACCCGTCTGAACCGAGGCCTCAGAGAATCCATCAACACCAGTTCAATTCATTTGGATCTGCTTTCAGAGTACAAACGAATCGCCAGCCTTCTGTGCTCTCACGCCTACAACACTCGCTCATGATCAGCAGGAGCCTTCAATGATCACTCCCATCTTTCTTCTTTTCGCCTCTAATATTTTTATGACCTTTGCCTGGTATGGCCACTTAAAAACTTTGAAAGACACACCTCTTCACTGGGTGATCCTGATCAGCTGGGGAATCGCCCTTTTTGAGTACGCCCTGCAAGTCCCAGCCAACCGCTGGGGAAGCGAAAATTACTCATTGCCACAATTAAAAATCATGCAAGAAACAATCACCATGGTGGTCTTCGCCGGATTCTCCTACTTTTTCATGAAGCAACCCCTGAAGCTCGATTACCTCTGGGCCAGCCTGTGCTTAGTCGGTGCCATTTACTTCGTCTTTCGCGCCGATTGATCTGCCAGCCGAGCCATCTTCAACTTAAACACCGCAACACCACGGTGGTGTTGCTCTGCGCGAATATACCTCTTGTGCCGTGTTCATTCAAAGCTCCGGATGATCAGCTTTTGAGATAACTCAAACCACCGGCTTGAGCTTTTGCATAAAAGCGAGAGAAAAAATCTTGCCGCTTTTGAATTCAGACTCCATCAGAGAGTCGCGGACTTGTTGCACAGAAGTGCGAGGATGGCCCATGCGGATCATGGCGCCTCGATCGATGAGTTCGCTGAACTGGATGAGCATGGCCTCCTGAGGAATTTTATCCAAAGTGCGGCCAGCCGGAAAGCCTTTGCCATCAGCTCTTTCATGAGTGTTAAGAATGAACTCTTTCACCCCGTCTGGCAGCTGCAGTTTTCGCTCTAGGCAGCGATTGACACTGAGAACAGGATGTTTTTTGTAAGCCTCTAGATCTTCCGGTGAAAGCTCTTCGAAATTTCCTGTTTGTCTCAATTTTTTGGTGATCCGCGGGTGCAGCTCGAGCATTCCCACATCTGACAACAGAGCCGCAGTCATGACCTCGACAGGCTCTCCCAAGGTTGTCAGCAGACTTAAAAGCCCCGAATAGGCGGCAATGGTTGGCGCTCGCTCGACCGAGCCGAATTCACCGATAGAAGAATTATTGACGATGTCCCAGGCCTCGCCCACTGCCGAAAGCGTGGTGATCAAATCCTTAGCGAGAATTTCGCAGCGGTCATAAAGCCATTTGCCTTCTTTGTAAGAGCCGCTTTCGCTTTGATCCAAAAGCAGAAAAATCAGCTGCGTGTGAGAGTTGCAGAAAGAAAGGTACTGGGCCCGACAGCGGCTCTTGAGACCTGTGCCCGACATGTCGGGATGGCCCTCGACATAATGGCGATAGCGATCCACCTCTTCTCTTTTGACAAAGACTTCGCCGATGCCTTCAAGCTTTTTCATTCGTCCTTCTGCCAGAGGCGTGCCTTTGGGAAGGACTGGAATTAATTTTTGATTCAAAGGCATGAGATGAAAAAGAGTAAAATCCAGCACACAGTCTTTTGGAAATTCAGTGAGCTTCACGGGCACGTAGGAGGCGCGGATGATTTGCGAAGCAATAAATTCTAAGCGGCTGGTTTCATGAAATTCATTTTCCAGAAGCAAAAGATGAGCTCCCGATTTTTTCACAAAGCTTGCAAGCTCTGGCGGAATTTTCTTATTGACCACCACGCAGATGAAACTATCTTTGAAAATCTGACGGATGGCTTGTACCGCCCCTGAAATTTCATCTTTGTTTTGCACTTGGCTGGCATTGTAAAGAACAAATTGAACCAAATCGAATTTGTCCATCATTTCAACAAGCGCTTCAATTTTAGGAACCTGCTGATAAGAGTATTCGAATTCGCGGGCCGTCTCTTGGCAGCGTTTTAAAGTGAGCTCATCGGCGCTGACGCAAAGAAAATTCAAGCGAGCACTCATGGCACGGGCCGAACCTTCCAGGTCGCTTCTTGCATTGACTGATATTCCTGTTGGAGTTGCTGTAAACAGGCTTCAGCAAATTTTTTCACATCCACTTGTAGATCCAAAAGGCCAGCCGCTGCGACTGGCGCACCTTCAGGCGAAACGTTGATTGCAAAATGCACCATCGTCGAAACCGGGGACTGAGTGGCAATGCTGATGCTCAATTTTTTTTGATTCCAGTAAAGATCGTCCCCTTGTCGCTGAATTTCCAGATTTGCCAAAGGACTGAGCTGCCAAAGCACATCCCGGACAATCCCGGCAAAAAGCCTCTGCAGCAAAACGCCGCTCATTAAACTTTGGTCAAAGATCTCAATAATGAAATGAACCATATCAGAGCCGCGGATCAAAGAACCATCTAAGAGATCTTCGCCATCCACCATGTGCTCAAAGCTCACATCACAAGCTCCCCGCCAAGCCACAGCCGAATCCCCCAGCAATTGATGCCCAAGATAGGCATAGAGGGATCTTAATTGAGTGCCATCATATTTGACTGTTTGATTGAGCCACTGAGTTTTCATTTTGCACTTTCAAAATAGGTTTCAACAGCAACACCCTGGGCCCGCAAAGCTCGCTTGGATCTTTGGCAGGATTCACACTGACCACACCAGCGGGACTGATTGAAATAGCAGGGCCACATCCAGCTCCAGTCCATCTGAAGTTTCAACCCAAGCCCGACAATTTCCGTTTTATTCATTTTCACAGTGAAGCATTTCACTTGCACCTGATTGGCAGTTGAAAATTTCAACGACTGGGTGGCGGCCTGCAAATACTCTTCGGAGTTATCCGGAAAGGTACTGGCCTCTTCTTGATTGAAACCAGGAACGATCCAGTCAGCCCCCAAAGCTTCAGCAAAGCCTGCAGCCACATTGAGAAAAATTCCATTGCGGTTGGGAACCCAGACAGATTGAGCCGTCTTTTCCGAGGTCTTTGGGTCGTCAATCGAAACGGCCGAACCCACCGGAACTGTTTGCTGGCGATCAATCAATGAGGAGTGGCCAAGATCAGAAAAAAAAGGAAGTGGGAGAACCCGATGCGGGATCTGCAGTTTTTTAGTGAGCTTCGAAGTCACTTCGATTTCTTTTGGGGCGGCTCTTTGGCCATAATCAAAGGTCAGTGCTAAAACCACTTGGCTTTCCTCGCGGGCAGCGAGGAGATTCACACTGGAATCCATGCCTCCACTGAGAAGAACAACCGATTTTTTCATTTTTTCTTTTTGGACTTTCTTTCTTTTTTCATGGTTTTTTGAATTTCTTCAGAGCGAGCCAAAACTTTGCTTCCCACCAATTTTAAAAAAACATCATCCACCAGCTTTTTTGTCGTTCTTCGCAGCTGAGCCGCCGCCGAGAGAACCCTCTGTGAGGCCCGCTTTTTCAAATTTGGCTTTTTTGCCGTTTTTTTCGTTTTGACTTTGGATTTCTTTTTCATCCCTCTCCCTTCGAAAGCTTCAAATCCTTCAATAGAATCTGAACGCTTCGCCGACCAGAAAAATAATTCCACTGAAGCTCACCCAAAAGATCCACAAGACTTCCCTTCGCGGGAAGATTCTCAAGCAGGGCCGGAGGAGGTGAAAAATAAATTCCATCGACTTTCTTTTGCCCCTCGCGGTCTTGCAGTTTGAATTTCAAATGATTGCCCTTGAGAACAATGACATCTTGAAGGACCACATGCCGAAAGCAGAGCACTGGGTTTTCAAAGCTCTGGCCAAAAGGTCCCATCACTTCAAACCACCGCATGAGATTTTCCGTGATCTCGGCCAAATCCGCCTCTAGATCGAAATCAATGCATTTTTGCCCTTGCCGTTCCTGCAATTCAAAATACTGTACAAGTTTTTCTAGAAAGGCTTCTTGCTGATTTTCATGCAACTCAAATCCAGCAGCTGCTTCGTGACCACCGAAGCGAACCAAATGCTCTCGCCCCGACTCAAGAGCTCCCAAAAGACCATTGACGAAACCTTGAGGCAAGCGAGCACTTCCAGTGATCACCCCTTCTTCATTGATCGCCCCAATGAAAGCTGGAACATTTTTTTGCAAAGAAATTTTGGTCGCAATCAGGCCAACAACACCCTTATGAAAATTTTTAGAAGTGAGAAAAACAAATTTTTCATGTGGCCAGGTTTTGAGTCGCTCCAATGCTTCACTCTCACCGGCGCCCTGCAACTGGACTCGAGTCGAATTGTTTTTAAGGACTGTTTGCACCATGTTTCGAGCTGTCGGCAAATCTTCGACCAAATAAAGATCAATCGGCAGAATCCCCATTTCCATTCGAGACAGGGCATTGAGCTTGGGAGCAAAACGAATCGCCACATCCTGACTGCTCAGCGAGCGGCCGGAGAGATCCAATTCTTCCAAAAGAGCGCGAAGCCCGGCCCGTTTGGTGTGTTCCAGCTGAACCAGGCCCTGTTTCACTAAGACTCGATTGTCTTCAACCAAAGGCACCATGTCGGTGAGAGTGGCAATGCAAAAACAATCCAAGACTGATTTTAGATCCAAAGCATTTTCAGAAATCAATCCTGCCTCTAAAAGTCCCCGTTTCAAAGCTCGTAGAAAATAAAAAGCCACTCCGGCCCCGCTCAGATAACCCAGTTTTGAAGTGTCATCTTTGCGATTGGGATTGATCACAGCCAAAGCCAGGGGAAGCCTGTCACTGGGCTGATGATGATCTGTGAGGATCACATCCACCCCAAGCTCTTTGGCTTTTTCACAGGCCTGAAAAGCCGTGATTCCCACATCGATCGTCACAATGACTGAAACCCCTTGAGCTTTGAGATCTTCGACAATGTGAGAGTGAAAGCCATAGCCTTCGGAAAGCCTTTTGGGTTGAGCCAAAACCAAATTCTGAAAACCCAATTGCTTGAGGCCATCATTTAAGAGCGCAAGCCCAGAAGTCCCATCCAAATCAAAGTCCGCATAAATGCAGATTTTTTCTTGCACACGAAAGGCTTGGACTAGCCGGGTCACGCCGATTTGCATGTCGAGCAAAGTGGCGGGATCCCGAAGATCCCCTAATTTGGGAGAGAGCCATTTGCTGACCTGAAGTTTTTCTTTTAAGCCACGAGAGTGCAAAAGGCGTCGAATGAGAGGCGGAAAATCAGCTGGCGAGATTTCACTGGAAACCTCGCCCTGATTGAGGATCGAATCTTCGCGCGAGCGCCATAGCCGTTCCACAGCCCGCCTCTTTCTTCTCTTAGGCCGCCGCCTTCTTGAGAGATCTGAATTTTTCCACCATCAAAATCATCGGTGCTGCCACGTAAATAGAAGAGTAAGTTCCAAAGAAAATACCCACACACATGGCAAAGGCAATATCGCCAATGGTTCCGTCTGCAAACAGATACAGTGCTGTTGCCGAAACAAATGTCGTCCCTGATGTGATCAGAGTGCGGCCAAACATGTCGTTGATGGATTTATTAATGACAAAACGGATGCCCTTGTCGTGGTAAAGATGTTCTGTTTCACGAATTCGGTCAAAGACCACGATGGTGTCATTCAAAGAATAACCAATCAAGGTCAAAATCGCAGCGAGAATGGGAACATTCACCTCACGACCGGTGAAAACAAAAAGCGCCATGGTGATAATCGCATCATGGGCCAAACAGACCACAGCTCCTGGCGCAAAAGAGTAATCAAAGCGCAGGGCCACATAGATGAGGATCATCAAAAGACAGTAAAAAACGGCCAAAAGCCCGTTTCTCTTGAGCTCAGCTCCCACCTGCGGTCCTACCGAATCCACTCGGCGAAAATCAGGCTGAGCGGCGGCGAATTCTGTATTGATCGCTTCTCGCAATTGAGCAACAGCTTTGACTTGGTTTTCGTTGGTCTCTTTATCAGTCGCGCCTTCATGAGTTTGAAAGCGAATGATGTATTCACTCCCCTCTCCGAAAGACTGAAGTCCCACGTTCAAGAGGTTTTGCTTTTCAGCCAGAGCTCGAACTTGGTCGATGGTCACAGGCTGAGAGAATTTCACTTGGATCTCGGTTCCACCAGCAAAGTCGATCCCGTAGGTGATTCCGCGAACCGCCAAATAGACCAAAGAGGCCACGACGAGAAACAATGAGATTCCACCAAAGATCCCGACTTTACCGACAAAATCGAATTTTCCGTAATCATGAGTTTGATTGGATTTCATGGACACCCCCTACACCGACAACTTTTTGAAACCGAATTTATGAATCAGGACATCAACAATGACTTTCGAAACAAAGACATTGGCAAAAAGAGTGGTCACAATCCCGATGAGCAATGTGACAGCAAATCCCTTCACTGGTCCGGTTCCGAAATACAAAAGAATGAAAGCGGTTGCTGCCACCATGGCGTTGGCATCCAAAATAGCTGACATGGCTCGGCTGTAACCTTCTTTGATAGCCAAAACAAAGCTGGAACCTTTATTCAATTCCTCACGCATTCGTTCATTGATCAGCACGTTGGCATCCACGGCAAAGCCCACGGTCAGCGCAATCCCGGCAATCCCCGGCAAAGTCAAAGTCGCGCCCAAAGTCGTCAGCAAAGCTAAAATACAGACAATATTCAATGCGAGGACCAGATCGGTAATCAGTCCCATGCCTCGGTAGCGAACCGCCATGAAAATCAAAATGACAATGGCTCCGATCCAGCTGGCCAAAATGGCTTTCCGGATGGAGTCTCCGCCGAGAGTTGGACCCACTCGTCGCTCTTCCAGCTGATCCAAAGAAGCTGGCAAAGCTCCAGCGCGAAGTGAAGTGGAAATCATTTTGGCTTCTTCCATCATCTGTTCGCGATCTTGGCTGCGACCCAAAGTGATTTGAGCTGTGCCTCCACCAATGGGCTCATTGATGTTCGGTGCTGATTTCACCACTTTATCCAAAACAATCGCCATGCGCTTGTTCACCCAGGCCGTTGTTAGGTCTTTGAATTTTCCTGCGCCAACAGAATTAAAGGTCAATGAAACAATGGGTTCACCGTACTGACCAAATCCGACACTGGCATCATCCAGATCGGCTCCGGTCAAATTGGAATCTGTCTTCACGATCAAAGCCTGGCGTCCCGCTTCTAATGTTTGCGCGTTTTCGGCTTTTTCAAAGAGCACCAGGGAATTGGGAGGAAGCTTTGCCTTCAGATCCTGATTCAAACGAGCCACATAATCTGAGTATTTCAAAGTCTGAAGATTGTAGTTTCCAGTTTTCTCAGCATCGGCGATCAAGTCCTGCAATTCTTGCGGAGATTTTTCCTGATCTAAGACAGGCATGAAATCCAGGCGAGCCGCTGTGTTCACCAGAGCTTTGGCTTTTTCAGCATCGGCCATTCCAGGAAGCTGAACCAGAATGCGATCTGAGCCTTGCTGGGAAATGCTGGGTTCAGCCACGCCGAATTCGTCAATTCGATTGCGAATTGTTTCAATGGCTTGCTGAATGACTTTGGATTTGTAATCGCGAAGGTAAGAATCATAGTAGCGAACTGTGATGGCTGAATCCGTCGATCCCATGATCTGCAACATGGAAGGATAACGATCATCAATGTGTTTGCTGATTTTATCCTTGAGATCAGCGGAAGGAAATTGAATTTCCAATTCGCCATTTTGCGCGTTGGTCGGGCGCACTTGCGTGACTGTGATGCCCTCTTTTTCCAAATCGCTTTTCAAACTGGCTGACAGACGAGTCACGGATTCGTTCACGACTCCAGCCACGTCCACACCCATCACCAAATGCAAACCACCCTGGATGTCCAAGCCGTAATTGAGTTTTTTATCGGAAATCCATTTGCCTTTGAAATCGATAAAATTCGGAGCCACCCAAGCAAAAGCCAGCAAGACTCCAAGCAATGCCAAAATGCTACGCGTGCGAAGATTTTCCATTTCTGCTATCCCCTATCCCTTTTTCACATCTTGAGTTGCGGCCGAAGCGGGACCAGCCACTTGCTTTTTCAGCATGCGGACTTTCACTCCCTCAGAGATTTCGAGAATGACAAATTGCTCTGTCAATCCATCCACAGTCGCCAAAATTCCTGAGCTCGTCAGGACTTGGTCTCCGCGTTTGAGATTTTTGAGAAATTGATCTTGGAGCTTTTGACGTTTGCCCTGCGGACGGATCATGAGAAAGTACATGATTCCGAAAACAATGATAAATGGCATGAACATCTCAAGCATCGTTGGCTGTGCCGCTTGCATGAAGAATCCTCCCTCGAATTGTGGTCACTTCAAGAGAAGAATTTGACTCTTTTTCTGAAGAAGAATCAATTCTTTAAAGGACTTGCTGCAGGGCCTCGCAAGGCCTTTCAGAATCTTACATTTCCTTGCTGCGAGTGAATCTGGAAACGCAAAAGGCTTTGAACTCGGCCCATTTTTTCTGAGAAATCGCTTCTCGAGCCCGGCTCATCAGCGCCATATAGAAATGCAAATTGTGAATGGTGTTCAGCCTGCTGCCTAATATTTCACCACTCAAAAAAAGATGGCGCAAATAGGCTCGGCTGTAAGTTCGGCAAGTGTAGCAATCGCATTCCGGATCCAGGGGAGAACTGTCTTCTTTGTACTCATTGCGCTTGATGCTGACCTTGCCACTCCAGGTGTAAAGCGTGCCGTTTCGTGCCACTCGCGTAGGCATGACGCAATCAAACATGTCGACTCCGCCATCAATTGCCAAAATCAAATCCAAGGGAGTCCCTACTCCCATCAAGTAGCGGGGCTTCATTTTGGGCATGAGCGGCGCAATCTGCGGAACCAATTCATGCATGAGCTCAATCGGCTCACCGACACTGAAACCGCCCAATGCATAACCCGGAAGTTCCACGCTGGTGACTTGCTCCAAAGAGTATTTTCGATGCTGCAAGGAAAGCCCACCTTGAATGATTCCAAAAAGCAGGCTCTCGGATCGGGTCATGGCTTCTTTGGAGCGCAGAAGCCAGCGGTAAGTGAGATCCATGCTTTTTTTGATTTCTTCGTCGGTGGCTGGGTATTTGAGGCATTCATCAAAGGCCATGATGATGTCAGAACCCAAGTCCATTTGAATTTCCATGCTCTTTTCGGGCGAAATGAAATATTTGGCGCCATCGAGATGCGAGCGGAACTCGACTCCTTTTTCGCTCATGGTTCGCAACTGACTGAGAGAGAAAACCTGAAAGCCCCCACTGTCGGTGAGGATCGGCCCTTGCCAATTCATAAATTTGTGAAGGCCGCCCATTTTCTGAATGAGCTTTTCACCGGGACGTAAATGCAAGTGGTAGGTGTTGCCGAGAACCACTTGAGTTCCACAGTCTTTGAGCTCTTCGGGGGTCATGGCCTTGACGGTGGCTTTGGTTCCGACAGCCATGAACACTGGAGTTTGCACTGGACCTCGAGCCGTCCACAGAGTGCCCCGGCGGGCTTCGCCGTTTTGGGAGTGCAATTGAAAAGTCCCAAGCGTTGGGGTGGAACTCATTTGATCCATACCGAGAGATCTCCGTAACTGAAAAGTTTGAAGCTTCGAGAGATAGCATACTGATAGGCTGATTTCACTGTGTTTAAATCTGAAAAGCCAGCCACCAAAGCCAGCAGAGTGCTCTCGGGCTGATGGAAGTTTGTCAAAAGACGATCCACGACTGTCCATTCAAATCCGGGTTGAATGAGAATCGAGGTCCAGCCTTGAAGGCTTTTCTCTCTGGATGGGAAAAGATTCTTCCCGGCACTTTCCAAAGCGCGAGAGGCCGTCGTACCCAGGGCCCATATTTTTTGTCCTGCTTTTTTGGCAGATTGAATCTCAGCCCAAACTTCGAAAGGGATTTCGACCCATTCCGAATGCATGCTGTGATCATTGAGATCCTCAGCCGTGACTGGCAGAAAAGTTCCTAGACCCACATGCAAGGTGAGCTCAACGATTTTCACACCTTTTTTTGCTAACTGCTCAAGATCTTTGGAAGAAAAGTGCAAGCTTGCGGTGGGGGCTGCGAAGCTTCCGGGCTCTTTGGCCCAAGCGGTTTGGTACCAGGATTCATCGGCTTCAACAGTATGTCTCTCGCCGCGAGCTTTTTGGATGTAGGGAGGCAGTGGCAGCTCGGCGACTTTTTCAAAGTAAGCTTCATTTAAGGCCTCGCTCACCTCAACCACTTGCGGTCGGCCTTTTTGCACAAGGGTCATTTGCACACCCAGAGGCAGTTCGATTTTTTCACCGATGGCGTATTTGCGCGAAGGAAAGAGAACTTCCCAGCGCTCTTCATGGCCCGACAGTCGACCTAAGAAAAGAATTTCAAGATCGCCGGCAAACACCCGTCTTTTCAAAACTTTTGTGTTGTTCAGGACCAGCACATCACCAGCTGGGATTTTTTCCAGAAGCTCAGCAACTGAGATTTCTTGGGGCTCGCCTTTTTCCACCCATAAGACACGCGAAGGCCTTGTGGGTTTTGTTGCCACCAAGTTTTCTGGGTAATCGAATTGCAGGTCTGAAAGTTTCACGAGATTGGGGTTAGCATGCTTGTGGACAAAAAAAAAGCGGAGCTTTCGCTCCGCGAAGGCCAAGCGAGGGGAACCACCAAACCCTCATCCCAGCCTTTAAAAAACAACCACTTTATTTTATAAGGAGGAACCACGAAACTTACTGAATGAATCGCCTCTTTCGTCGATCTGTCACGAGAGTGTAGACCGATGTCAAAACAACCACTGAGTAAGCTCCGACAAACCAAAAAACTGCTGTTAATTCTGCCGCCATTTCGACTCCTTTCGATAGGCTTTGAACATCCATTGAGACATGAGGGATAACCCGTCCTAGACTCCCCCGTGCCCCCTCCGTGAGCATCCGTGCTCTTGTTCTTAAGACAACTGAATGCTTGAGATAGGTTAGGTATGAAGCATCGAATCTTATTTTTCAATCCGCCACGGCAACTAATTGAAATAAAACATGTTTTTACGTTGTTTACGGACAGTATAAATTCTTTTTTGGCGGCCTTTTTGATTTTCTAGACCAAGGCCTTTGACCCCTGACAAATGCGCAAGTTTTAAGCGTCTTTGGGCCGAAGATTTGACAAGAACTCTTGATTGATGATTTAACCAATATTCCCTCGTGATTCTTTTCCGATGCGCTCGTGGTGGAATTGGTAGACACGTATGTTTGAGGGGCATATGTCGAGAGACGTCGCGGTTCAAGTCCGCGCGGGCGCACCAACACTTATCATTTGTAGCCTTCAGCTTTCCAGTATTGACCCATCTCTATGAACCGATTTGCGAGGTACGCTTTTGATTGCTCCAAGCGAGCCTGAAGCTCTTTTTGGTCTTGGGATCTTGCGATCCAAGTATTCAGAACTCGGGTGGTGATGTGAAGTTGCTTCAAATTCTCCGCTGGCATGAACACATCCATATCGAAGTCAGCGAGCTCTAAAACTGAAAGTGGACCTTTCGAATTGCGATGGAGCCATTCAAAGAACAGGCGTCCCATGCGGCCGTTGGCGTCTGTCAGTGGATGAATGGCCATAAAGGCTTGGTAGTAATGGTAGGGAGTGAAGAACTGAGGAGAAGCCGGGATGGCCAGAGCTCTTCCAAGAAAGGTCGCCTGTTGTTCTGGAGTGCCTGTGAAGAGAATGTCGGTCAATTCGGTTAAGGATTCTTGCAAAAGAATTTGAGCTTCTTTTAAACGGTAAAGCCCTGGGTGCTCGAGATCATAATCTTCTGCCAACTTTGAAAGTCTTTTTTGCAGAGACGTTGAAAGAAACTGCGAAAAGTTCTTTTGAATTTTCGGCAGACTGAGATACTCGACATGGATTCGACCCGGCGAGCTAGGGGTGATCGATAAAAGAATGTTTCTTCTGATGTTTTTATAAAACTTGTCGGGAGGATTCGCGATCCCATTATCTCCTTTGGCGGTAACAGAAGACATCATCACAGCATAATCACGAATTTCACTTTTTTGTCCGGTGTAATCCACAGCCAATTTGGCAAATTCTTTAAAATTTCTCACTTTGTGCAAATCAATTTTGGCGCGATTCTTCATCATCAACTGAGTGAAGTCTGAAACGGATTTCAGATTCTTGAGCTCAGGGGTTCCCTTTTTCAAAACTTGCAAAGTCGTGGCGATATCAAAGTAGGGAAAAATGGAACGCAAAGAGAACTCTTCGGTTGGACTGAAAATTTTTTGAACCTGGGGCTTATCGATCCAGCTATCGACTTCTGAAATTTTTTGTAGGAACGTGGGATCCTCACTGGCTAAGGCCTGCTTGAGCCCCTCTCCTGTCATTTGCTCGGCGAGCAGGCGATTTGGATTGCCTGCAGAGAGGTGCTCTGCAAATCCTGATTTCTGCAAACGCACGATAAATCCCAGAGAATTTAAATCATTCAGTTGAGGATCCTGGATCTCACCCCTCTCGACTTTCAAATGTCGAGAGTTGATCACCGCAAGCCAAGTTTCACCAATGAGAATGGCATCTAGGCCGGCTCGTTGAAGACGTCGGTAAAAAATGGCGTCGGCCTTATAGAGATCTTGAGTGTAGACCAGAGCAGTCATAGGACCCGAAGGTTTAAATATGGTCACGGCATCGCCATAGCTCATACTGTCTGTCGGATGGGTCGAGACATAATATCCGCGCCCAAAATTTTGCCCCTTGCCGTCGATATAAGCATCTAAATCCGTTTTCGAAAGACCTCCGTTTTGAACCCAAATTTTTTGGAGGGGCGGCTGTGCCCATTCATAGAGATTGGGAACATTCAGTCTGCGGATAGAGCCCATTTTTCGGTTCAGCCGAGTATCATAGAGATCTCCCCCATCGGTGATAAGAAATCCCTCTTGCGCCAATTTTTTTGCATCCAAAAGTGCGCCGCTGCTTTTCGCTGTGGCTTTCTGATGAACCTGACGGCAGAGCGAAGCCGACTGAGCTTCAGACAGGCTGACAGCCAACGACACAAGACTGAGAAGCAGCCAAGATCGAGTCACCTAATCACCCTGTACTTTCCAGTAATCCCTCAGACTGGGGAACTGTTGTGACAATTGGGCTTTGGCCTTTTCCAAGCGATCTAAAAGTTCGGCTTGATTTTTTGCTCTTGAGATCCAGGCGTTGAAGATCCGGGTGGCCATATGCAATTTTTCTAGTTCTGCTGAATTCATGAAAAGAAATATATTGAAATCAGCCAATTCAATCACTGAGTTTGAATTTTTGGATTTTCGCTGCAACCACTCAAAATACAGTTGCCCCATGGGACCATTGTCATTTGCGAAGGGCTGAATGGACATAAAGGCTCTGTACAAAAGGTAGGGATTGATATCTTCAACATTGATGTTCAACGAGAATGCTCGGGTCAGGAAACTTCGGAGCTGCTCTGGAGTTCCAGTAAAAAGAAGGTTTGTAATCTCTGCCAAGGACTCTTGCAAAAGCACTTGCGCTTCTTTCAAGCGGTAAAGATCTGAATGGGAGAGGTCTTGCTGCTGAGCCAATTGCTCCAACCTTTGACGCAAACCCGGCGAAAGAAAACCAATATAAAATTGATAGATCTTTTGCAAATTCAATAATTCAATTTGAACCCGCCCGGGCGAGCCATTGCGATTCATACTCACGAGTTGGTTTCGTTGGAGCTGAAGAAAAAGTTCATAAAAATGACCTGGCAGATCTGCAATCCCTTGGGTTGACACCTTCAAAGCGCGACCGCGAAGACTCGTTTTTTGCCCTGTGTAGATGTCAGCCAATTGGGCAAAATCTCGAAAGTCTTTGACCTTGTTCAAATTGATTTTCTTTCGGTTGCTCACCAGTTTTCGAGTCGAATCTGAAATGGCTTTCAAGTCCTTGACTTCGGCTGGGCCTTTTTTCAAAACCTGCAAGGTCGTGACAATGTCAAAATAGGAAAAAATCGAATGCAGGGAAAATCCAAGCGTTGGATTGAAATATTTTTGAATTTCTGGTCTTTGAATCCAATCTTCAAATTGGGTCAGCTTTTGAATTTCACTGGGGTCATCGTGATTGAGTGCTTTTTGAACTCCCTCTTCTGTCAGTTGAGCAGTCATCTGGCGAAGGGGATGGTCCTTGGGGAGCTGGGTTATCAATCCTGAAATAAGAAAGCGACCGATGGCTTTGGGCGACTGCACGGCGGCCAGTTGTGGATCTTGAATCTCCCCTTGCGCCACTTTTAAATGCTTGTCATTAATAATTGAAAACCAGGTGTTAGTCCCTTGAATCGCATCGACTCCTACTCGCTGGAGACGCTGGAAAAAGACAGTTCCCAAAGAATTGAGAATCGAAGTAAATCCCAGAACAGTCATCGTCCCTGCCGGCTTAAACACTGTGACAGCATTCCCATAGTCAATGCTGTCCGTGGGATGAGTCGAGACATAATACCCACGGCCATAAGCTTGGGCTTCATCCCGGATGTATTGGTCCATATCTTCTTTGGAAAGCCCACCATTTTGCACCCAGAGCTTTTGAAATTCCAAATCGGCCCATTCGTAAAGGTAAGGGAAGTCTCGTTTGCTGACGTAGCCTAAAATGATATTTTGTCGAGTGTCGAAAAGAGAGCCTTCTTTGGTGATTCGAAAGCCCTCTTTCTCTAATTTTTGGGGATCTAAAATGAAGTCGCTTGGGGTTGCAGACTTTTGGTGAATTTGCCTGCACAACAGGCCCGGCTGAGCTTCAGCCAGGCTGACAGTGAAAAACAAAAGACTAAGAAGCAGGCCAGATCGGATCATTACTGGGCGCCATCAGAAGCCGTGCTTGAAGATGAAGTCGCTGTTGAAGATGAACTTGAAACTTTAGATTCAAGAGTTTCAACTGCAATCAAACTGTCTTCTTCCATGGCCTTACGAATTTGAGAATTCTCTTCTTCCATTCGGGCTTGCAGTTTTTCAACATTTCCTTTCAGAGCTTCACAGCTGGATGATTTCACAGCTTCTTGAATGGCACTGGTGGAGAAGATTTCGCTTCGTTGGAAATCACGTCGTAAACTCATCAACAGTCCCCGACCGATAAATTCTGGCGAAGCGGATTCCAAACGAGAAGACACATCTTTGACATTTTCCTGACTGAGGGAGGTCAAAGCGCTTTCAACGACTTTCAATTGGTATCGGCAGTAAGCTCCTGTGGTGGATTTCACCAGCGCCACACAAGCCTGCTTTTCCTGAGCTGACAAATTCTTTAGTCGAGGATTTTGCTTCACTGATTCTTGAGCAATCCAGTTGACGTATTTGCAGTTGGGGCCAAAGTCTTTTTGATTGCCCTTTGCCCATTCCTGAAAGATGGCCCGAGCTTCGCTCAGACTCACGTCTTTTGCATTGGCGGAAAAGGAAACCAAAGAACAGAGGGCGCCTACGAACATCACAATTTTTTTCATATCAAACTCCTTCGAATGACGAAGAAGTTCATTTCAAAGCTTGTACCCGTTCAAATCGATTTTATCACCGACCGGGAAATGCGGCTCTTCAAAGAGCGCAAAATGGGCAACAGTTGTTGGGTTTCTGACGGCCTGTTAAAATCATAACACCTTTCGGGACCTCGCTATTTCTGGTAAAAAGAATCTCTCTGTGGAGGATCTCAATGGCAAAGCAGCTTGGATATTTGCTCTCATTTGTTTTGGTTTTTGCGAATGGAATGGCGCGGGCGAATTGGAATGGCGACCTCCGATCGGAATCCAAATACAATTTCATTTTTAAAATCCAAGCTGGGATTTCCTGCTCGGCTTTTGCTTTGACCGATCGTTTTGTTGCTACTGCCGCTCACTGTTTTACTGGATTTGACACTTCGGAAAAGAAACTCACCTCTTGGAATGGCAGCAACGGGGCGAAAGCCTCCCTGCGCTTTCGGAAGCTGCATTTTCACCCAGGCTTTGACCTGAAAACTGTGGAAGATGGCGGAATGCCCTTTGCCATGGCCCAATTCGATGTGGTTTTGATCGAACTTGCAGAAGGCGCCCTGGAAAAAATCCAAGGGCTTCAAAGCTACCAAAACCTTCAGGGAATCACTCAAAGCCAAGATTTTTTCATAGCAAGCCTTCCCAGCGAAGGCACTTTGTTGAGCTTAGGCCTTGGCGCCACCAACGATGACGGCGATGAATCAGACTTTCGCAGGTCCGTCCCTCTCAAAGTGGCGTCTTTCACAGACTCACCCCTGCGAGCCACTTCTGCAAACCCCAACCAGGCGCTTTGCCTAGGTGACAGCGGCGGCCCTCTCTTGCTTGAAAGCACAGAAGGGACACGAATTGTGGGCCTTCTTTCCAGCCGCCATGCCCTGGCTAAAAAAGTGGCCCCTTGCGAGGATTCTCGCTATGAGTATTTTGAAGTGAATCTCGCCCAGCATCACAAATGGCTGGAATCTGTCCTGGGGTTTTAAGATTTGCCTTTCAAACTGTCTTTTTTTCAGACCCGGCTTTTCATTTGATCCAAGATTGAATATACCTTCAGACGAGCCCAGCTCATCTTTGAAAGGATGATCAATGAAAATCACCACTGCCTCCAGCCTGACCCTGATTTTAACTGCCTTGAGTTTCTCATTTCCGGCCCTGGCAAAAAGCAAGATCATCCACTGCGTTTCATCTGACACCTATGTGGTCTCTGACCCCAGCGAAGTGAATCGCTACGATTTCGAATATGAACTGAATCTGACAAAGAAAACTTTGAAACTTTTCGTAAATAAAGGCGAAGCCCGAGTGCTCTACACCGAAGCCACAGGCACCCAACGCTTTGATGGCAGCATCAACGGCATGCAATTCCACTCAGCCCAAAGCGATTTCGAAGGCCACCCAGTGCAAATCGAAGCCCTCTACGAAGGCTCGGTCGAAGCCTCCACCAACGGCAAAGGCTTAGGCCAATTGCGAATCCAAAATTTCTGGGATTTAGCCATCGACGAAGCGGTCAACGTCCGTCGCATGATGAAATGCTCTTTGCAATAGAGCTATTGAGCCGCTTGAACCTTAGTTTGTTGCGAAGTCGACGAAGAAGTTGCATTGGACCTGCGGATCACTTCCATTCTCAGTTCCTGAACTTGAAGCTCGCGAACATCTTGCTGCCAAGTTGAAATCGCGAAAAGCTCCCGAGCCATTTCCCGGCTGCTCCAAGTATTCAACGAATCTGCCTGGTTGCGCAATCGCGGAGCTAGTTTTTTCTCCAAAATCAGCTGTCTTTCCTGCTCCAAAGCAGTCCAGACGGCCTCAGACTCAAAACAATCCATCAGAATCCCATTCAAATCATTGCGAATCAGGTGCTTGTGGGAGGGATGGATTCGTTCTTGAATTTTCAATAACAAATCAGAGGTCTTTTCACGATCTTTGTCACCCATGCTTTTCAGAGCGTGATAGGGAATCGCCAAGGGTCCGGCATGAAGTTTCACGTTTTCGGTTTCGGCTCGGTCGATCTTTGTGTAAAGCGAATCAAATTCTTTTCTCAGCAATTGTGATTTCATCAGCTGATTTTCTTTTAAAATCTTTTTTTCAGCCAGCTCACTGTCGAAAAGCTGATTGGCATTTGAAGCGCACAGGAATGTTAAATGAGGAACCGCGGAGTCTCGCCCTTGGGAATCCAACATCGTCGGGGCCAATCGGAAATCTGCCGATTGGGCAAAGGCCGTGAGAGACCCTGAGGCGACAAGGACCATCAGGATGGGTGTGAAAATTCTGGATTTCATAAATTCGACTCCTGTTTCAACTCATGAGCACTGCGAAGCAGATGCCATCCAGTTGAATTCAGAAGTGAAATTGAGAA
This sequence comes from Pseudobdellovibrionaceae bacterium, assembly GCA_041288045.1. Classification (GTDB taxonomy): domain Bacteria; phylum Bdellovibrionota; class Bdellovibrionia; order Bdellovibrionales; family Bdellovibrionaceae; genus 21-14-0-10-47-8. The sequence goes on along the minus strand of JBGGMM010000068.1, from coordinate 27,194 downwards.
GCCTTCGACCTGAAGCGACTGTCGAAAGTTTGATGAAGAGCCCAAGAATGTCACTGAAAATTCAGGGCTTTAGGGACAAGCGCTCGCATCCACTTCACCTGAGAGGATAAAGTTCAGAGGATGACCGCCAGGAAAAGCAGTTGCGCTCAGCTTTGTCCAGTTCACTCCATCGGTGCTGCGATAGGCGTATTGCAAATTGTAGTAGTTGGCCCAAACGGCTTTAATGAGTGTGAAAACGCCTTTGGAATTTCGTGCGATAGGGCCTGGGACGTTGCCGATGTTCATCGCTGTGCCCGTCCAAGAGGCGCCATCGGTACTGGTCCACATTTTTCCACCACCCCAAGACATGAATTTGCCGTTGGCAAAAATCAAACTGCTCCAACTGAAACCAGATCCAGTGGCGACTTCCACCGCGGTCCATGTCTGCCCTTGATCCGTCGATCGAGAAGCATAGAGAATATTCGGAGAAGCTGTCTTGGTCGAGAGAATCACAATCACACCATTGCCCTCAACAGCTCCACCTCTGCCCTTCTCAACTCCATCACCCCAAGCAGGCTGGAAAGAAGCAGGTCTTGACCAATTCACGCCAAGATCGGAACTGATGGCAATCCCCGTTGTTCCACCCATGGCAATCAATTTGTTGCCAGCCTTCGTCAATCGTCTGGCATTGAAACCCGAGAGCTGAGTGGTGTTCCAAGTGTTTGTCCAAGTCGATCCCCAATCATGAGTGATCGGCCACTTATCCCAAAGAAGCATCAGAGAGTTTTGCACAATCGCCAGGCCACCGCCCCAGCCACCGCTTTTGAGCACTTGCCAATTGGCTCCATCCGAGGATCTGCGCACAGTTCCTCCGTAGCCCCAACCAAAAGTGGTGTAGAAATAGCCATTGGCGTACTCGATCCCAGTTCCTGCACTTGGTGAATGATCGCACTCGGCATAATTGGGATCCGTGTTGTCAGGTCCCCAACAAATCGCATTGGGATTGTCAGATCGATCATTGATCCAAGTCTGGCCTTCATCGCAAGACATGATGGTGCGACCTTGATGACCAGAGGCCACGAAAATTTCAACTTTGTTCCCCGTCGGCGGATTCGGCGGCTGAGTCACTGGAGGCAGCGTGGTTGTCGGAGTCGATGGCTGATTGGGAAGACTGGGGTCTCCTGCGGTTGAAGCCAAGTCTTCAGAAACTGAGACAGTCTCAAAGCCCGGAGAACCGCAATTGTTGTAAGCAAAAAGCGGAAGGCTCGCTAAAGAAATCATGATGCTGTTTTTAATGATGCGTTTCCACTGATTCATTTTGAGATTCCCCTTGAGCAAACACACATCGCCCCAAGCGCCAGTTCAAAAGTTCTTCAGTTTCAACCCATTTGAATAGGCTGAATTGCAGATGAGCTTTCATCTGATGCTTCTTATAGAAAAAGCAAAATCGGGACTCGCCGTGGGGTCCTTCAATTGGGTTTGAGAAGTGAGAAAAACGACATGTCGAAATTTCAGTCGATTTTTTCGATTCTAGACTTGGGGAGGGCTCTCATCCACGATGTTGTCCGTTGGTATAGAGCGGCGAACTTGTGTTGTGATTCGTTGGGCTTGGGTCTTTGAAAACTTCAATCCAAATCGGCAAAAACCATTCAAAGACTTAAACCCATAGCGGACATAGAATTTTTTCTGATCAATTTCAATGAGCATCTCAATCAAATCTTTTTCCAATTGCAGAATTTTCTGAGCTCTCTCTCTGGCTTCATTGAGTCGGTCACGAATCATTTTTCCGTTTTGATAAAAAAGTTTGTGGTGTCCCATGATGAAACATGAAGTGCAAATGAGATTCCGCAGTGCATGTCAAATGCATTCATTTCCAACTCGAATGAGGACCGACAGTCGGAAACACAAAACCCCTGGCATGGCATACCAAGGGTCAAGATCGTGGATGGAGGCGCCTCAAGCCACTATTGGCCGGCGCACATGTAAGAAATGCTGATTTCTAAATCCTGAGACAGCGAAGTCTCGAAATTCAAAGTCATTCCGCTGCGAGTGTAGGACATCTGTGATCCATCAGCAGCTTGAACAGTGATTGCACTGATCGGATTGCACTCGAGCTGCACGGCCTTATAGGACTTGTTGATGACTGAAGCAAATTTGGAAAGAACAGGTCCGTAATCAGCAGCGCAAATGCTGCCAACGGCTCCACCAGTCAATGACGACAAGGCTTCATACTGCTTTCCCCAAAACGCTATAGAATCTTTCTGAAAGCGTTGAGTATCAAAGCAGGCCATATCGCCTGATTGGACAACAATCGAATTAGAGACCAGCTTGTTGCTTGGAAGAGCCGATTTAAAAGCTGCATTCATATTGGTGGCAAAGTCGATGGCTTCCATTGGTTTGTCTTTGGACTGCTCATCAAGTTTCGCACTTGTATAGTAGGCAGTGTAAAGGTCTCGATTGCCACCGATGCTGCGCTCATCTTCATCAGAAATCACAATTGAAGTGACGACAGATCCCGTACGGTAACAGTTGTTGGTTGATCGCAGATCCAGGTGCTTGCGTAAAGAAGCGATGGCTCTTTCATCTCCTGAATTGGTGGTATTGAAGGCCAGATTGTTGACGGTATTCACAATGATGCTGCCAACATCCGAGGCGCCTCGGGCCAGAATGTGGGCGCGGGCTCCGGATTGACCCACCCAAGGATGAGATTTTCCATTTGTGGCCGCCAGATCTGAAGTGATCAAACACATCTGCCAGTCCATGCTCAGGTCTTCCAATGTATCGATGAAGCCGCCTAATTTATTAGCTAAGCTCACGCTGTCAGGCTTCATGGATCCTGAATTATCAATGATGAGAACGATATCCAAAGGTGACTGATCAGATTTCAAAATTGTTTTTTGTTGATGCAAAACAGGCTCTCCATCACCTGGATCTTGTGGGATCCCTGAATCGTCAACTGGCAGTCCGGTAGAAGCATTGCTTGTGCTGAGATCTTCGACGCCGACCTTGGCGCAGTTTTGAAAAGTCAGCAGGGCCAAAAGTCCCAGAGCGACTGAAATTTTCTTGGCGTGGATATGAAATTTTGAGTTTTGCATGTTGTTCCCCCAACCCAAACTATTTCAATTTTGGGACCAAGCCAGGGTTCATTGAGAAAGAGTTAAGACCCTCTGAGCTGTTGAACTGGAAAAAAATGACTGAGAGTTTGTCAGTGATTTCAAGCAGCTGGTCCTGTTTCACAATGAGACCTCTACTTGAATTTTCTCGCTCTGAACCGATAAGAAAAGAGCCAGGGGGACAGCTTGAAAAATGCAGTGATTTATCTTTGGGTCGCGGTCTTTGTGAGCCTTGGTCTTTTCTTTCAAAATTGTGCAAAAGAGCCAATGGTGGTTGATGTGGGCACTGAAGCCAGCAGCACGGCCACTGCTTTTCAAGAAGAACCTCTGAGCTGTTTTTTTAATGGCAAAGTTTTAGGAGAAGGCCAGAGCGTGACGGCCTATCTCAACTCGACTCCTGAATTCACCAATGGCTGTGTGTCGGAAACTCGGACTTGCAAAAACAATGTGCTGAGTGGTTCCTTCACTTTCGCCAGTTGCAAAACCGGATTGAAAGCCTGCCTGTTTAACGGCATCACCATTCAGAGCGGTGATTTCATTGCTGCCTATGACAAGCCGGTCAACGGCCAGTGCTCCTCACAAAAGCGCACTTGCACCGATGGCAAGCTCTCGGGCACTTACCTTTATTCGAGCTGCACAGCTGGCGCCTGTCTGTTTGAAGGCCGAACGTTGAAAACCAATGAGACTTTCACTTATTATTTGAATTCACTGGGAACTTCCACAGCTTCCTGCGAACCCCGAACAGGACATTGTCAGGCTGATGGCACATTGGCGGATTCAAACAATCAACTCCTGACAGCTTCGATTTATGCCAGTTGTTCAGAATCAGCTGCCTCTTGTTATTTTGATGGTCGCACTCTTTCGGCCGGCCAAGAATTCTCATATTCAAAAGATCCAATTCAATGCACTTCACTCGTCGGATACTGCGATACCAACGGACAGCTTCGCAACAAATCCACTCAAGCTTTGCTGGCAGCTCCTTTTTATGAAACCAATTCTTGTCTGTCTTGCAAATCCCAAGGCGGAGTCTTGCAAGCCGATCAAAGCTGCAAAGTCGCTGCAACTGTCCCACAAATCCGCTCCAAAGGTTATGTCTGCGATATCGGTGGAAAAATGGGATGGCGAGCCGATCAAACGCCCTGCCCCAGTGGAACACTCGCTGCCTCGGCAGAAAAAGCCGGCAACTGCTCAACCGGCGCCAAACAATACAATTACAACAACCGCATCGGCTGTTACTACCCGATGACCGATTCAAGAAAGCCACCAGAATGTGACGGAACCAGTTCGACTCAGGAATGCTGTTTTTGGATGTGCTCTGCCACTTTGGGAGAGCGCTCCATCTGGTCTTGCGTCAACGACGGATATATGATGCAAACCTGCACTGATCAGTTTGGACGGGTGAAGGTTATTTCGACAAGCCTCAATCCTTAAATTGCTATCGACAGATCCGGCAATCGGGAGTATGCGAAGGGCCGGAGGTCTGTTTTATGAAAACAAAAAGCAAAATTCTACTGGCAATCGCCTTCCTCTTTCTTTTGGTTTCCGTCTGGGGTCGTGCCCAAAGAAAAGGGAATAAGATCAATCACGCCTCTCACCCGATCCACGCCCCGGCTCACCCAACTTTTTAAAGACTCATCCTTTTTTGCCTCATTTCCGCAGTTTAATGCATTCCAATTGATGGAATTGGACTTGCACCCTGGATTTTTGAAGATCTTAAGATTCCAGAGACTCCCTTGCGGAAAGGATGTCAATGAACAGCTCCTTCAACCCAGATCAACGCCTCTTGGTTGTCGAAGACTCGCAAAAGGATTTTGATGCTCTCCAAAATGCGCTTCGACAAGAAGGACTCAATCCCACCTTTCGGCGAGTGCAAAGTTCACAAGAATTTCTAGCAGCCCTCGAAGACCCTGACAGTCAATGGGATCTGATTGTCAGTGATGATGAAACTCCGGATATGCCGGCCTCTCAGGCACTTCAAAAAGTCAAAGAATTGGGGCTTCCCATTCCTTTCGTCGCCATCTCCTCACAAATGTCTGAAGAAGCTGCTTTGAGTATTTTAAAAGCTGGCGCCACCGATTGTTTGCTGAAGAAAAATATTTTTGAACAAGCGCATTTGATCGCCCATTATCTTTCCGAGTCTCGCGAAAAAAAGCTGCACAATGAAACTGAAACCTATTTTCGCCTCAATGATTCCCTTCGCTCACAGTTGATGGAAAGCAGGCTTCACTGCATAAAGATCATCACTTTCGATGGCAAAATTGAATCCATCAGCAGCACAGCACAAACACTGCTGGAAGTTCAGGACATGCGGGATGTGGTTGGATATCATTGGACGGATCTTTGGGAGGACCCGCAAGAACACGCCAATGCCGAAGCATTGATTGAAAGCGCAAAAAAAGGAGCTTCCGGACATTTCGTCGGCTTCAGCCCGACATTGTCTGGAACCCCCAAATGGTGGGATGTGATTGCCATGCCACTTTTAGATATCAGAGGCCGACCAGAAAAAATCATCTTGATCGCCAGAGATATCACCAAAAATCGCGAAGTCGAAGTCGCGCTCAAGCAAAGCGAAAAACGCCTCAAGATCGTGCTTGAAAGAGCCAATTCGGCCAATGAACTGAAGACAGCCTTTTTGGCCAACATGAGCCACGAAATTCGAACTCCCCTCGGAGCTGTTTTGGGATTTGCTGAAATTTTAGGTGATCCTTCTGTTCCTGAATTTGAGCGTCGGAAATGTCGCGAAGCCATTCACCGCAATGGCGAGCTTCTGACTCATTTGATTGACGAAATTTTGGATCTTTCCCGGGTCGAATCCGGCCATTTGGAAACACAGAAAGCTCGCTTTCTGGTGCGAACTTTGGTTTCCGAAGTTCTCATGTCCCTGCAAGTGCAAGCCGACACAAGAAAAATCAATTTGCAGTTTGAAATGGATCCTCAAGTTCCAGAAGAAATCTGCACCGATCCCCTCAAATTAAAACAGATTCTCATCAACCTCACCCACAACGCCATCAAATTCACTCAACAGGGCTCTGTGAGTTTGCGATTGAGCTTGGGGCCTTCCGGAAAGAACTCAGACATTCTGGCTTTTGACGTGCAAGACAGCGGAATTGGAATTTCGGCTGATCAGCAGGAGGGCCTGTTTAAACCCTTCAGTCAGGTCGATTACAGTCTGACTCGGAAATACGGGGGTGCAGGACTGGGCTTGGCACTTTCAAAAAAAATCGCCCAAGCCCTTGGCGGGGACGTGACCCTGGTCAAAAGCGTTCCTCATGAAGGCTCGCTTTTTCGGGTCACCATTCGAAATTACCTAAGCTCCATGCACTGACATTTCAGGATTATTCGTTGTCCTCGTCGCCAAGAACATTGACCAAGACCTCATAGCCCCAAGAATGGGCTTTGGCTTCCAGCTGGTTGACCAGAGCCTGATAGCTGGTCGGAGATTCAGGATTGAACAGGGCACGAAATAAAATTTCAGCATTGTCCGTATTGAAAGCAAATAAGGATGGAAGTCCGTTGGAAATAATATCCAGGCTCTTGCTGCCGCGAGGATCGACATCCGGTTGCAAACTGGCCTTCATCTCAAAAAAAGGAGCTGTGTAATAGGAGTAGCTGTTGCAGCCAGCCCAGTAAACCAACTGATAATCCGACGTCAGAGAGAAGATTTCGGGATTGTTGGAAACAATTTGATGAAAGCGTTGAGCATCAAACCCAGAGCCCACACGCGAATGGCCAAACCAGGCAAAAAAACTTTCATGCTCTTTGGCGTAGCTATGAGCAAAGAGATCCATTTGATCCACTCCGGCAGCAGCTAGGACATGAATTCGGTACAGCACTCCGTTTTTCCAGCCCACAAAGCGAGTTCCAATCCGCTCCTCACCCAAATCATCAAAGGCCTTTTGCAAAACAGGATTTTCTTGAAAGCCCATGGGCAAAAGAACACTGCGAAGCAACTGGTGAAATCTTTGAAATTCAATCATTCCCGCATCTCTGTCGGTGAAAGGACGCGGCACCTCCGGGTCCTCGACATAACCAAAGGCAAAGCTCATCGAAACCACGGGCTGCTGGCCTTCCATGCGAATCATCTTTCGGTACTCTGGGAAAGAAAGAAATGTCTGCGGTGTTTCTTGAGGATTCATTTGGATTTGAACTGTTTGGAAATTCACACCCTCTCGGTGATCGCAGCCCCAGCGCGTGGGATCCCAGTAGTACCAGAACATATCCCAACCATTGTGGCCTTCATGAGAGTCTGTGCATTGATTCCATTGAGGGGTGTCAAGAAGTCCTGTTGAAAAAGGAACCGGCAGAAAAAACGGCGCCGCCAGGAGCTTCTTTCCGATCAACCAAGTGCCGCGATAAATATAAGGGACCATCACCACGCCGTCTTGAACGAAAGCTTGTTGAGTGAGAATTTCGATTTGCTCACCTTTTTGTGGAGCTCCCCATTGTCTGGTGGTCAAAGGGCCATAAAGAAACGGAATCAGATCTTTGATCTCATATCTCACTCGGGTCGGACTGAGTGTTTCCAGACTCTTTTCTGAAGATTTTAAAATCGCCTGAAATTGCACTTGCCTTTCGCTGCCGTCCAAGGAGTAAAGCTGAGCTTGTTCCGCTGGGCTCTCGTTGAAAGAGGACGAGCGTGAAGAATGGCAGGCCACAAGGGGTAAAAGCAAAAGCGCAAGAAAAAATCGCATACCGGACTCCTCGGGGAAACGGAGGCAAGATCTAATTTTTTTCCGTGCAGAAGTAAAGACTGTGATTTGTCGGTTATAATTATTGCCTGAGCTGACCCATTGTGGAACCAGAGCCGAAACAGTGACAGAGCCAGGGATTTTTGCTAGATTTGGTGAGTGAAAGAATTCAGAAAAAACATCACAGGACGCGGGGCCAGCAGTCAGCAGCACAACCGCTTTGAAAAAAGCCATGTGGAGCTGGAACTCCAAGATTGGGAAGCCTTTTGTGAGGATGAAAAACCACTGCTTCGAACTCGTTTCCTGAAAGATTCTTCGCAAAGCATTCTGACCGAAAACCAAAGCCCCGATATCGGCTTTCGCCTTTCTGTGAACCCCTATCGGGGCTGTGAGCATGGATGTGCTTATTGCTACGCCCGTCCCACCCATGAGTATCTGGGGTTTTCTCCAGGCCTTGATTTTGAATCCATCATTATGGTCAAAGAAAGTGCTCCCGAACTCTTGCATGAAGCTTTGATGAAGAAAAGCTATGAACCCGAAGCGATTTTTCTCAGCGGAGTCACCGACTGCTACCAACCGATCGAAAGAAAACTGGAGCTCACTCGTCGCTGCTTGCAAGTTCTGCTTGAATTTAAAAACCCTGTGGGAATCATCACCAAAAATCAGCTGGTCACACGGGATTTGGATTTGTTGAAAGAATTCGCTCAGTTTCAAGGAGCTTTGGTGTTTATTTCAGTCACGACTTTGGATGCCGATCTTTGCGGTGATCTTGAGCCCAGGACGTCAAGGCCCCAGGCCCGTCTGCAGACCATTGAAAAGCTGGCGCAAGCCGGGATTCCTGTCGGGGTGAATGTGGCACCGGTGATCCCAGGACTGACCGATCATGAACTGCCGTCCATTTTAAAAGCGGCCAGAGACGCTGGAGCGCAATTTGCGGGTTATACTCCCTTAAGACTCCCCTTAGCGGTCAGCCCGCTTTTTAGCGAATGGCTAGAAGTCCACCGCCCTGACAAGAAAGAAAAAGTCCTTTCCTTGATTCGCGATCTGCGAGGAGGAAAATTAAATGACTCTGAATTTGGTTCGCGAATGCGGGGGGCCGGCCCCATTGCTCAGAATCTGCAGCAGATGTTTCGCATTTACACACAAAAATGGAGCCTGAATCAATCTGAAGTCAAACTTTCCGCCGAGTCTTTTGCAAGACCCGGAGATCAAATGAGCTTTTTTTAATTTCGAGATCTTGTTTTCTTCGCTGGCAGCTTACGGGGGATCTGTTTGCTGGAAGTGGTCGGCCGGCGTCGGGCCTTGGAGGCCTCTCGACTTGTTGACGCTTCTGGCTCAGCAAAAGAAGCTGGCGTCTCTGGCGTCGATGAGATTTCTCTGACCTCGGGTGGTGGCGCGGACGCTGAAGGGTTTGTATCGAAAGCTTGCGAAGGCTGACGCATCTGCAGGGCACTCATTTGCGCTAAGAAGATTTTCTCTCTGACTCGCAGTTTTTCATAGTTCACAGGACCATTCAGGAGCTGGTGGATTTTTGCCACTTCTTCTCGCTCGGCTTCTCGCATTCGCATGATGCCTTCTTCAAGATAGCGAAGATCGACTGAATCTCGGAAACCAGAAAGACGTTTGATCAAAGCCGACTCAAGCCCGATAAATCGAACCATGACCTCTTCGTTCAATCTCAAATCTTTAAAGAAGAAATCACTTAAGTTCAGAGCCCACTGCTCTTGCACTTTCTCGTCGTTCTTGAGGGCTAAGTACTTTTCCATGTACAAAATATTATCTGTGTAAGTCTGCCGGTACTCTGGCGTCATGGCCGGTTTGTAAGTCGCATCGTCTCTTTGTTTAACGATCAATTTTTCTGTCAATTGATCTTGCATTTGCACCAACTGCTTTGAATTCTTGGCAAGGAAAACCACGCCAGCTACAGCCGCCGCGGCGACACCCCAGCGAAAGGCTTTGTTTTTGAAAAAGGATGGGGTTGGAACTTCACCCTGTTTTGCCATTGAGACTTTCTCGTCATGCTTGAAAGCTTCAGAGGCAAACAAAGTGTTCAGCTCTTCGAAAATTTGATGGCAGAGCTCATTGGCTTGGGCCGGAGTCAGCTTCACATCTAATTTTTCATTGAGACCGTGAATCACCAAGCTTTCAATCCGAGTTGAGAAATCTTTGGCTTTGAGACTGGCCATCTGCAAGATTTTAACTTCTTCAGCGCGACGAATTCGATCCAGTTCGGAAAGTGTGCTGCGCTTGAGCAGGTCCAATTCTTCTTCACTTCGCCGATTTCTTTCTTGAATTTGCGCTCGCTTCAGTTCAAGCGCCTGAAGCTCTTTTTCAAGTTCGACCAATTTGGCATTCAGATCATGCTGTCTTGAAGTTTCCTCTCGCAGTGCCACCAGATCACTTTGGATTTTCTTTAAATCTTCTTGCAGCCGTCCTTTTTCATCCAAAAGTTGGCCTGAAGCTTTGGTCAACTGGCTGATGTCGGATTCGAGAAGAGCTTTTGTGGCTTTGGCCGAATCGACTTCTTTTTGAGCTTCGGCTCTTTGGTGAGCGACTTGATCCTCAGTGGATTTCAAAATTCGCTGCGCTTCGATTTTAGCTTCGGATTCAATCGCAGCTTTCAGATTTTTCAAAAATAAATGGGATTCTTGCTCTTGGTTTTCGACGATTTGCGCCGCTTTGGCACGGGCTTTCTCAATGATCATGGCCGCTTCCGTTTCAGCTTGATGCAAAAGATCCTGTCCTTTGCTTTGGCCACGAGCCACTGTCTCATCAAAATCCTGCTGGGCACTTTGTCTGATTTTTTCAGCCGCTTCTCTTGTCTGCTGCAGCTGTTTTTTGACTTCGGCCTCAGTGTCGAGATGCAATTTTTGACTGAAGGCTTGCGCGTCTGATTTTATTTTTTCAGCTTCTTGGACAGCTGTTTCTTTGATTCTCTGAGCTTCTTTGTGAGCATTTTGCAGTGTCTGATCGGCTTCGACCTGATGGTCGAGCTTCATTTTTGCCAGTTGCTCTTTGAGCGCCGATGTTTCTTCTTGGCGTTTCATTTCGATGTCGTGATGGGCTTTCTGTCGAAGCTGCTCAAGTTCCGTCTGGGCGTTTTCTTGGGCTCGGTAAATGGCTTCGCGGTGGATTTTCTCGGCCTCGGCTTTGGCTTTTTCAACTTTTTCTTTGATTTCAGCTTCGGAATCAGCTTTGATTTTTTCTTTCAGAGCGTGTGCTTCTTCAATGGCATTGCGCTTGGCGCGATCAGAGACTTCTTCCGCTTTCTCTTCGGCCTCTTTGACAATCTGATGGCTTTTCACATTGGCAGCTTCGAGCGAGCTGTCAGCCTGAGCTTTGGCTTGCTGGAGAATTCCTTGTGCTTGAGCTTGCGATGAAGTGATGGCATTCGCCACTTGCACTTGCGCTTCTTTGATAATCAAATTGGCTTTTTCTCGGCCTTCAAGGATCAGTTCGGCCATGACATTTTGCAGGTCACGATTGAAATCAGAGAGAAAGTTTTTGTAATCCCCGAACTCAACGGGGCGGTCCATGAGCTCTACCGTGATGGTTTCGCCAGAATTTCCGAGACGAACTGGAGTCCTGGCCGGTAGTGGATATTTTTTGCCAGGCTCAAGGCGCATATCAGACAAAAAGGATCCATTGGCAGACCCCAGATCCTCAATCAAAATCTCCTGTCCTTTGATTTCAACAGAAAGATGCTTTCGGCTGATGGATCCCGTGGTGAGCAAAATCTCAACACCGGGCGATCTGCCAATAACGAACTTTTCCCGGTCAACCAAATGGCACCGGGAATCGTTCGGAGTGAATATTCGAATGAGGGGCAAAAACTTTTTTGCCATTAGCTCCCTCTCGCGGTCAATTTAGCCTGCTTTTGAAGGCGGCTCGTTCCCACTGTTGCGGTCAAAAGGCCGTTTCATGATTTCAGCTTGCAAGGCGTTCTCAGCCAAGGCCTCGAGTGGATCGCGGTGTTCGTTGAATTCAGCCAAATTCGGCGGAACTTCGTTGGTGTGGGCTCTGTTCCACAAAAGATCCAATGAATTTTCGAAGCGATCGACGATTTCGACAAACAGACGGTCTGGATTGAAAATCGTGTTCACGATTGTCATCAAAACTGAGAAGAAAATCCCCAAAATCGAAGCTCCCATAGAAAGAGCGATTTCCATCAAGAAAGTGTCCATGACTGTTTTTGTTGCTTCTGCATTTTGAACATCCATTTTGCTCAGCTCGGGAAGACCCTTCATAACACCTAAGAAAGTTCCAAAGATCCCGACGATGACAAAAAGGCTTGGCAGAACGTTCAAGACTTCGTTCGTTCCGACAGTTGGAATGATCCCGAACACTCGGTTGAAGCATGGATTTTTGGCAAATGTGTTCTTGGTGATGTTCACAAGCTTCGGAGGTTGCGATCCGTATTTCAGAAAGCGGATCTGCTTGAGAATATCGTGGATCATCCAAGCCACGCCTGCCTTGATCAAGAACCAGCGATCACTCATCAGCATCACGCGGTCTGGTCTTCGACGCTTGAGTTTTTCGCGGTTTTCAAAAACTTCGAAAAACGTTTTTTCCATGAGTCGTTTCACCAAAACATAGAACGAGTGCGTTTCGGTGACACCCTTGGCCTCTTTATCGAGAAAGCGACTGACCCGCTTTTCAAATTCCATGGCGAACCAATCATGCCTTTTTACCGTGTAGAAAACGAGAAAGCGCAATGCCACCCCGACGATAAAGGCCCCAACCATGATGGGAAAGTGCAAAATTTTCGAATAGTGCACGATCCCTTCAATCAGATTGTGGATCATCAAATTTAAATCCATATTTCACCTCTTAATCTTTTAAATTAAACTTAATAATAACTCTTTGAAGCTTGGCGCAGTCGTTCTTCTCGCAAAAAGATTTGCTTGAATCACTGGCGACCCCGCGCTGGTCATCCGGATTCGAGAAAAAGCTTCGCCCTGTCACTTTCACCAGTGGCAAAAGTTTCCTTTGATGTTCAAATGTCATTTTCTTCTGGTCAAAAACCACATTGAAAATGGATTTGGCTCGCGCATAACTTAAATCCAGATTGTAATTGATCGCCTGACGATCGGCTGGATCCAAACTCTTCGGATCAATGTACTTGCCCTGGTAAGTGGGAGACGCAAACCCGACGATTTCGACGTTTTGAATTTTGTTAGCGATCTTAGGATCCTCAAAAAGACTCTTTGAGTACTGAGGCATCGCCTGACGAATGATGTTCACCATTCCAGGTTTCAGATCCGATCGGTCCGTGTCGAAATACTGGTTTCCGAAGGATAGAATCACGTCACCAGTGGCTTCATCCACGTCGGCTTTCACACCAGCTGAAGCAAAATTGCGCTTGATTTGCTCGGTGATCTTTTTCTTGGCATTGAGATTTTCTTGCGCTTTTGCCAAAGCTCCTTCTGTATCACGCATTTTTCCTTGAAGGTGAGAGAGTTGATCACCCAAAGCTCTGGCTTTCCGATCGGCATCGGCTTTAAAGGCAGCTTCTCGAGCTGCACGTTGCGCACCCGTGAGTTTCTCTTTTGCCAATGCAGCGTCAAAAGCGGCTTTGTCACGTGCTCGTTGGGTATCGTAATCGCCTTGAAGCTTGGCTTTTTGTCCTTCAAAAGCAGCTCGCTCTTGAGCGAGTTTGCCTTGCAAGTAAGCTTTGTCTTGATCGTATTTGCCTTTTAAAGCTAACTTTTCATTTTCAAACTGACCTTTGAGAGCCGATTTCTCGTTTTCAAAGTCGCCTTTCATTGCGGCTTTTTCATTCTCGAACTGGCCTTTCAATGCCATTTTCTCTTGGCCTAAACGATTGACGTCCTGACCCAACTGATCTGCTTTCTGTCCCAATTGAGCGGCTTTTTGTTCTGTTTGAGCCAATTGAGCATTGGTTTGATTCAATTGCTCGTTCACTTCATTGAGCTGTTGAGAAACAGTTTGGTTCTGAGCACGAAGTGCCGCAACTTTACGCTGAGTCTCAGCCTCGATTGCCTTTTTCTGCTGTTCAAATTTGCTCTGCGAAATTTTCTGCAACTTGTAAGACGATCTCAACTGCTTCATGCGAGTGTCCAAGTTGGCATTCAGGTCCTTGATCTTTCTGTCATTCAAAGTCAGCTGAGCTTTCTTTTCAGCCACCGACTGCTCCAGCGTCTGGATCTCTTCTTCATTGCTGGCGATTTGCTGATCCTGGCTCTCAATTTCGACGTCACGCTTTTTGATCCCGGCCTTAGAAACCATGTTGGCATTGATGATATTTCGAATCATTTGCTGGTACTTATTCAGCGCCCGTTCTTTTTTCTCATGCTCCTGAGCTTGCTTGCGAAGCTCCCGTTTTTCTTCATCAGCCTTATCTTGCAAAAGATCCAGCTGGTCCATGAGCTCTTGATAATTGTCTGCTTCTTGTTCAGTTGCCTTTTTCTTCAGATAATCGTCAGTCATTGCTTGATAAGCTTGGAGCTGTTTTTTCAGATCCGTGTTCTCAAGGGCCAATCGCTGGGTTTGAAACCCGTTGGTTCCCTGACGAAGACTTGCGGTCACATACAGGAGAAGGAAAATAACCGAAAGACCCAGAAAGAGATCTGAATATGAGGTCCAAACGGATCCGTGTCCATCACCTGAATTTTTGTGTTTTGAATAATTAAAAGCCACAAAAAACTCCATTCGAGAGGTTTTCTCTTAGAAACTACATCGGACGCCTCAGCTTGATATTCAGGTCCAGATTTCCAATAAGGTCTGGTTTTCAAATCCAAAGTCTTGAAAGAAAATTTCGTTGACGCAAATTCTGCTGCGTGCGAAAGCCTAAAGTCCATGAAGACTCCCCGTTATTTCCCTATCGACCGCGGACTTTATGAAGTGGCTCCTGGACTGAAGCCCTTGGGCTTTTCCTTTGGCAATGGCGCTTTTGATGAAAAGATTTTTCAGATTGATTCTGAATTCCCACTCTTTCGTGAGAACAAATTGAAATGTCGCAAAGAGCGCCTCAGCAAATACATTCAGACCCAGGACCTGCCTGCAGAGAGCGAAAAAGAAATCGTGCTTTTTTTGATCGAGCGATTTCAAAAAGAATCTCCAGAGCTTTTTCAATTGCAGAAAACAGAAAGTAAAATCGAACTTAAAGCCAATCACACAAATGACAAGATGACTTTTTCCACTGAGGGCGAGCTTCTGCTCTACTCTTCAGCAGAAGCTGTCAATCCAAAGCCACTCAATGCCTTGGACGCTCTTTTTCTCCAGGTGCCTGAAGATATCGCCCTGGTGCAAAGAGATTTGGAAAGCAAAAAAGACTGGCTCAGTTATTTGAATCTTTGCAGTCCCAGTCACTGGGCTGCTGAGGACAAAATTGGCCTCAATTTTTCAGCCGTTCATAAACCGATTCCAGGAATCGATCGGATGCTCAAGGTCGCTGACAGCATGATTGAGGCTATGATAGCCAAGGGTCCTTTCGTACGCTTTGTCTGGAGTTTTGTGACCGACACTCGACTGAATCACCACCCCATCGCCCCTTCCGGTGAAGACGAGCTTTCATGGAAAGGCCGAAGCTTTGACGAATCTGCGAAGGAACCTTTCTATTTGCGGATCGAAAGACAAACGACTTTTGGATTTCCCAAAATTCAAGCTTCGCTATTTACAATTCGTTTGAGCTTTATTCCCGGAAGCGAAATCAAAGCCGATGAAAAAATGCGCTCCCAATTAAGCTCAGCCCTTCAAAGCATGACACCCGAATCAAGAGTTTATAAGGGAGTCGCCCACTGTTTCGAAGCCTTGATAAAATTTTTGAATCCAAAAACCTAATCCAAACATCATGCCGCAAGGCTTTCTGAACTCCACGACTGATGCTTTTATTCAAGCACTCACATTATCGTCTGCCCATAAGCAGACGATAATGTGAGTACAAAAACCGACCTGCCTCATCTTAAACTTGCCAGACGGTCATACTAGTGTTTTCGCGTTTTTACATCTTTTCTGGAGATGGAATCCCTAAAAGACTCAAACCCTGAATCAAGATTTTTCCTGTCGCTTCGCTGAGCGCTAATCTTGCCTGTTTGAGGTCTTCGGTTTCGGCTTGGCCGATGGAGCATTCGTGGTAGAAGACGTTGAAGCGCTTGGCTGTCTCGTACAGATAGGTACAGAGCAAATGCGGTTTGTAGTTTTCAGAACTGCCTAGGACAATCGAATGAAAATTCATCAGGGACTGCATGAGCTTTCGCTCAGCCGGATGGACCAAGAGCTTCCACTGCACGGAAGCTGCTACTGGACCTAATTTTCGCAGCAGGCTTTGAATTCGCGCTCCTGAGTATTGAATGAAGGGGCCGGACTCCCCATCCAGCTTCAACCATTCGTTCATATCAAAGACGATCTTCTTGTTGGTGTCCATGCGGAGCATGCCGTATTTGATCGCGCCTTGGGCGACTTGGGTGGCGATTCTTTGAATGTCTTCGGCTGGCCATTCATTTTCGTATCGAGAAAGATAATTTGTTTTCACCATGTCTTCCATGCGGTGAACAAGTTCCATCAGGGGGACAATGTTGCCTTTGCGAGAACTCATGGCGCCGTCGGGGAGCTCGACGAAATTGTATTTCAAATGAAAACAATTTTTGGCTTGGGGGAAATCTAATTTCTCCAGCACTTTGAAAACTTGTTTGAAATGAAGTTCTTGTCTCATGTCGACGACGTAGATGTTGTTTTCGACTTGATAGTCTTGAAATTTTCGGCGCGCCAATTCTAGATCTTTAGTTGCATACAAACCTGTGCCATCGCTTTTCAAAAGCAAACAAAAACCCAGCTTTTCGGCTTCGAGATTCATGCCGATGGCGCCTTCGGATTTTTCGAGCTTTCCTTCTTGGTAAAGCTTTTTGACGTATTGAACGGAATCCGAATCCACATCGGATTCCCAGTACCAGTGATCAAATTCGATTCCTGCCCAGGCGTAGACTTCTTTCATCAGATCCAGGGACCAGCTTTTGGTCTCTTTCCAAAGCTCAAAGTATTCGCCTTTTTTGGCTTCAAGCTCGTGCAAAATGGCTGTGAGCTTTTCGCGGTTTTCGGCTTCTTTGGCTGTGCCTGTCTCGTCTTCTAATTTTAAATGAGCTTTCGAGTAGATCTTGCCAATCCATTCGCCTTTGTCTTTCGCAGGCATCGGCTCCGTGTTGTGGTATTTCAAATACCACAGGCATTTGGCCACGTGGGTTCCGACATCGCCTGGAAAAGTCGAGCTGATGATTTCATAATCACAGTAGCGAAGCAGCCGAACGAGAGAATCTCCCAGGCAGGCATTTCGCATATGTCCTACATGCAATTCTTTGTGCGTGTTGGGCTGAGAGAATTCGATCATGGTCTTTGGCGTTTTTTCAGTGAGAGTTCTCTGAAAATGTTCTCCACTTCGAATGGGTGCCAGCAAGGCTTCACCGATTTTTGCCGATGAGAATTTGAAATTCAAATAGGGCCCGGCGGCTTCGACAGATAGTAGATCTTGATCGAGAGGAATTTTAGCTTTCAGTTCTTGCGCTAACGCTGGCGGGGCTTTTTTTAAATTTTTAGCCAAAATGAAACAGCCAAAAGCCAAATCCCCCAAATCCGAATTGGGGGGCTCGACAAATTGCTCGGCCAGCTCTTCCACTTTGAAGGATCCTGGTTCAGACAGAGCGGCCAGGATTTTTTTGCTTAAATAAACCCGCAGGTGATCATGCAATGTGCGCATGATCAGAAGCTTATCTCAATTCAGAGGCTTTCGTCACAGCCTTTTCCGCATCCACCAGCCCCGCACCGTACTGCAAAGGACTGTTGCCAAGGGTTTTGGCGGAGCTTTTGAGAATTCTTCGAATTTCCAGGGGCTTGAGCGCAGGGTTGGCGGCTCGGATCAAAGCTACGACTCCGGCCACATGCGGAGAAGCCATGGAGGTCCCCGACATCACACAGTAATCAGCTTGGGCCTTCCGGCAGAGGGCCGCTTTTGAGAACGTGGAATAAATGCTCACGCCAGGACCCATCAAATCCAAGGCTTCTCCATATTGAGAAAAGGGGGCCCGCTTGAGCTCCTGATCCACAGCTCCAACCGCCACCGAGGTCCCATAGCCGGCAGGATAGCTGATGGAATCCGAGCCATTGTTGCCAGTGGCTGCGACGACGACCACGCCTGCTTTTTCAGCTTTGGCAATGGCCGCTCTTTCCAGGTCGGTTTGTCTTTGATCTCCCAAAGAGAGATTGATGACGTCGACTTTTTTTGCAATCCCCCATTCAATCCCCGCAATCATATCGCTGCTGGAACAGCCAGTGAGATCACAGATTCGACCGACCAAGAGCCGAGCGCCTGGGGCCACGCCTGAAAATCCGCCGGCCATTTCTTTGGCCAGAATGATCCCGGCCACATGAGTTCCATGTCCGACTTTATCGATCACCGCGTAGGGCGCCGGCTGGTCACTGACGAAATTCTTGCTTTCGCTGATTTGTCCTTGCAGAGCGGGATGATCGCGATCAATGCCAGTATCTAAAACTAGAACTCGGGCACCCTTTCCTTTATGACTGAGAGGCCAGGCTTCAGAAGCCCGAACTGTGACCACTCCCCAGGGCGCTCCCTGCTGACTGAGATCCATCGGAAAGAGCTTCAGATCCGCTGTGCGCGCTTCCATTTTAGGCAATGGATGGCGAAAATCTTTTTCAATCAAAACCTCAGGCGAAATCGATTGCAGATTCTCGTCATTGGACTCAATCAGATAAGCTTGCAGATGGGGATGAACTTTGAGGACTTTGTAAGCCCCCCTCACTTTCATGAAGGACCATTGCCTGGTGCTTTCTTGGAACTTTTTCTCGTCCTTGATGAAAACCGTGTAGCGGGCGGCAAAGCTAGTGCTAGCGATCAGTCCACAGAGAAGCAAAATCAAAATCCTCATAGGTCCTCCTTCATGAGTTGACGGAAAGAAGACTACTTGAAACCCCTGAGCCCCTCTCAAGTTAAAAGATTCCCTCTTGTAACGCGTGGCAATTGAAGTCGTCAAAATGACAAATTCATGCTTATGTTCAGAGCATGACGAAACGAATCCAACTTACATTTCTTCTTACTTGTCTGTTGCTTTTTACAAGTTGTGGCAACAATCCCCAAGACCTCAAGATTAAATCCGGCAAAGATGGCGGTGGCGGAGGCGATCACGACGGTTCGGAAAAGCCGGTCGGAACTCCGACTCCCTATGATGTGAAGCAGTTCAAAAAGGGTCAGGTCATTGTTTGGGAGAGAACGGAAAAAACCTCAAATTCGAAAAAGAAAAAAGAATGTGTGGTTTGGACTTTTGTTGATGTCGATCCCGGCGAAACTTCGCATCTCATCCTTGGCCATTACTCCACACCCACGGGTCCCAAAGAAGACAATGAACCTGCCGATTGCAGCAAATTTCAAAAAAACAAAGAACGGCAAATCAATTTCAATTTGCATGACGGCGTGGTGAGAGAAGACAAATTGGTGAATGGCGGCCATGTGAGCAAATCGGATCTCAAATCGATTTATGATTATCTGTATGGCTCAACCCAACCCGTGCACTTTGAAGCGCAGACTTACACCGCTGCGGGAAAATCCTATTCGACATTTCAAGTGTGGAGCTCGCAGGGTCCTCGCTATTTTAACCAGCCCGGCCATCCTTTTCATGGTGTGATCTTAAGCTGGACAGCGAAAGAACCTGATGGCCAATGGATTTATCAGCTCCGAGAAAGCGATCCAGAGATCCCATACAGCCCCGCTTCCGCCATGGATTCTCTTTGACTTCGTAGGCACCCGCAGTTAATTTTTTCTTTCCAATCTAACCAAAGGGGTGGCGTAGCCAAGTGGTTAGGCAGCGGTCTGCAAAACCGCGTACGTCGGTTCAATTCCGTCCGCCACCTCCAAATTTTGCTTTCGCAAAATTAGAAAATCGAAATTAGAAAATTGCTGTAGGGATACCAGGTTCTGTAATGTGCAGGATCACGAATGTTTGATGCCACTCCGTATTTGGTTTCGCAGCCCTTTGAATCACAAACGAGATTGTAGCCATTCGAGATATAGAAGTCATCGCAGCCCGTATCCCAACAGCCAAGCTGATAGCCGCTAGAGACGTAAAAATCATCGCAACCTGTTTCCCAGCAACCTTGCTGATAACCGCTAGCCATCGCAACACTAGATAGAACTGAAAAAATTAAAACCGTAAAAAATCTTAAAAGTGTCATACTGGCCCCCATTTTTGGTGAATATCAAAGATTGCAAGCATCGAATCGGCAACTTTGGAGGCAAAAGGTTCCTAGTGGAAAAGTTTCATTTAAGGAAATTATGTTGCACGAGATGAACTTGGCGATGAAGTCAGATCTTGAATAGTCTAAATGAGCAGTCATCGCCAAGGCAGGGCCAAGAGTTTTTTCCTTTTCGAATCAGGGAGCAAGGATCAATTGCGGTTTACTGCTGGAGCTTGAATTCTTCGAATGGAAAGACACGATGTTTTGCAATGTTGTCACTCCTTCATTTGTAATCGCAAAGGACACTATTTTGTCTGTATGCTGTTTGATGTAGTTTGTGACATCAAATTGGTAACTGGCTCCAGCCGCTGAACTGACCGTGATGGAGCCTAGATAAGTTGCATCCAGTGGGGCATTGCTCCAATTGATCCCAAGCTCAGACCAGCTTTCATTTTTGACTCCGTAAACCCTTAGTGTACGGCTTGCATCTGTCCCCACACTTGAGACAGTTAATTTCAATTTTGCAGATGAAATACTGGGTGCACTGTAAGTTGTATAATTGAATCGCAAATAAGATTTATATGAATCATTGGGCTGATTCGCACTGCTCTTCACTGTCAAAAGGGCTTCGCCACCGTAATTGTTATTCGCGTAAATTCCCTTTCTGACATAAGCATCAGCACTGGCAATAAAAGTGAGTGGATTCGAGATAATCACTAATTCTGGCTGATTGGATGAAGCCTCTTTGGCATTAAAGCTGACATTGTTCGTCAGACTTGCCCCACCTTCATTCACAAGTTTGAAAGAGATGATCTTATCGCCCATCTGGCTGTTGACGCTATTTGTGACATCCAGTTCAACCCACTTTCCAGCCATAGAATTAGTCACATTGAATGATCCCAGAAAGGTTGTGATTGCTGGATCATTGTTGCTATTGATCGTTGATTGCGACCAGTTTTCATAGGTCCCATAGACCTTTATTGTTCTTATTGGATCGATGTTGACATTGCTCACGAACAATCGAAGCTTAATCTGTTTTGCAGGAACCGATCCTTTGTATCCTGCAAAATTGAATTTCAAAAAAGCCTGACGGCTGTTATTAGCCACATCAGATTTAACCATCATCGTTGTTTCACTGCCGAAGTTATTGCCTGAATAAATACCATCGCGCACATAGGAATCATCCGTGGGCTTAAAAGTTTGACCATCAGCTGTCGTTGAGCCACCAGTCGAGCCCCCAGAAGATGTGGATGTCCCTTTTTTCCAAACACGGACATAATCCACATGGGCGTAATAAGGAAGTTGAGCTTGAGAGATATTGCCTTCACCAAATCCAATCAAAGCTTCCGTCGATAAAAGCATAAATTCTTTGACCCAAGGAACAGCGACACCTTGGTAATGCCAAGTTAATTTTCCATCGTAATAAAATTTTAAATTATCCCGATCCCATTCAACGCCATAAACGTGGTAACCCACGTGGATGTTGGTTGCTGGCTGAGGACCGTTGGTAATGACCTTATGGTCGGCACCATAACCATCGATGTGAAGAGTGCTTTGTGTGAGATCACTTCTATACGCGGATTCAACCACATCAATCTCTGTACCATCACGACCTGTTCCATCGACATTGCCCATGCCTGGCCAATTGTGCATCCAAAATGCAAACAGGGTTTGATTGGTGGGCGGCACCATGGCTCGGGCTTCAAAAAAGCCGTAGAGCTGATCAAATTTATTATCCATATTGCCAAGACCCTTCGTGGTATCAACCGCAGCCGCTCGATAACCATTCGGACTTGTCGAATCGCGATCAATTTTAAGAACGAGATTTCCATTGCTCACGCTGACAAAATCAGGACGGTAACGCTGGCTAGAAGCTGTTGGTTTTCTTGCGGTCCATTTCGTTGTATCCAGCGTTGTTCCATTAAAATTGTCTTCGAAGGTCATGATCCAAGCTGTTCCATCGAGCGGACGCATCGGCTGATTCGCCTGCTGAGCCTGCGTCGCAAATGGCATTGCTAGCGCAAAAAGAAATAAACTAAATACCCGGTCCATGCTTCCCCCGAAGTTCGCTTTTCTTAAAAATAGAAAAAAATCCCCACTGGGAGATGTAATGCAAAGGCGTCGCCATGGGAGGAATGGATCAATTTTATAAGCTCTTGATAACAGGATTGATTTTTTGCCTCAGATCAAGACATTCAAAATCACAAAATCTCATTTGTTTACAAATTTTTAAAACTTATTGTCAAAAAAACAGACAAGCAATTGAATTACTTAGGAAATTATAAATTATGAGAGGACTCTTAGCAGTCGTCCATTCTATCGCCAATCTTTGATCCAGAAGTTTGGTCACGATCCTATTTCTGCAATTCGATTCGCTAAAGATTGCTCGAACCATCGCAGGCGTCTTTCAGATCCAAAATTTTGGCTCGCAATAGAAAGGCCCATTCGGCGGCGGATCTGTTGTCTGGGTGGTTTCCGCCGTGATCCATTCCTGCCGCTTTGAACATGGCTTCAAAAGCTCCTGGCTTTTGCGCCAAGGGCTCTAAGCGCGACAAGAGAAAATCACGACCGGCTTTTGAGATCTTGCTGGTTCTGAGCTGCGACGACGATGGAGTGCCGGCGGGAATCAGATAGATTTCGCATTGTCCACGGTCATTCCACACAGGGATGGATTGCCACTCATTGTAATTGGCAGCTCCGCCGACACTGATTTTGGGTCCGCCTCCACCGAAGGTTCCGCCGAGATCCTGAACATAGGCGTGGGCTTGTTTGCAACCAATGACGGTGCCATCGCCGGCCTTGATCAGATTTTCTTTCTTGCAGACCAAAAGGTTTTGTTTGTCGGCATTATCTGCGTGCTGCAAAAGAGCGACGAGAAGCTTTAAGGCATCGACATGTTTGCGGTTGGAATTTTTGGAAATTTCATCCCAGCCCCAAAGGCCGACTTCTTTTCCCTCAAATTTGGCTTCAACCACAGCGAAAGGAAAGACCCGAGTGCCTTGGAAATTTTCGGTGTTGATGTATTTGGCTTTCAGATCTTCGGCTTTCAGGCCGTCCTCCAAATCTCGCTTGAAGATTCCTGAATTGGATTCCTTCGTTCGAGGATCCACCCAGCGGAAGGGATCGTCGTGGGGACAATTGCGGCAATGGACTTCGGCCATATAGTTTTGGTCCGTGCCGAAACCGAGAGCCCAAAAAAGACGACCGGCGATCACTTCAGAGAAGAGCTCACGGTTGTTGCCATTGTAATATTTGATTTTGACTTTTTTATCGCCAAGCTGGCATTTGAATTTCGGGCTGTAGCCTCCGTCGAAGACATCGAAAACGAAATCGCACTCGATTTTTTGACCGAACTGCAGCTTCTTGGTGGTTTCTGGGCCGCCAAAAAGATCCATGGTTTTTCCGGTTTTTTCTTCGACCGGCTGCTGCCAGACCACCGCATTTTTGAGCAATTGTTTTCTCTGCTCAGGAATGACTTCCTCATCCGCTAGAACAGATGAAGGCGAAATCGGGCCCACGACGGCCAGGATTGCGAAAATAAACATTTGATTCAGTTTCATAGTCGTTCCTTATTTTTGTTTCGAGGAATGGCTTTGCAAAGCACATTCTTGCCGGAGGAGCTTTCATTTGGGTTACAGAGACTTGAACTGCCTGAAGTCCATGCGAGGGGCCGTTTTTTGCCACTTTCAGCAAAATGGCTGAACTCAAAAAAGGGAGCTCGTCGAAAAGTTTGTCAGCAAAATCCACTTGTTCGCAGTTTAAACGAAGGAATTCGCGGCACTAACATTGAAACAAAGCCGATGAATCCTACCCACTGAAATGAGGTTTATTGTGAAACTGAAGCAAGCTTACTCTCCCCTAGTGTGTTTATTGACCCTGGCCATTGGTTTCAGCTCGATGGCAGCTGAGAAAAATTCATTGCGAACCAGCTATCAAAAAGAGAACAAACCTTCCATGAGCTTAAGTGTGGAGCCGATTTGGCTTTTGGTCGGCGGCATTGGAGCCAAAGCCGAATACTTTGTGACGGACCGAGTGTCAGCGGGTCTCAACGGCGTTTACATTGCCGAACATGAGGCCGAGACGGAAAGCTCGGATTCCAAAAGCTCCAGCACCAGCTACCGATGGTCTTCCTATGAAGTCAACATCGGCTCCAATATCATGTTGACTGGAAATCTCTTGAGCAATGGTTTCTATATCAATCCAGCCATTGGATACACAGGGGCTTCGATTAAAAATTTCGGAGAGATGCAGCTTCAGGGCTCAACATCTTCGCCTCAAGCTCGATTGACTGGCGGCTATCAATGGTTCAGCAAATCCTATCCCAACCTCCGCCTCTTAGCAGGCGCCGGCGTCCGCATGATCCAAGAACCAGAAGTCGTCGTCCAAGACAGCACCGGCTCAGAAATCGGCCGAGTCAAAACACAAACTCTCACAGGCCTGGCCTTGGATTTCCATATTGGGTATTTGTTTTAGGAAACCAGATGGATTTCAGATTTCAAAAAATCATTTTTGCAGCCACTCTTTTCATTTCTTTACAATCTTTGGGAGCGCAAAGGCAGCCAGCTCTTTCGCCTCCCCTCGCACCGCCGGCCAATGGTTCTCTTTTTTCTTCCAACGAATCCCTTCGTCTGCGTCTGACGGCTCCCCTGTCGCAACTTTTCTCTTACAAGAAGGAGGGGTACACAGCGAAGAAAAAATCAGTGGATGGTGTGATCGCCTATGAGGCTTCCAATCATCGGATGATTGAAATACCAGTGAAAATCCATTTGAAGGGATTTTCCAGCCTTGTTTACTGTCCTTTTCCAAAATTGGAATTGAAATTCGATGACACAAAAACTGCCAACACCCTGTTTGCGGGCACCAAAACTGTCGACCTCAACACTCACTGCGCTGAAGCTAACGACGAAAGTGTCGAAACTTATTTTCGAGCTTCTTTCAACAATCACCGAGAAGCTTTTATTTACCGATTGATGGAAATCTTATCCATTCCAACTTTGAAAGCTCGTCCTGTTTTCATTCAATATACAGATCTGGGGCGAGACACAAAAGTTATGATTCAGAAGGATTTTTTCTATCAAGCTTTTTTCTTGGAAGATATGGCGGATTTTCGGCGACGCTCACAAGTCAAAGAAATCAAAGGCGCCAATTCACCAATGAAAGATTTTGAGATTTCTCGGAAGCCAGAAATCGCCTCTCAGTTTCAGTTCCAAAGCGTCTCCGAATCGCCTCAGCTCGACAAGGAAGACATCGCTCGGGCCGCCCTCTTTCAATTTCTTGTGGGCAATTTCGATTGGTTTATCAAAATGAATCCCCATCACACTCGAAGCGACAGTGACTCCAGCAATCTTTGGAATACCAAAATCATTGAAACATCCGAAAAGAAATGGTTCGTTCTGATGCAAGACTTCAGTCTTTCCGGCTTTGTCAGTGGTATCAGTTATCCATTGCCAATCAATCAAATCACTTATGATGTTGTGGACAAAGCCACTCAGCACAAAATCCAGCAAAGCTTTCTCTCAAAGAAATCACAAATCGAAGCCGCTTTGCTCATACTGAAGGACGATCCCCAATTTGAAACTCTCAAAGATCTTATGGACAAGTCTTTATCAAAAATTGAGAACCTTTGAAGCGGATCCTTCGCCCTAGGAATCTAATCAAGACCCCAGGCATAGGACAGCTGGTACTGATTGACCTTGATATTCTTCATGGTGGGGTCATTGGAGGTGCTAGAATAGGCATTCAGGCGAATCGCTTTATAGCCAAGATTCAAACCAAAAGCCGCGAAAGAGCCTGGCATATTGATTTTTCCAGGAGTGCCTTCGCAATCCAAGCTCGTGTCATTATTTGTTGAGGAGTAGCTTTTGCATTTTTCAGAAAGTTCGCTGACATACAATCCATAGGGAATAATCAACAAATTTCCCAAACGCAGTTTGAGCTGAAGTCCCCCGAGTGCGCCGAGAATCAATGGGCTTGAACTGTAGACAGGAACTTCCGCAGCTTGCACTCCGCTCTGTTGAACCTGAAGTTTAAATTCATTTTTAAAATACATAAATGCCGGGCCAAAGAAAAACCCAGCTGCAAATGGCGATTTATTGTCGCCGATAAATCGGTAACTGGCTCCGCCGGCTCCGGAATAACCCTGAGTGGAAATGTCTTTCAAAGTCCCAAGCGTCGTGCCATCGGCTTGATTGACGTCGATACTTCCGGAGAGATGATTGGCCACCAACATCCAAAAATAATTCAAGCGCCCAAAAGAGCGAGAGGTGTATCCAATACCGAAAGCAGCCCCTTCAAATTTGCCATCATAATAAAGAGTTTCATCCAAAACCACAGCTGTGGAAGCTTTCAAATAAGAACCTGAAACTGAAAAAGTCGAGCGCCCCTCAGTCTCGAGTGAGGGAAGTGGCGGGACTGCCAACAAAGCCTGAGTGCTGGCCAAAGAAACTCGCACTCCAGTCAGTGGATCCAAATCCTGCGCTTGCAGGTCTGGGGCAAAAATAAGGATCCCAGTCAAAATCGAAAGAAAGAACCGAGCACAGAAGTTCAGCATTTGAATGTGGTTTCGCATGAAGGAAAATTCTCCTTTCCACATCATGAAACCTCGAATTGAAAAAGGGAAACCCTGGCTTTGGGCCTCGACCAACGTTTGAATGAAAGACAAAGCGGGTCCAGTCTGATTCTGTCAAAGTTTATCTCATTTTGAGAATCAGACTGATTTTTCCAAAGCGATCAACCGATAAGATTTGCATGAAAAGGAGAGCTCGTTTGAAAGCTTGGGTCAGCATTTTCTCTCTCGCTGCGCTGATGTTTGTCTTTCAGAACTGCAGTCAGGGATTTCAACTGGAAGAGATTCCTCTTTCTGAGTCCGCCTCTTTAGGCTCTCAAACTGGAGATTCAAGCTCCAAATGGATCCGCACGGATTTATACCTTGGCGGCAAAAACCGGATTCGCAAGTTTTCCTGGGATCCGATTTCTGAAGCCCTCAGCGATCAAGGCGAAATCTCTTTTCCTGGAACCGCCGTGGGTTGGATGGCGAGCGATTCGATCACTCAAAAATTTCTTGCTGTCGACGCCAATGGAAGCTCACTGCAAACCTATCAACGAAATTCTCAAACTGGATCTCTGGCAGCAGAATCCCTGTGGACTGTCACCAACTCCTCGGTGCATTTGTCTTTGGCAAGAATGGCTTCCGAAATTTTGCTCTTTTTCTCTT
>JBGGMM010000067.1:0-2502 GCA_041288045.1 Pseudobdellovibrionaceae bacterium | reverse complement strand
GCCGAAATCACACTGGAAGAAGGTTACGTTAAAGCGCATGCAAAAAAACTCACAGGCAGTACCTTTGTCTTTGAAACGTGCACCGTTGGCGGGACTGAAAATTTAATGATGGCAGCATCTCTTGCTGATGGAACGACAGTGCTTGAAAACGCGGCCAAAGAACCTGAGATTGTAGATCTTGGAAATTTTTTGAATGCGATGGGGGCCAAAGTAAAAGGTCACGGCACCGGCGTTATCACGATCGAAGGTGTTTCCAAGCTTAAGCCGACAGAGTATTCGATTATGTCCGATCGAATCGAAGCTGGAACTCTTTTAATTGCAGGTGCCATCACCGGCGGCGAAGTGACTGTGCGAAAAATCAATCCCGACCATATCGACTCATTGATTCTGAAAATGAGGGATGCTGGATTTAAAATTTCGACGGATTCGAACTCTGTGACTGTTCATCCCACCAAATCGTGGCAGGCCGTGGATATCACAACCAATCCCTATCCACTTTTCCCAACGGATCTTCAAGCGCAGTACATGGCTTTGATGTCAGCGGCCCAGGGGACAAGTGTTGTGACTGAAACCGTTTTTGAAAACAGATTCATGCACGTTCAAGAATTGATTCGGTTAGGTTGTGATATCACTCCCAAAACTCGAGTTGCGATTGTTCGCGGAAAACCATCAGCCCTTAAGGGAGCCCCTGTCATGGCAACCGATCTTCGGGCAAGTGCCAGCCTTGTGTTAGCAGGATTGATTGCCGAGGGTGAAACTGTTGTTGGTCGTATTTATCATTTGGATCGCGGTTACGAAAAGCTCGAAGACAAATTGTCTTCCTTAGGCGCCAAAGTCCGCCGAACTGAGTGATCAAAAGCTGCAGACTTTAAAAGGGCATTGAACTCATCCAGTGTGAGCTTTTTGTCTTTCATGATTTCCTTGGTTAAGGGCCAAAAATCCAAAACTGCCTCTTTGAAGGCGCCAAAATTTTTGTAATAAGAGACAAACCAAGACAGCTTTTCTTTCAAACTGTTTGAAAAACTCTCTTTTGTAGCAGGGCCCTTTTCAATTCGCTCAAAAACCACTGAGCGATGATGAATAAAGCGAGCCTCAGGCAGACTCAGACAAAACTTTTCGTACTCCCGAGTCTCAAGAATCATGAGATGCCAAACATCGTCGATGGCTTTTGAAATAGGGGCAGTTCCTTTTGAATTCAAAATCACAAGGAGCATTTTCAAACACTCATTGATTCGAAGATTCGCTTCTTCGGTAAGAACGCCCGACTGTTTCAACTTTTCAAGAAGATAAAAATAATAGGGCTTGGACAAGTAACGAGGAATCAATTGAAAATCTGATTCATTCAAAGAATCAAAGATCACTCAAAATACCGCAGCACTCTTCAGGCATTTCACAGTCTTGGTTTGATTTATCATCGGCCCATTTCAACAGAATCTGAGCAGCTTCGCTTTCGTTGTTTTCAATTTGAATCCATTCCATGGGTGGTTCCTCTCAAGTTCAGGTTGTCTTTACAGTCTACGGCGATTTTGTTCATCGACCAAGTCTTGAGATGGAGCAAAAAAAAAGCCCTGTTCTGGAGGGGGGGTGAACAAGGCTCTTAAGAACATTTATTTTAAAAAAGAAGTCTCAGCCCATGGAGGGGATCCGGGCTGAGACCCAAACCGGCGATTTGCTATTGTGTAGCAAGTCCGCTAATTCCAAAAACAACGAGCACAGGAACAGCCACTGAATGACTGTCACTTCCTGGGAGGGGGTCCAAGGAAAATGATTCACCTTCAGGGCCGGTCAAGTGCTTCAGTTCAGACGCCTCAACCGCAACTTTCTGGCCGTTGTAATCAAAAAGATCAACATTGGCCTCCAGGCGGTAAACCTGTGCTTCGGAAACAACCAAATAAAACTCCTGATTGGGAGTCATGGCCACTTCACCGACATAGGTTTTTGTTGGAGCTGGTTTGAAATCTGTGAAAATCGGATCGATTGTCACATTGGCGCGAGCCGTAGCTGAAATTCCAAGAACGATGAGAATGTAAATCGTGATGAGAGCATTTCGGATCAAGTTCGCTTGGCTTTTCATTTTCAAATCACCTCACAGAAGTGCCTTTCAGCAACACATATGCCAGGCGAAAGAGGTCTCAAATCAAAACCAAGGTCATATATGCGCAGCATCAAGGTTCCAAGCTGGGTTTCCTGGTTCCGCAGTGGAACCAGGAAAACAGACCTTTGGTCTCGGATTGAGTCCAAGGGCTCATCGTTCTCTGAAATGCCGAGTACAATCAAATATCTATGCAAGACAACCGGGGAGCCAGGCCCACTATCCAATGGCTGATAAAAACTGAATCGGATCGACAACTGGGTCCTTATTCGACAGAAGCTGTTCTGAAAATGATTTCAGAAGGAGCTCTCACAGGCGGCGAAAAAATCAAGCGCTATCCTGATGGAAAATGGACAGCAATTTCTAAAGAGCCTGATTTTTATGACAAGCTTTTAGAAGCGCTTGAAGAA
>JBGGMM010000066.1:0-15409 GCA_041288045.1 Pseudobdellovibrionaceae bacterium | reverse complement strand
CAAAGCGGTGACGGCAGCGACTGCCACCAACCAAATCATGATCTACAATGGCACGAGCTGGGTGAATAGCATCGTCTCTGGCGATGCGACGATCTCAAGTGCTGGCACTTTGGCATTGGATACAACCGGAGTCACTGCTGGCACTTACACTAAAGTTACAGTCGATGCCAAAGGCCGAGTCACAACAGGAGCCAATCTTGTCAGCGGTGATATCACCACAGCTTTAGGTTTCACTCCCCTGAGTGCGAGTTCGAACCTCAGTGGTGATGTCAGTGGAGCTTCCAATTCGAATTCTGTTGATAAGCTCAAGGGCAAAACAATCACTGCAGGTACGGCGACTGGCCAGATCATGATTTACAATGGCACCAGCTGGGACAATTCAGTGGTTTCTGGTGATGCGACGATGACCAGTGCTGGGATCTTAAGCCTGAACACAGTTCCGATTGCCAAGGGTGGGACTGCAGCAACCTCATTCACCTCTAACGCTTTGGTTGTGGCGAATGGAACTGGCAGTGCTTTGACCTCTCTGACTTGCGGTCTCAATCAATTGGTGAGCTTTGATGCTTCAGGAGTTGCTGGTTGTTATGCTGCCACTGCAGTGTTAGGCGGAACTAATTTTGCTCAAAACGGAAACTCTTTCTCTGCCGATGCCACATTGGGAACCAATGACAATTTCAATTTGAACTTTGAAACCAACGGCAGCTCTCGAATGACCATCAAGACAGACGGATATGTGGGGATCGGAACCACCAATCCGCAATACGCCCTCACTCTTTACGGGGCCGCCACCAGCATGGGTTATGTCACTCCTGGATCGGCCGGTGGTAATCAGGTCGCTCTCAATCTGCAAACCATGAGCAATGGCTCTGATTATGTCGGTCAGGCCACGGCAAAAGGTTGGAACATTTATGCTCGCGGAAACGCCTGGGCGACTGCAGCCGAACAGAATGATTTGGGCTTTTCTTTTTGGAATGGAACTTCATGGTCGCCGACCACTCTCCTTTTGGATTCAGCCACTGGGAACGTCGGGATTGGAACCACGTCTCCAGGCACAAGCTTGGATGTCAGTGGCGCAATCACTGTTCGACCGACCGGGACTGCAACTGGCAACACCGGACAAATTCTTTTGCGCGAACTTGCTACGAACGGAACGAACACAGTCACTCTCAAGGCCCCAGATGTTCTTGCTGCTGATGTGAGCTTCACTCTGCCTTCTGGTGATGGATCGAGCGGACAGATTCTTTCAACCAATGGTTCTGGTGTTTGGAAATGGATTGATGCCAGCGGCGGAAGCTCAGGCTTTGTCGATGGCGGAAATTCTTTCGGCCAAGCCGCTGATCTTGGAACCAATGATGGTCAGCCACTCAACTTGCAAACCAACGGCACCACTCGTGTCGCGATTTCTCAAGACGGAACTATGTCTGTCAGCAACCGACTGACTTTAACTGGTGGACTCTTGCTCAACCAGGGAACAGGCTCGACTGACAATTTGATTTATTTGCGCTCAACTTCTTCAGGAGCTGTTGATGCCAGCATGGGATTCTTTGCTGCTGGACTTGGTTCTGGATCCGAAGCCCATGGTCCTTATTTCTTAGCTCGTGGGAACTCTTATTCAGCCAGCGCCAATCAGCGTGGTAATATTTTCTTTTCCGCAGGTCAACCTTCGTCACCAAACGCGGCTGAGGGCGCTCTGGTTTTTCAAACAAACGCTGTTGAACGCCTCAAGATCTATCAAGATGGTAAGATCGGTATTGGCGGATACACTCCGGAAAACTTTTTAGATATCCGCAACCCTGCTGGCGAATCCACTCGCATTGTGACTGGCAATTCCGGCGGCATCGCAATCCCATTACGTCTTGACAACAACGGAGCAGCAGCCACCGGCAGCGCCACTTCGTTGCTTTTCCAAGGGACGTCGACAAACTCACAAAAAATTGAACAG
Source organism: Pseudobdellovibrionaceae bacterium (assembly GCA_041288045.1). Taxonomy (GTDB): domain Bacteria; phylum Bdellovibrionota; class Bdellovibrionia; order Bdellovibrionales; family Bdellovibrionaceae; genus 21-14-0-10-47-8. The sequence continues at coordinate 13,467 of JBGGMM010000066.1, read as the reverse complement.
TCCTCAATTAACAGTGTCGTGACAAATCATGTTCATCCCAATTTCAATGCAGATCTCTACTTTTCAACCACACTTGACAATACAGGCCGTGAGAGAATGCGCATCTTGTCTTCTGGAAACGTTGGCATTGGTACAAGTTCTCCTGGAACAAGTCTCGATGTAACTGGCGCGATCACGTCTCGTCCTTACGGCACAGGCGCTGGCCAAGCTGGTCAAATCCTGATGCGCGAACTTGCTACAAACGGAACCAACACTGTCACTCTCAAAGCGCCGGATCTTCTCGCAGCTGATGTGAGCTTCACAATGCCTTCTGGTGATGGATCCAACGGACAAGTGCTTTCAACCAACGGTTCTGGTGTTTGGAAATGGATTGACATGTCTGCCGGTGGTTCTGCCAGTACAGATGTTTATTCCAATGGTGGAAATTCCTTTGGCGTCAATGCGACCTTGGGAACCAAAGACACTCGGCCTTTGGCTTTCATGACGAACAATGCCACTCGCATGGCCATCTCTCAAGACGGCTCTGTCGGGATTGGCACCACCAATCCAGTTTCATTCGTTCAAATCGCCTATCCAGGAATGATCTCAGCCATTAACAATGCCAATACTTATTTGCAAATCGGTGGTAATGAAAGCACATCCAACGGTCACCGCTTGATTGGATTTGGATACACCACCCCATCCAACACTTATTCTCCGGCCTATATGGGTTACCAGGAAAGCAGCAGTGCTGGGCAATCAAAAGGTGATTTGATTTTCGGAGCTCGTAGCACAACCTCAGATGCCCAGCCTGAAGAACGAATGAGAATCATGAGTTCCGGAAATGTGGGAATCGGAACAAATGCTCCAGGCACAAGCTTGGATGTGAGCGGTGCGATCACTTCACGTCCTTATGGAACTTCGACTGGAAATACGGGTCAAATTCTCATGCGAGAACTGGTTGCGAATGGCACCAACACAGTCACTTTGCGAGCTGCAGATAATATTGCTTCAGATGTGACTTTCACAATTCCTTCGGCTGATGGTTCCAGCGGTCAGGCTTTGGCTACCAACGCTTCTGGTCTTCTCTACTGGATCACGCCGCTGACTTCGACCACTGGTTTTGTGAATGGCGGGAATGCCTTCGGCTCAAACGCTTCTCTGGGAACCACGGACAGCCGTCCTTTGGCTTTTATGACCAACAACACGACTCGACTGGCGATTTCCCAAGATGGATCTGTGGGAATCGGAACCTCAAGCCCTAGCGTCAAACTGGATGTTGTCGGCGCTTCGAAATTCACTGGCAATATTACGACTTCTGGTGACGTCACGCTTGGAACACAGGCCACAAGAGGCACTGCCGGTGATCGCGGTCAGTTGGCGATCAGTTCCACTTACCTCACAACCAGCAACATCAGCAACACGATCTCTTGGGCCAACGGAAACCAACAGGAACTGGCCACTTTCCTCTGCGATGGAACGAAGATCATCACCTTCAGCAATCTCAAAGATGGCGCCGCTTACACTCTTTACATCTCAGGCGCCGCTGCACACTCTGGCGTCTGTAACTTTGCCTCTGGCGGTTACACTTTCAAAGCTTCCGGCGGCAACGTGGCTCCAACGGCTTCGAAAGATGTGCTTTTCACTTTCACCGTTTTCAACAACACCGTTATTTACAACATGATTGATAATCTGCAGTAGTGAGGTCTGGTGTGAAAAGAAGATGGAATTCAAACTTCAAGATTTCACTCTGTCTTTTGGCCTTGATCTTTCCAATGGCTGAGACCGATGCCTTTTTCAACGCCCTCATGATGAGAAGACGAGTGATCACCTGTGACACTTCGACAGCAGGGCTCGTCCAACACGCTGGCAATATCGATGCCGGGGTCAGTTCGATCTCGGCCTTTTTTGGAGCCGCTCAGACAGCCGGAAATCTAAATATCATTTCAATTGGCTGGAATACCGCGACAGGAACAGTCTCTTCTGTCGGCGACACAGCTGGAAACACTTACTCTCTGGCGATTGGTCCGATTCGCGGTAGCAGCAGCACATTGTACATCTACTATGCAAAAAACATTGCCGCTTCGGCAAATAATACGATCACTGTCAATCTTTCAGCGAGTAAGAATGGAATCAATTTCCTCGCACATGAATACAAGGGTCTCGATACTGCCAGTCCCTTTCAAGTGGCCGCTTCAGGATCGGGCAGCGTCAGTTCGACAGCCATGTCCACAGCCAACCTCACCACCACGCAGGCTTGCAGTCTGCTTTTCTCAGCTGGCTACACGGCCTGGAGCCTCGCTGCTAACGGCACCAATTATTCTTCGGCTATAAATCTTGCTGGAAATTTCTCCCAGCACCGAGTGGTCACCAGCACTGGCAATTACAACGCCACGGCCACTCAAGATGCGAACAACTCGGATTGGGTTTTGGAAGTGGCAGCCTTTAAGAAGAATTCTGGAGCCGTCAGCGAAACCACCATCCGCCGGGTTCAAAGCAATTCCTACGACACTTCAGACACGACAATCAGCACAGCATTTACCTCTCCACAAACTGCTGGCAATCTGATCATCGCCCAAGTGGGATTTGATCACAGCACCGCAACGGTCACTTCCATTTCCGATACCAGGGGAAATACCTACACTTTGGCCAGCGGTCCCATCCGCGGCACAGGCACGACTCAATATATTTATTATGCTAAAAATATCGTTGCTGCCACTGCAGGTCAGAACATTGTCACAGCCAATATCAGTGGCAGCGCAGTGAGACTTCATTTGAACATCATGGAATACAAGGGCCTTGATCCCGTCAGTCCTGTGGATCAAATTGCAAGTGCCACGGGATTTTCTACGACAATTAGTGGTGGCGCGGTCACGACGACCTACGCAAATGAACTGATTTTAGGATTTCAAATGACCCTCAACGGAGGAGCTGCAACAGTTTCTATGGCCAGTGGCTACAAACATGTCGTCACTGGAGGCAACATTCCCTCTGTCAGTGTGATTGAAAAAGTCGTCTCCAGCACAGGCACCTACACCCCATCGACAACTATCGATACCATCACCCAATGGGTCGGCCACACCATCAGTTTCCATTAGGTTTTTGGAACGTCGCTTGCACTCCTTAACATTGAGCAAAGTATTCGTCAGAGTTGGGGCAGAATGCCTTTTTCTGGCGAGAGCGATGAGCCAAAAAAGGAGATCTGCAATGTTGGTTTTGGGACGGCCTCATGATGATTCCAAAGGACAATCCAGCTCGATCAACACAGAGGAGAGCCGACGCTTTGATGCGGCCCTCTTTGCCACTCTCGATGCACTTGAAGAAAAAAAAGTCGACTACGCTTTGATTGGCGGAGTCGCAGCCAGCGGCCTTGGTCGCCCCAGACCCACTCAAGACATTGATCTCTTTGTCAGACCTGAAGATGCCGATGCGTTGCTGGAGGTCCTCAAAGAATATGGCTTTGAAACCAATCGTTTCAACCCTTCTTGGATTTTTAAAGCCTACAAAGAAAATGTTTTGATCGACATCATTTTTCGATCCGAAGGCGGCTTTTATTTCGACGATGAAATGAAGGATCACTCGGTCCTTGTCAATTATCACGGTCGACAAGTGAAAATGGTCAGCCCTGAGGATTTCATTCTGATTAAATGCGCCGTGCACTCCGAAGAAGGCCACCACCACTGGCACGACGCTCTGTCTGTGCTTTCACAAGCCAAGCTCAATTGGGATTATCTGGTTCACCGCTCGCGAAAAGCGCCGCGAAGATTGTTGGCACTTCTTCTCTACGCTCAATCTTCAGACATCTGGGTTCCCAATGGTCCCATCCAAAGAATTTTTGAAACCGTGTTTGAAAATGGCAGCACCCGAAAAGATTATCGCAGCCATGATAAAAATCCACAGATGGGCCCAAGGCCGCAAGTGAGAACTGAAATGGGAGATACATATTTAGCCGCCAAAGTCCGCGAGGCTCTGGTGAAGAGTGAAAAAATCGGTGGCCTTGGCATTGATGTGCTTTTGCAAGACAAACACATCTTGGTCCGCGGCCAAATCCAATCCGTCGACCAGCACAAAGCGATTCTAGAATTGATTCGCGAAATGGCTCCGGAACATAAGATCGAAGATCAACTGCATGTGGCTGAATGGAAGGCCCCTGGCGATGTCGAGGCTTTGCAATGATTCGAATCGCCGCCGTCGGAGACGTTCACTTTGATCGAAATTCGCGCGGGCGCCTCAGCCGCTACTGGCCTGAGCTTGAAGGCAAAGCCTGCGCTTTTCTGATTGCCGGTGACCTGACCCAAGTGGGCCACCCCGATGAAATCAAAGCTCTCGCCGATGATCTGCGCGAATGCCCGGTCCCAGTCATCGCTGTGCTTGGCAATCACGATTACCACTTAGACCGCGAAGACGAGGTCAAAGAAATCCTCGAGGCCGCCAAAGTCCGAGTGCTCGATCACAGTGGCACCATTTTAAAATCCCAAGACACTTCCATTGGGATTTACGGTCTCAAAGGATTTGGTGGCGGCTTTATGGGTGCCTGCTGCAGCGACTTTGGCGAGCCAGAAATGAAAGCCTTCGTGGGTCACACCAAGCAAATGGCCGATGACCTGCGAGAAGGACTCCTGGCACTTCAAACAGATTACAAAATCGCCCTTCTTCACTACTCCCCCACAGCGCAAACACTGTTAGGAGAAAAAAAAGAAATCTATCCTTTTCTTGGCAGCTACTTGCTCGCCGAAGCGATTGATGATGGCGGCGCCAATGTGGCTTTTCATGGCCATGCCCATAAAGGCACTGAGCACGGGGTGACTTTAGGCGGAGTGCCGGTTCGAAACGTCGCTCAGCACGTGATTCGTCATGCTTTTAAAATTTATTCCTTGGATGAGTTTGACGAAGAACTTTCTCGTCCCGCCTCGGCCGATCTAAAAACTCCGCCAGCGACCTCACCAGGCTGAATTTCGTCAGCTGATTTCACTCTTGCAATTTCACTTCGCCATCTTTTTTAAAGGGAACTGAAAACCAGCCCACTTTCACCGAGCCATCCAATTCATAGGGAGTGCTCCCCTGACTGAGAAGGGTGGTGATGGACGAAGCCAAATCCGCATACTTCACACGAACTGGCAGCGGGATCACAGCGGAGGATTTCGAATCCACTTTCAAACCCTGATCCAGAACCCCGCTGGTGAAAGCTTTGCCATTGAGTTTGAGATTGTAATTCACTTTGTCCACTTCAAGAGGAACTGTGTTGGGATTTTCGACTTGAAAATGAAAAACCAAAGTGGCCTCTGAAAAAGTCGGATCCGTGACCTGAACGTTTTGTAAATTCACTTTGGGTTCAATCAGATCTTTGTGCAAACCTGAGCAGGCCGAAACAGCCCCTGCAATCATAATGATCCAAAAAATTTTCATCCTCACCTCTGCCATTCAACCTAAACACTTGAGATCCACAAAGCAAGGGACAGCAAATCAAGACTGAGGTCCTGAGCTCTTTTCGCATCTCAGTTTGAGTCACTTTGTGTGAAGCTTCTCTTCAGCCCAGTGTCGAAAAAACCGATAAGTAAAGTGATGTCAAGCGCAAGCAATAGGGCGACAGAAAGCCCCTCAGATGATCAGGTGATTGAAGTCTCCAAAGATTTTTTCTTTGAAGGCATGACCCTGCCTGCCAATATCTACATCAAAATGAATCCAAATAATTATTTATTGATTGGAAAAAAGGGCGACAAAGCCGCTTTTTCCAATTTACATGCTTTTAAAAAAGATGAATTTGGCGTTTACGTCAACAAGCTCGAATACGCTGTGCTCATCCAACAAGTGACTCTGATCACCAGCAAAGTGCTGGAGCAGAAAACCATTCCTGATTCAGTCAAAGTGAGATTTCTCACCAGCCTCACCGATGACGCCATGAGCTCGCTGAAAACCAGTGGCTTTTCATCTGTGGCTAAAATCCAAAAAGTCTCTCAGCTGGTCACTCAAATGAGCCAGCAGGTAAATGCCTTTAACGACATCTTGGATATTTTAAAATCTCTTCCCAATGATGACGCCAAGCACGTGATGACCACCTGTATGATCGCCATGCTTCTTTGCGAAGAAATGAATGTCAATTTGCCACAGGCTCAGGAAAAAGTTGCGATGGGAGCACTTCTCCATGATGTCGGCTTGAAATTCGTTCCTAAAGAAATTTTGGAAAAACCAAAACATCTTCTCACTCCGGATGAAGTGCAAATCTACGAACAGCATCCTCTCAAAAGCGTCGAAATGCTCAGAGACATCAAAGACGTGCCTCAAGACGTGCTCTTCATCGTCGCCGAACACCATGAAAATGCCCAAGGAACTGGTTTTCCAAAAAAATTAAGGGACATCAAAATCAGCCCACTGGGGAAAATCGTCGGCCTTGCCGATCTTTTTTCAGAACTTCTTTTCAATCAAAAACCAGAAGGCAAAAGCTTCACTCCTGATGAGGCTGTGACCTATATCGATGATATTTTGGGTCAGCCCTTCAACAAACAAACTTTCCTTGCGCTGAAAAACATCATCAATAAAAAACATTTGGCGGATAAATCTTAATTGGGCTGAAAGCGCTTGAGAATCCCGCCAGGCGACTCCACTGGCACAGATTTGCTTTCCGATTCACTCAATCTGTAAGTCACCCCAGCGAAAAAAGAAAAATTGCGATCGGCTTTGTGCAGTGGCGATTCTCGATTGGCCGAATACTGGTAATGAGAATCGGCAACTCCAGTATAGATGCTCCATCTGCGAAAACTGGCGGACTGATAATAAGAAAAAGTAGCGGATAAAAAACCCTCTCTGGATTCATAGAAGGTACGAGCCAGAGTCACGTCCTTTTCACTGACATCAAAGTAGAGGGCGTGAAAATCCTGATCCCCACCTTTGAGAGTGAGCGAAAAGCGCCCTTGCATGGTCGAAATCCCAAAAGCTCCCGAATTTTGCAACCACTGATCCACATGCCAAATCCCCTGCATTTCAGACACCCAACCACCAAGCCGGGTCATTCGCTCATTGGCCAGAATGGATCGGTAAATCCCCCATTTGAATTCAAAATCATCCATGGGGCGATACACCCACTGCGGACCCAACTGCAAATTCCACGGCAGATCCTCCATGCCTTTTCGCGCTTCATTGTCATCGGACTTGAGAGCCACAAATCCACTGCCACCAATTTCGATAGAGTGCTTGGCTGAGCGCAAAAGATAGGCTCTAGCTCCTTCTCGGTCATCAGCTCTTAGAATATCGCCTCGGTATTGAAATGTGGGAAAGGGAAAGAAAAAATCTCGGGATTCATCAGAAGCTGGATAATCTGAAATGCGAGCGAAGCCGGCGCCAACCCCGTACTCCCAAAGAGATTTTTCCTGTGAATTTTCAGCTTGGGCCTGACTGAGAAATACAAAGCTGAAAAAAAGAACAAACAAGCAGATTCGAAATTTCACGGTCTTTGACCTTAGAGCAACGCAGAAAGATGTCAAGAGAGATTGCCAAGCACTCGGCTATGGACTTCAATTTGCTGATGAAATTTTGGCAAGCTCTGCGCAAAGTCGCCCTCCCTCTTTTTATCATTACTTTGATTGGCACCAGCCTTGATCAGTGGATCACAATGAAGATGGAATCCATGCTCATGGCCCCGCAAGGCACAAGCCCTCTGGTGTGGTTGTATGGTGCTTTTTCTTTGCTCCTCAGTTTGATGTATCCATTGGCCAGCAGCTTGGTGGCACTTTCGGGATCGACCCAAGAATCTCCATTGCGGTTTCTAAAAAGATTTTTTGAGCAGAGCTTGATTGAACAGATGCGCTCTTGGGGATCGATTATGCTGTGGTCTTTTCTTTTGATCCTGCCTGGTCTTTACCGCTTTCTTCAGCTTCTCTTTGTCCCCTTTGTGGTTTGCTTTGATTCGATCTACCAAGTGGGTGATCGGGATGCTTTGCAGACGTCTCGAGCTTTGGCCAAAGGGCAGCTTCTGAAGCTCTTGGTTTTGTTTTTTCTTTTTTCAATTTTCATCCCGGGTGTTTTCACTGTTTTTGATGAATGGAAAATGATCTGGAAAACCCCTGTCTCAGCGCTTTTCATTTGTTTGCTTGAAATGCTGGTGCAATTTTGTTTTATTCAAATTCTTTGGCGATTGTTTATTAGGAGGATGAAACATGAATCTTCTCTTTCAATGGAAAGACATTAAAACTCGGGGCCGAGGCCTGACCTTTGACGACGTTTTGATTGTTCCGAGCAAATCCGAAGTCCGCTCCAGACGAGATCCAAGCCTTTCCTCCAAACTCACCAAAAAACTGAGCCTTGAAACACCCATCATTTCTGCCAACATGGACACTGTCACCGAAGCGGAAATGGCCATCAGCATGAACTCGCTAGGTGGAGTTGGAATCTTGCACCGTTTTGTCACAATCGACGAGCAAGTGGCTTTCGTGCAAAAAGTGAAAAGCAGCGGAGCCAAAATTCTCTCAGCCAGCATCGGCGTGAATGGCGATTACAAAGAAAGAGCTCTGGCATTGATCAAAGCCGGAGTGAATGTCATGACCATCGATATCGCTCACGGACATTCCTCCGCCATGATCGATGTGATGAAATGGCTCAAAGACACTCAACCTGAAATTGAAATCATTGCCGGCAATATGGCCATGCCCGAGGCTGCGAAAGAATTGATCGAAGCTGGGGCTGACGCCATCAAGGTGGGTATTGGACCAGGTTCGATGTGCACCACCCGAATCATCACTGGAGCTGGAGTTCCGCAGCTCACGGCCATCGCTCTTTGTGCGGAAGTGGCCGAGGATTACGGAGTCCCCGTGATTGCCGATGGTGGGATTAAAACTTCTGGTGATATCGTCAAAGCTTTTGCAGCTGGAGCCAGCACTGTGATGCTTGGATCCATGCTGGCTGGAACCATTGAAACTCCCGGTGAAATTCAAAACGGTCGCAAGCAATACCGGGGAATGGCCTCGAGGTCGGCCCAGGTCAATTGGCGAGGAGGCCTGCCAGAAGGCATGGCTCCTGAGGGGGAGTCGACATTTGTCAGTGTCAAAGGACACGTCAAAGACGTGATTATGGAGCTCACCGGAGGAATTCGTAGCGGCATGAGTTATATCAATGCAACGAGCATTTCTGAAATTCGCGACAAAGCCCGACTCATTGAGATGAGTTCGGCTGGATACAGCGAGTCCCGAGCCCATGGAGTCCGATAGCTAGTTGGGCCCTGATTTTGACTCATTGCACTGGTGAGTGCTTAAAATACAGGCATTTCTCGATGTAAGAAACTGGACCTTGGTATTTTTGACCCCACACTTTGAAACCGGTAATCTGATTTTAGCTTGAGAGCCTTTCTTTCGATGGATTCCCAAGTTGTTCTTTGTGAATTGAACTGAAAAGACTTCGATAAAACCCGCTGAAACAGCGGGTTTTGTTTTTTCTGGGTTTACTTCAACGTCATTTCCCTTCACCATCAAAAGACATGGCAAAAATCGGAGTGTTTGATTCGGGCGTGGGGGGATTGACGGTTCTTCGCGAACTGGCGAGCCATTTTCCCGGCGAAGATTTCATTTATCTCGGCGACACTGCCAGGCTTCCTTACGGAACGAAATCTCCCGACACCATTCGCGCTTATTCAGAACAAGTTCTCAATTTCTTAGTGGATCGAAAAGTCGACGCTCTCGTCATTGCTTGCAACACCGCTTCTTCGCAAGTGGCGGAAAAAGAGTGGATGGGGATTCCTGTTTTCAATGTGATTGAACCGGGTGCCGAGCAAGCTTTTAAAACCAGTGAAAACAAAAAAATCGGAGTGCTTGGCACCAGAGCCACCATTGCCAGCCAAGCTTATTCCTTGGCCATTCAAAAACTCTCAGAAAATGCTGAAGTCTATTCGCAGAGCTGTCCGCTGTTTGTGCCACTGGCCGAAGAGGGTCTCTGGGAAGATCCAATCACCAATTTGATCACTTATCGCTACGTGCAGCCGCTTTTGCTTTATCAGATTGATACTTTGATTTTGGGTTGCACTCATTACCCGCTTTTGAAATCGGCAATTCAAAAAGCAGCTGGCAATTCGGTCCAGCTAGTGGATTCAGGCAAAGCGATTGCTGAGCAATTGGAACTGATTTTTCAATCGGGAAAGCTTTCGCGTACTGGCAAAGACAAAGGCGAAATGCATATTCTTGCGACTGATCTTTCGGTTCACACGCAAACTTTAGCTGAGCAGATCCTTAAGCCACTTGAAATTCATCAATTTGAAGTCGTGCATATCGAACCTAAACGCTGACTTGAAAATCCCGCAAAGCATCGTTGAGAGACGTTTTTAAATCCGTGCTGGGTTTTCTTTTTCCAATGATCAAAGCGCAGGGAACACCGAATTCTCCAGCTGGAAATTTCTTTGTTTGCGTGCCTGGGATGACCACCGAATTGGCCGGCACTCGGCCTTGCAAAATGCGAGGCTCAGACCCCGTGACATCAATGATTTTTGTGCTGCCAGTGAGAACCACGCCAGCTCCGAGGACAGTTCCTTCTTCGAGAATCACACCTTCAACGACGATGGAGCGACTGCCGAGGAAGCAATTGTCTTCAACGATGACGGGACTGGCCTGCAATGGTTCGAGAACTCCGCCAATGCCGACACCGCCAGAGAGATGCACGTTTTTTCCAATTTGAGCGCAGCTTCCGACTGTGGCCCATGTGTCGACCATGGTGCCAGATCCCACATGGGCTCCGATATTGACGAAAGAAGGCATCAAGATCACGCCGGATTCCAAGAAGGATCCGTAGCGAGCGATGGCGTGAGGGACCACTCGCACTCCCATTTCTGGGGACCAGGATTTGAGAGGGATTTTGTCGTAGAATTCCAGATCGCCAGCTTGCACTGGGTGCATTTTCTTCATGCGGAAATAAAGCAAGATCGCTTTTTTCACCCACTGATGCGTTTCCCAACCGGCCGGGGTTTTTTCGCAGACCCGTAAAGTTCCCTGATCCAGGGCTGCGATGGTTTGCTCAACGGAGGCGATTTCTTCTGAGGTGAGATCATCGATTTTTCTTTTGCTCTGCAAATCGGCGTAGAGCTGATCGATCAATTGAGAATTCATTGGCCACCTCGCTTTTCGGTTTCTTTGAGCGCTTCTAAAATGGCGGGAACATGGATTCGTAAAATCGGTTCAGCCGCCAGTCCCCTTTCGATTTCGTAAGTCAGTGTCGGGGAATTTCTTTCGATGCCAGCATAGGTTCCCAGGCAGCCTGGGGTTGGGTAGCCGATGTCGGAATCGATTTTGTATCCGGTCCATCTGGAAAGCACTTCGGCTTCTTTCAGGCAATCGCCGTTCACATTTAAAACCGGGTGCCAGGAGTGAAGGCTTAAAATAAAATTTGGCTTTTCTGTTTCGATGAAACGAGAAAGTGCCTGGTTTTCGGGCTCACTGTTGGCGGCAGTGCCTGGGTGGTACCTGGGGGTCTTTATCACCGGGGACCAATCCTTGGTGGGGAGGTTGCGGTTCAGATCCACTCCCCGGCTATTGGTGCGCGTGCGGTGAAGGACTCCGTCGATATTGAAAGCTGGGACCAAAACCAAATCCAAACGGAAGGGAAAATTCTGGAGGAAAGACTCTAAAAGTCCGTGGGCGGCGATCACGCCTTCGATTTCGTCTCCGTGCACTCCGCCGAGAATCAAAACTTTTGCCGAAGGCGTTGCACCGCCATTGGAAAATCGGTAGGCTGCGATCGGCAAATTCAGGGCACTTTTGCCAAAGACGAAAGTTTGATTCATGCCCATCAGATGTAGGAGAAAAGCGAACTCGTGTCAAAACTCGAATACAATTCAAATCAAGAATTGGAACTCGATGGTGTGCGTCTTTTATCCCTCGTCAAAGAAGAGCAAGAGGGCACATACGTCTATTCACGAAAAGGCCTGATGGATCGGCTTTTTCTGTTTCAATCGGCCATCGCCAAAGTGCTCACGCAAAGATTCACAGTTCACTACGCCATGAAAGCCAATTCGCATTTGGAAGTCCTCAAACTTTTCAAATCACAAAACTGCGGTGTCGACATCGTCAGCGGCGGCGAACTAAAACGCGCCCTCGAGGCCGGCTTCACCGGCTCACAAATTATTTTCTCAGGCGTCGCCAAAAGCAAAGAAGAAATCCGCCAGTGCTTCAAAGCGCAGATTCGGCAATTCAACGTGGAAAGCCCCTCGGAATTAAAAAGAATTGCGGCGTTAGCAGCCCAAAACCCCACAGGAAAAAAAATCCCCGTGGTCCTCAGATTCAATCCCGATGTGGACGCGAAAACTCACCCCTACATTGCGACGGGATTTCGCGAAAATAAATTCGGCATGGAAGAAGCCCTGATCAAAGATTGCCTGCAAATCCTCAATGTCTCGCCAGAATTGTCATTGATTGGCGTCAGCTTCCACATCGGCTCACAACTCCACGACTTCGCAGCTTTCAAAGAAGCGGTCCAAAAAACCAAAAAACTCTACCAAAACCTAAAATCCCAAGGCTACCCACTCACCACGCTGGACGTCGGCGGGGGGCTCGGTATTGATTACTCGAAAAGCGCAGCTGTAGATCTCGAATTTTTAGAAGGCTACTGCCAAATCCTGAAAGAAGAATTCGCAAACTTCGAAGGCCAACTCCAATTCGAACCCGGCCGCTATCTGGTCGCAAGAAGCGGAGTCCTTCTCACTCAAATCCAGTACATCAAAAAAACTTCAGAAAGAAATTTCATCCTCTGCAATTCAGGAATGAACCATCTGATCCGCCCCGCCCTGTACGAAGCCGAACACCGAATCATGCCTCTGCAAAACAAGTCCACCGGCGAAGACCTCGTCGCCGATGTTGTGGGACCGGTGTGCGAATCTTCGGATTTTCTTGGAAAGAACCGCCATCTGGTTGGAGTGAACGAAGGTGACTGGCTCTGCATTGCTGACTCTGGCGCTTACGGAGCTGCGATGGCGAGCCAGTACAATCTGTTTGGGTTTCCGCGTGAAGTGGTGATTTAACCTTCGCTCACGATCAAGGTGCTATTTTAAACTGATGACTTTTCTAAAACCGTTACATTTGAAGAAATCGTCAGTGTCCATAGTTGAGCCAGGCAAATTTTATACTAAAAAAATCTGACACCGGAAGATATCGGCAATATCTGCAGAAGATGGAGGTCACTCCAATTTAAGTTCGATGAAATGGCTCAGTGACTTTGTCGCCAGATTTATCAATGGAACTGAAAATTGAAGCTCTCCACAAGGCTCTCCCCTTCCAGTCGGTGTCGAAAAATTTTAACGTTTCAAATCCCTGGAATTTAAAAAAGACTGATATCAAAAATGGCTGCTTGAAAACGCAGTCCTTTTGTTTTTTGCTCGCCGCTCTTCACACGAATAAGTCTATGGGATGAGTTTGAAGAATTTTAATGCGCAGAGTTTACTCTTCAAAATATTTTTTTGAATTGTTTGACAGTATTTTTGAGTCTTTAAAATCTCGTTTGATAAGTGATTGCGATGGAGGAGTC
>JBGGMM010000065.1:0-22195 GCA_041288045.1 Pseudobdellovibrionaceae bacterium | reverse complement strand
GGCATTGGTTCAGACCTTGGATTTTTTCACTCCGATTGTTGATTCACCAAAAATTTTCGGTCAAGTGGCTGCCGCCAATGCTTTGAGTGACGTTTACGCTATGGGCGGAGTTCCTAAAACAGCCATGGCAATTTTGGCTTTTCCTTTGGCGTCCCTCGATCCGTCGGTGGCTGTCGAAGTTCTGCAAGGGGCTAGCGATGTCATTGCTGAGGCCAAATGCAATTTTGTCGGTGGCCATTCGATCGATGACGACACTTTGAAATTCGGGCTTTCGGTCACTGGCCTGGTTGATCCCAAAAAGGTGTGGTCCAATGCGAAAGCTCAAGCGGGGGATGTGCTGATTCTCACCAAAGGCTTGGGCACTGGGGCTATCACTGCAGCTTTGAAGCGATCCGAAATCACAGAGGCTGAAATGCAAGACGCCCTTCAGAGCATGACTCGGGTCAACTCGGTCCTGGATCTGCTTTCGGATTCAGAAGCCACAGCAATTCATGCAGCCACTGACATCACAGGATTTGGTTTTCTTGGTCACTCTTTGCAAATGGCCAAGGCCAGTCAAAAAAGCTTTGAAATTGATTTTTCCAATTTGCCTCAACTGGAGCTTGCCAAAGATTGCTTGCAAAAATCTTTTTTGACAAAAGCGCATCGAACCAATTCTCAATACGTTGAAGGTCAAGTGGAGTCTTTGAATCTCGAGGATTGGCAAAAGCTTCTCTTGGTCGATCCGCAAACTTCGGGGGGACTGCTGCTTTCTGTGAAGGCTTCTCAGGCAGAAATAATCCAAACCAAACTGAAAAAGCGGTTTGCGAAAACAGCTCTGGTCGGTCGAGTCACTGAAGCACAAGGGCCATGGGTGAAGGTTCGCTCATGAATTCTTCACTGCTGCCAGCTTCAGAATTTCGACAGGTCGTCTTGAATCAAATTCCAATCTTGGATGTTCGAGCTCCTGTTGAATTTCAAGCGGGTGCCATCCCGGGCTCTCTCAATCAGCCGATTTTGAATAACGAAGAACGGGCAGAAATCGGAACCCTGTATAAAGCCAAAGGCCAAGAAGCTGCCATCCAAAGAGGTTTCGAACTGGTTTCGGGTTCGACCAAAGAAGAGCGATTGCAAAAATGGCACAAGACTTTGCTTGCCCATCCTGAAATGCTCATCACTTGCTTTCGCGGCGGCAAAAGATCCCAGATCGCACAGAGCTGGCTTGCCGAAGCGGGGCTGCAAAGACCACGCATCGATGGCGGCTACAAAGCCTTTCGCCAGTATTTGCTGACGGATTTGGAAAGGCTTTCGCAAAATCGAGCTTTGCTGGTGATTTCTGGAGCCACAGGCAGCGGAAAAAGCTTGGCGATCAAAGAAGCAATCAAATTTCGCCCGACAGTGGATCTGGAATCCTATGCCCATCACCGGGGTTCAGCCTTTGGTGGATACGGGGATGAACAGCCTTCGCAAATTGATTTTGAAAACCGATTAAGCGCAGAATTGATTCGCATTGAAGCGCAAAAAGATCCAAGGCATTTAGTCGTCGAGGACGAGAGCCGACTCATTGGCAAATGCGCCCAGCCTGAAAGTTTTTTTCTTTCCCTGCGGGCTTCGCCCATTGTGTTTATCGATGAACCACTGAAATCCCGAGTGGACGTGACCTATCAAGAGTACATTTTGAATTCGGATTTGGGCCAGGGATCGACAGAAAAAGGACTTGTGGTTTTCGAGCGCTTTCAAAAATCCTTGCAGTCCATCGCCAGAAAGCTAGGCGGGTTACAGTTTGCGATTTTAGAAAAAGACCTGCAAAACGCAAAAGAAGCTTTTCTCTCTCAGAACGATCTGGAGCCCAATCGCCTCTGGATCGAAAAGCTTCTCAAAGATTACTATGATCCGATGTATTTCGGGTCGATCAAAAAGCGCGACCCGAAAGTTCTCTTCAAAGGTTCACGCCGTGAAGTGATTGAATTTTTAAATGCTTCAAAGGCTGAGTGATCTGCAGTTGCATCATAGTTCAGTTTCTAGCTCCTGAAGAGGGGCGGATTTTCGAAAAAGTAAGGGCCAAAACAGCACGAAAACCGCAGCCACTGTGAATCCGAAAGCGATGAGGGTTTGAATTTTTAATTTTTCATCAAAGACCAAAAAAGCGACAGCTGAGGAAAGTGCTGGCTCCAAAAGTTTTCCACAGCTCATCCAGTTGATATTGAAATGTTTCAATAAATGAGTCATCAGCACGTGACCGAGCAAAGTCGGAAAAAGAATCGTTCCTAAAATCGCCCACCAAGTGAAAGTGGGATATCCCAACCATTGAGTTTGCTGAAAAGTGCCTGCCACGAGAAAAAGAACTGCGGTCCAAATGTAGATCACCCAACTGAATTGATCATTGCTCATTTCCAGTCGAGCTCGCTTTCCGGTCACCATGTAAAGGGCAATGAAAACAGCGGATACCAACGCCGAAAGATCTCCGCTTCTGGCTGTATCCCAAGCTAAGCGATCCGAAGCCAGGGCAGCGACTCCGGAAAAAGCCAAGACAAAGGCTACGGCGTACCTTTTCTCGAAGCGATCTTTTAATAGCAGCCAAGCCACAAGGGCTGTGAAAATTGGGTTGGTGGCAAAAATCACCATGCAGTTGGCGATGGAAGTGTTTTGAGCAGCATAAAAAAAGGTCCATAAATGCAGAAAAAAGAAGCTTCCCGAAAGAAAGGCCCACGACCAAGCCGATTTAGACACAGGCTCAAAAAAGCTTTGACCGTTTTTTTTTGAATTCCAAAAGCGCAGGCCGAGCATCAAAAAAGCGGCGCCTAGTAATCGCCAAAAGCCAATCATCAATGCTGGGGCTGCCGCAGCTCGGACCAGATTTGCCGACTGGGAAAGACTCAAAATGGCGATGAAAAAAAGAAGCAAATGTCCCAAGTTCTTGAAATTGTGACCAATTATGACGGTTTGCACAAGGGTTGAAAAAGAATTCCATTTTTTCAACTTCTCAAGTCAAATAAGCCATATCCAAAAAAAGGAGTACTTCAATGAAGAGACATTTGATTGTGGCAGCAAGTGCACTTGCCCTTGTCACGGTTGGTTGCCAGAAAAAGCTGGACGACGACAAGAAAAAAGCAAGTTATGCAATTGGACAGCAAATCGGCACCAATTTGAAAAATCAAAACATCGAATTTGATGGCGACGTGCTGGCAATGTCGATCAAAGAAGCAGCTGCTGGCAAAGAGAGCAAGCTGAAGCCTGAAGAAATGCAGGCGGCTTTGATGAAGCTGCAAGAAAATATGATGAAAAAGCAGCAAGAAGCGGCCGAGAAAAACAAAACAGATGGCGCTGCTTTCTTGGAAAAGAACAAATCAGCTGAAGGTGTGAAAACCACAGCTTCGGGCCTGCAGTATATCGTGGTTCAAGAAGGAACTGGAAAAACTCCGACTTTGAAAGACACGGTCAAAGCTCATTATAAGGGAACATTGATTAACGGTGAGCAGTTTGATAGCTCTTATGACCGAGGGCAACCGGCTGAATTTCCTGTTGAGGGAGTGATCAAAGGTTGGACCGAAGCTCTTCAGTTGATGAAGGTGGGTGGAAAGATCAAATTGTTTGTTCCGCCTGAGCTTGGTTATGGTCCAGCTGCTCGACCTGGAATTCCAGCGAACTCTGTTTTGATTTTCGAAGTTGAATTGTTGGATGTGATGTCTGGTAAAGGTGGGGCAGCAGCTGCACCTCCGGCTCCGACAGAAGCTCCGGCGAAAAAAGAAAAGAAAAAGTAATTTTCATAGTTAATAGAGGCGGCCCTCTCTGTTAAGGAGAATTCATGGCTGCCTCTTTTGATTTTAAGCTCGATCCCTTCAAGCACTTTGAATTGCTCTTTGCCGAAGCTGCGGCCAAAATCCCAAAAGACTCCAATGCCATGTCATTAGCCACAGTTTCCGCTGAAGGAGTTCCTTCTGCACGGACAGTGCTTTTCAAGGGAATTGTGCGAAACGGATTTTCCTTTTACACCAATTACGAAAGCCCGAAAGCTCGAGATCTGATCAGCACGAAAAAGGCGGCTCTGCTGTTTTTTTGGCCCTCTCTGGATCGGCAGATTCGTTTGGAAGGGGCGGTTGAAAAGCTGACTCGTGAAGAATCAGAAGTTTATTTCGAAACCCGTCCGCGCCTGAGTCAGCTTGGCGCTTGGGCCTCTCATCAAAGTGAGAAAATCAAAGATCACGAAGAGTTAGAAAGACGAGTTCAAGAATTTGATCAAAAGTTTCAAAATCAAAAAGTGCCTTGTCCCCCATACTGGGGCGGCTTTCACTTGCTGCCATTGAAGTTCGAATTTTGGTTTGCCCGAAGTGGTCGCCTGCATGAGCGCTATGTTTTTGAAAGAGCTGATTTGCAGTCGTCCTGGGAAACTTCGGTCCGCTCACCTTGAAGGATGAGAAAGAATGAAACAGATTTTACTCACCGGTTTTGAGCCCTTCCAAAAAGAGTCCCTCAATTCTAGCCAGGAATTGGTGCAAGCCTTCGCCGGTCGAAAGAATTTGGGAACTCTGATTTTACCGGTGGCTTATCAAAAGACAGGGTCGGTGATCCGCGCTGAAATGGCAGAAACCGACTATGATTTTATTTTGATGTTCGGTCAGGCCGGCGGTCGAAAATGGATCGAACTCGAAAGAGTCGCCATCAATCTCGAAGACTCCGACAAAGCCGACGAAGAGGGTGAGCTGAGAACGCAACATAAAATTTCAGCAAGGGGTCCCGATGCTTTTCTGAATCCTCTCCCCCTCAGAGATTGGACCCAGTATTTGCAAAAGAAAAATCACCCGGTTGAAATCTCCTTCAGCGCCGGAGCCTTCGTCTGCAACAGCCTCTATTACCAAGTTTTCGAAATGCTCAAAACCAATCGCTCTCAAGTTCAGGCTCTTTTCGTGCATCTGCCGTACTTGCCTGAGCAGCTGCCAGGAAAGTCAGAGGGAACTCCTTCTCTCCCACTGACAGCAATGAAGGCGGCAGTCGAAGATCTGCTCCTGCTGATTAACGAAAAAATCTAAAAACTGACACCTCTTCTCTCCTTTCTTTCCCTTCCTCATCTTTAAGGTTTTCTGGAAACTCGCCGAAGGCGAGCCCCAAAGGGGTGAGGCCGTGGAGGGCCGAATTTCCAGAAAAGACGGACATGGACGTTCACGATCAGGCAAAGACGCGATCTTCGCACACCACTTTGGGTAAATGACTTCAAGGTAGGCACCCATCCACGATGTTGACCGTTGGTATGGTGTACCGACGAACAACATCGTGGATGGAGAGTCTCGAGCACAGCGGTGTCGAAGGTAAACGCGAGCGTGTCCGTCCATGCGAAGGCTCCCAGACGACCATCGTGGTCGTCTGGCAAGTTTAAAAAAGGCAGTCGATTGGGAATTTTGATTTTTTAAAATGCAAGTCTGCGCTCGGAGTATCGTCAACCTATCGGTGTACGATAGGCAGAGATCAGTGCAAAGCTGTGGGGGCGATCAGGTAAAATTCGGGGATTTCGATGTCGAAATTTTCGCCGTCGGCGCTGAGCATTTGGTAGGTGCCCTTCATGGAGCCGGATTTTGTGGTGAGGTGGCAGGCGCTTTCGTATTCGAAATTTTGGCCTGGGTTGATTTTGGGTTGCAGGCCGACCACGCCAGCGCCGCGAACTTCTTCGACTTGGCCATAGCCGTCGGTGATGATCCAATGACGGCTCATCAACTGGGCTTGAGTGTTTCCCTTATTAGAAATTTGAACCTTGTAAGAGAAAAAATGAAAATCTGCTTCGGGCCGGGATTCTGACTCAACGTAGGTCACAGAGACCTGAACCTGAAACTGGGGGTTGGTCGTTTTTTGAATGGGCATGGGACCTCTTCAGAAATCCTAGACTGATCGGAAATTTCCAGTCAGTCAATTTCCGTTTTGCCACAATTTTTAGCGCAGCGGGATATTTCTCAGGGTAAAAACCAAGGGGTAATGGTCGGACGGAAGGCTCATTTTGGCTTCAAGTGTCGTAGGTGGGTCAAAAGCTTGGCCTAAATGATCCTTGTAGCGAAAGACCTGCACAGTGGATGGATCTAAAAGTTGGGCCAACAGGGGAGATAAAAAACAATAATCCAATTGTTTGCCTTCGGGCTTGGATGAGCGGCTGACTTGATAAAAAGTAGTTGTGTGCTCGAGAGCCACATTCGCCAGCTCACAGACATCTTTGAGTTGAGTCGTTTGATAAAGAGGTTTGAATTCGATGTCTGTGTCAAAGCGGCTGGCGTTCCCGTTCAGATCGCCCGCGACTGCAATTGGGACCTGGCCCTGAAATTTGCTTTCAAGCTCACGGTAGATTTCAAGAAGTGTCTGCAGTTCCGCCTGTCTTCTCTCAAATCCATAGGGATCAATCCCTTCGGGATCCAGTCGGGATTTTAAGTGAGTGAGAAGAAAAATCAAAAATGGCTTTTCCCTGTCTTTTTGGAAAAAGTGAAGCTCGGCCACATCCCGAGAAAAGCGATGGCTTCCGGAAACAACTTTTTTCACTGGATAGCCAGCTTCCACTGACTGTCTTTCATGGGGATAAAGGTAATTGATCGGCCGATTTTTATTGGTGATGATGTCGAAATAAAATCCCATATTTTTTCGAATGAGAAATCCGACATCAATGTTGCGATCAGAATTGCCTTCAATCAAAGCTGGTGAGTACTGATCATTCAAAAAAAGACGATTGAAATTTTGCAAGCTCTCAAGTCCGCCGACTTCACAGAGTAAAATAAGATCTGGGTTTTCAGATTGAATCACTCGTCCTAAAGCTTTGGCTTTTTCAAGCGGTTTGTTTTCGTACACGGAAGTTGAAAGCTTGTTCCATTGAATTTGATCCAATTTCAAATGGTCCAGAGATAGAGTCTGGTCAGAGAGAAGAAAAAGGTTCTCTGCGTTCAAAAGCATAACTTTAAGGCTTGGCAATGCAGTGAGCATGTTCTTCCAGTCTACGCCAAGGTCACTTTGACTCAAGGAAAAAAGCGGCTGAAGCCTTGACCCCGAAGAGGAGCTACGGTGCAATAAACACCCTATGGCGGCATCTGCAAAAAAATCCCAAGCAAAAGTATCCCAAAAGAGAAGCTCGAAAACCCCTCAAAACCCCCTGGACATGGATCTTCCGTCGATTTTGTCGCAAGTTCGTGAAAGCAGCAAAACACCGGCGGGCAACACAGGCTATCTGTATGTTTTAGGTCTTGAGGATAAAAACCGCCTCAGCCTCTGGATTGATCAGTGGGCTCCGCAGTTTCAGAAAGCTCAACTGAAAAAAGTGAGCAAAGAGGTTTTGCAATTCACCAGTGATCAGGGTCCTATTTGGATTCTCAGCCCTAAAAAACGGGGCGGCCCTTTTTCTCATCAGGGACGACTGGAAGACTCGACTTACTCTTGGATGCGAGATCAAGTGGGCAGTCTGCTCGGATTTTTCAAAGCTTATCATCTTGATCATGTGCACATTGAGCTTCATTCCACGGATGAGGAACAAGAGCTAGGTCTATTCTCTGCGCTGGAGATGGCGGCTTACCAGTACCGGGCAGTGATTGAGGGTCGGGGTCTTGCAGAATTTCCCAAAGTCACTTTCCGAAAATTTGGCGGTCCGCTTGAAGATGGAATCATCAAGAAAGCCCAGGCCCTGGGGGGGGCTGTCAATTTGGCCCGACACTTGGTGAACACTCCGCCGAATTTCATCAATCCGGTGACTTACGCTCAATTTGTCAGTCGACAATTTAGCAAAAGGAAAAATATTCGAGTTGAAATCTGGGACGAAAAGCGTCTGCAAAAAGAAAATATGAATTTGCTTTTGGGAGTGGGCCAGGGATCTGCCGCACCTCCTCGGCTTGTTCATTTGAGTTATCGTCCGCGGGGAGGCAGCAAAAAGCGCCCGATTGCCTTTGTTGGAAAAGGCATCACTTTTGATACTGGAGGTTTGGATATCAAACCTTCTGCGGGAATGCGAATGATGAAAAAGGATATGGGAGGTTCCGCTTCGGTCCTGGCGTTAGCTCAATGGGCCTCAGAGGCCAATTATCCCCGAGCCTTGGATTTTTATTTGGCTCTTGCTGAAAACAGCGTCGATTCGCGAAGCTTCAGGCCCAGTGATGTTTTGACTGCAAGAAACGGAATGAAAGTCGAAATTCACAACACAGATGCAGAAGGTCGCCTAGTCTTAGCAGATGCCTTGGATGTGGCCAGTTCCAAAAAAGGAATGGATGAACCTGAAGTGATCATCGACGTGGCAACGCTGACGGGCGCGATCAAAGTGGCTTTGGGATCCGAGCTCGCTGGCCTTTTTTCAAATGATGATCAATTGGCAGAAGCTTTGAGTATTGCCGGGCAAAGAGCAGGAGATCTGAATTGGCGAATGCCGCTTTATAGCCGTTACACTTCGCAGATGTCTTCGGCTTTTGCAGATATCGTCAATGCCGTGGATGGCTTTGGTGGGGCCATCACTGCCGCACTTTTTCTGGAAAAATTCATCCGCCAGAAATCCTGGGCGCATTTGGATATTTACGCTTGGAATGACAAGGCCACCGGGCCTTTTGGTTTTGCCGGTGGAAATGGTCAAGCGGTTCAATGTCTGATCCGCTATCTTATTTCTCAAAAAAATTAAAAAGCTTTTCTTTTTTGATTTGATCTCGAACTTTGGTGGGAACGTATTTTTCCCACTGAGGATCTTTTCTTAAAATCAGATCGCGAACATAATCGGAATGCCGGTATTCTTCGGCTTCATCGCATCCTGAAATATCCAAGATTTGCTTTTGAGCGATAAAGTATTGATAAATGGGAAGCCATTTGGGATCGGGAAAATAAGTTCGAGTCGTCGTGCACAGAGTTTCTGTTTTGTGCGGATAAATATAAACCCGTGTTTGCTCATCCATCAGCTTGCCAAGCCCCTCAAGCAGTCCGCCTTCAAGATCTTTATAATGGGATTCATCAAACAGGCGATCGAGTTTTGAGGCATCCATGATAAAGGCCATGGGTTTTTGAGTGTAATTGCGAAGAAATTTTTTCAGCCGATAAAATAAAAAGAAATTCGAGACCAGAACATTGGAGCCTAAAGAGCAAAGCGAAGTCACTCGGTCGAGAAATTCTTTTTCTTGAATGTGGCCATTTTGCGAAAGATTTTGCATCGTCAGCTCAAACATCACTGCCGGTTTTTTTGAGTCATTGGGAAAATCTTTTTTGAACTGATCGATTCCCTTTTCGAGCACGTCCATGTGGGTTTTTGTCACTGGAAAATAAGTGCCCCGCTGAATGATCACGGGTTTCTGAAAAAGCTCATCGGAAATTGTCAAAATCTGTTGGTCAGTCCCAAACAGGATCGCATCAGCAAGTCCCTTTCGCACCAACTCCAGATTCATCAGATGATTGTTGATGTGTTTGAGATCGGGACCTGTAAAGCGGACCAGGTCAATCGCCACTTGCCCTTGCTTGATATTAGCCACCAGTGAATCCAAAATAAATTCTGGTTCTTTCATGCAAGTGAATGCTGTATAGACCAGATTGACTCCCAAAATCCCTAGATTTTCTTGCTGTTGAAGGCGAAAGCGATCGAGCATCCTGACATGCAGGACGATTTCATTGGCTTCGCCTTGGGGGCTGGTCTGAAAACGAATTCCCATCCAGCCATGGGTTTGTCTTCGGACGTTATCACCTGTGGCCACAGTGTTGGCAAAAGCAAAAAAACAAGTGTTCGAGCCTCGAGTGGCATCCAGACGGCGATGCAAAAGCTTGAATTCTTTGTCCAACATTTTTTCCAGTCGAGATTCGCAGACGTAGCGACCACTGGTCTCTTTGCCATAAATTTCATCGCTGTAAATCATGTCATAGGCAGAAATTGTTTTGGCGATGGTTTGTGAAGCTTTACCGGCTTGAAAGAAAAATCGCGCCACTTCCTGGCCAGCGCCAATTTCAGCAAAGGCCCCATAGATTTGGGGATTCAAATTGATTTCAAGTGCTCGATTGAGAACAGTTTGGCTTTCTTTCATCGCCGATCTCCTTGGTCATCAGCTTTCACCCAACCGGTGATGGCCAAGCTCATTGCCTTTTCGATTGGCAAATTGACCTCAGTGATCAGGTGGCGAGGGACGAGGAGAGTATACCCTCCAAGCCCATAAGAAAAGGGAAAATACACAGCGACTTTATCGCCCATCGATGCCGCGAAAGGAAGATCCCTGAAACTGTCGCGAGTGACAACTCCCAGAGCCTGAGCGCCGGTTTCGCCAAGCCGGACCAGAACCACGCTCTGCATTTCTTGGCCGCCTTTGCGGTCAAAAAGATTCATCAAATCCCGAAGGGGCGAATAAATGGCTTTGATGAAAGGCACTTGCACCAGCTTATCTTCGAGAGAGTGCAGCAGTCGGACAGTGATAAAATTATTGAGTAGAAGTCCAAAGAGGAAAATCAGCACGAGAGTGAGAAGCAATCCCAAGCCTGGAATGTACTCTGGAAGGAGCTGTCTTAAAATCGAACCCAAAAGATTTTCAAGAATCACCACAGCGCTATAAACGATGTAAATGGTGATCGCGATCGGAAGAAGAGTGATCAGTCCGCGGAAGAAAATCTTGTTGAAGGCCTTCATGCTGTGTCTCTTTCTGCAACTCTCCATAGTGTAATCCCAAATTGAAATGAAAGGGAGGTTTATGGACTCTAAAGGTAAGTGTCTTGAAATGAGAATTTCGACCAAAGTCTCCAGTCCTCTGGACCTTGATCCGAAGAGTATTTGGTATGCCACTTCAGGTCCGTCACTTCATACTACTGCTGGTCGGTTGCTTGTCTTTTGTCAAAGCGCAAGCGCAGGACTTTGTGCCGGGCGAATTGATCGTCAAGCTGAAAGGCAAATCCTCGTCAGCATCAGCCACCCAATTCATTGGAAAAATGCAGGGGAAAATGGCTCTCAAAAATTCATTTCCGGCGATGAACATGCATCGGTTTTCACTCAAAGCTGGCGAAAATCTGCAAGCAAAGATCAACGAACTCAAAGCCGATCCCGCAGTCGAGTACGCTGAGCCCAATTACATTTTCAGAAAAGTTGAAGACAGCTTAGAAGCCGGCGAAGTTGTGAACGGCGACGAAGCTCATGCCCAGTACCAATCCGGAGATACTTACGATCAATCTGGCGCTCAGAATCTGGGTGTCGATCAAGCTTGGCAGCAGATTTTGACTTTGGCGCAAAATCCAGAAAAGCCAATCGTCGCCATCATTGATACCGGGGTCGATTACAATCACAAAATTTTTCAGCAGTCGAACGCCATGTGGACAAACACCGGTGAAATTGCCG
Source organism: Pseudobdellovibrionaceae bacterium (assembly GCA_041288045.1). Lineage (GTDB taxonomy): Bacteria > Bdellovibrionota > Bdellovibrionia > Bdellovibrionales > Bdellovibrionaceae > 21-14-0-10-47-8. The sequence goes on along the minus strand of JBGGMM010000065.1, from coordinate 10,929 downwards.
GCAATAACACTGACGATGATGGCAATGGATACGTCGATGACATTTATGGATATGACTTTCACAATCGGGATGGAAATCCAATCGATGATGATGAGCACGGGACTCATGTTGCTGGAATCGTTCTCGGAGTCGGACAGAACATCGGTGCAACGACTTTGGAACCTGCTCGAATCCGTCTGATGGCTTTGAAATTTCTTGGCTCGGATGGCTCGGGTTCGACTTCAAATGCGATCGCAGCCATTTATTACGCCGTTAATAATGGCGCCCAGATCATCAATAATTCCTGGGGTGGCCCCAGCTACAGTCAAGCCCTGCACGATGCTTTGTCTTATGCTTATTCGCGACAAGTCCTTGTGGTTTCAGCTGCAGGAAATTATTCGAAGAACAATGATTCAACGATGATCTACCCTGCGAACTACCCAATCCCAGGTCAGATTTCAGTGGCAGCAACAAATGACTACAATAATCTAGCTTCCTTCTCAAATTATGGCCCGGGCAGTGTGCACGTGGCAGCTCCCGGTGTTTCGATTTACAGTTCAGTGCCTGCGACCTCGATGCACCCTGGAAACAACAACTATCGTTTCATGTCGGGGACAAGCATGGCCGCTCCTTTCGTCAGTGGACTTGCGGCCTTGGTTCTGCGAGAAGCTTCGGATTTAACCGGTTATCAAGTGAAAAATCTTCTGGTCAATTCGGCGAGCACCTATTCAAGTCTAAATGGCAAATTGATTTCAGGAGCCCGAGTGGATGCCTATGATGCTGTCATGGCTGCCAAATCTGAAGTCAACACGTCACCATCGCAACCCACTTACAAAGCCGAATCTCGCGAAGTCGCGTCCAGTGAAGAATCCAGTGGAGATAGTCCGAAAGGCTGTGGGACCGTCAGCACGGCCCTTCTCTTTGGCGGAAACAAGCAAACTCCCACGCCAACTTTTGCAATCATTATCGCATTCACTTTGCTTCCGCTGCTTGTTTGGCAGATCGTCCGCGCCCGGGCAGGTCGACGTCAGCAGCGCCGTCGCTTCGATCGATTCTTGATGAATTCAGCCATCCGCTTGAATGTCGATGGACGAGAACTGATCGGTCATATGCGAACCATTTCAGAAGGTGGATTGTCATTCGAAGCCAATACTCTGCTTGAAAAAGGCGGCATTCTCACCATGCAGATCCAAAGCCCTGACGGAATCGAACAGGTCCAAGTCCAAGGTCACATCGTCTGGAGCGAGAAAAACAAAGCCTACGGTGTGCAATTCGACCAAGCCAGAGACAATGTCCTCTCAAGCATCCGCCAGTGGACTCAGAAGCTTGTAAAAGTCGCGAATTACTAATCGCTGGGGTATCGGTCACTTCATGATCTTCCTGCATCCGTGCAATCGGCAGTTCAAAATGAGAAACTCAAAGCAAAAATGCCGCAGTGTTTTCTGAACGCCGCAAATGATGGTGTCGTTCAAGCAGCACTCTGCCTATCGTCTGCTTATAGACAGACGATAGGCAGAGCGCAGACTTGCATTTTAAAAAATCAAATCCCAATCGACTGCCTTTTTTAAACTTGCCAGACGGCCCGGCCGGACACACTCACGTTTACAATCGTCACCGCTGTGCTAGAGAAGCAGAAAAATCAAAGCAAAAGCCCACCCAAAAACAAGTGCGCAACAGAAAAATAAATCACCAACCCGGAGACATCCACCAGTGTCGCAACGAATGGCGCCGAAGCCGTCGCTGGATCGACTCCTAATCTTTTCAAAGCAAAGGGGAGCATGGCTCCGGTGATTGTTCCCCACAAAACAACTCCGAGCACGCTCAGAGCGACGGTGATTCCGACATAGACATAGTGAGGCCCATAAAGAGCTTCGCGGGTTGGCCACAATAGAATGCGAATCAAACCCAAGCCGCCAAGAATGGCGCCCAGAGTGGCTCCGGAAATGATTTCTTTTCCTAAAACTCGCCACCAGTCTTGGGGTCGGATTTCACCCAGAGCCATGGCGCGAATGATGAGAGTGGAAGCCTGAGAGCCTGTGTTCCCACCGCTGGAAATGATCAATGGAATGAAAATCGCCAGCACGGCCGCTCTTTGAATATCATCTTCGAAATATCCCATGGCTGAAGCCGTCAGCATTTCACCCACGAAAAGAACGACCAGCCAGCCGGCCCGCTTTTGAATCATTTCCGTAAAGGGAGTCCGCATGTAGGGAAGATCCAAAGCCTCAACCGCACCGAGCTTTTGGATGTCCTCGGTCGCCTCTTCTTGCAAAACGCTGGCGATGTCATCGAAAGTCACAATCCCTTTCATGTGACCCCACTCATCGACAACCGGAAGCGCCATCAAATTTTGCTGTGAAAAAATCTTGGCAATTTGCTCTTGATCCAGGCTCACCGGGATTTTGATTAAATCGGCGATCATCATTTCGCGAATTTTTTTATGTGGAGCTGCTGAGAAAAGTTCTCGAAAAGAAATCACTCCCACCAGAGTCTGATCCATATCAATGACATAGGCATAGTAGATGGTCTCAACCTGGGTTTTCGCTTGAATCCGCAAATAGCTGATGGCTTCATCGACGCTCATGTCGGGACGAAGGCGCACAAAGCGAGAGCTCATCAAGCCCCCGGCGTTGTCTTCGGCGTAGGCCAGAAGGGCTGTCACTTCGCGACGGGTCTGCGGATCCAAAAGACTGAGAATCTCATCTTTATGGTCGATCCCGAGCTCTTGAATGATATCAGCAACGTCATCAGGTCCCAAAAGGCGAACCCAAGAGCGCTTTTCAAGCACCGTGGCTGTGCCGATCAAATCCGCCTGATCGTGGGCCTTGAGGCTGAGAAAAAGCTCTTCCGCATCTGTGCGCGAGAGCTGATTGAATTTTTCTTTTCTCTCGTCCGGAGTGAGAGCACTCCAGGATTCACTGACTTTTAAAAGCGGAGAAGGTTCGAGAAACGAGTCATGAGTGTCTTCATGCAATGAAAGAACATTTTCCTCGTTGGAGGATTCGGGCGGTTTTTGTGAAGAGTTCGAATTGTCTTCCATGAATCGGCTCCCGCATCTCTTTCCATCTTTAACAAAAACTGAAGAAATAACAAGCTAAACAGTTCGGGGACCAGGATTCAATCGCTCTAAATTGGCCCGCTGAAACACAGGCAGAACTTCGCGGGGTGGGCCCAATAATTGGATTTCGCCATTTTGAAGCCAGAGAATTCGATCACAGCTTTGCAGAGTTGAAAGGCGATGGGCAATGATGATCTGTGTTTTATCTTTAAAAAACTCTTCTGTGGCTCGAACCAGGATCTCTTCGGACTGAGGATCAACAGAACTGGTGGCCTCATCCATAACAATCACTGGGGCCTCTTGCAAAAGGCAGCGGGCCATGGAGATCAATTGCCTTTCTCCTTGTGAAAGGTTTCGGCCTCTTTCCTCAATCGGGCGATTGAGGTCGTAATCATTGGCCCATTCGGGAAGTCCGACTTTCTTTAAGACTTCAAACAAATCCTCAGGCCCAATCCGGCCCGTGATATCCAAATTTTCTCGAAGAGTGCCGCGGAATAAAGTCGGATCCTGGGCAATGAAGGCAATTGAGCGCCGATAGAGATTCAAATCAACGAAATCTTCTGAAATGCTTCCATCGAGGGGTTGGGGCCTTTTGCCTGCAATCCGAATGGCACCGCTTTCGATGGGGTAAAGATAAAAAAGTGCCTGTACCAAGCTGGATTTTCCGCTGCCAGTGCGTCCGACAATTCCAAATCTCTCCCCAGCTTTGATCTCGAAATCCAAATTTTTCAAGACTGCAGGCAAATCCTCACGGTAGCGGAAAAAGACGCGATCAAACTGAACAGGAGCTGCCGCTTCTTTGGTCAGCTTTTCCTTGAGCAAACTCTCTTCTTCATGGGCCTGAAAATGAGCATGGCCCGTCTGAAATTGAGCTTGGGATGGAAGGCGAGCTCCTCTTTCCAGAGGCTTTCGAATGTAATCATCCAATCTTTCCACTCCAACCATTGCCTCTTCAAATTGAGAGATCCATTCAAAGAACATCTGAACTGTTGTTCCAGATAAAGCGATGAAGCTGAAAGCCACCCCAATAGAACCAATAGAAAGATAGGATTTTTGCAAAAGCCACCAGGCCATTGCGCCGGTGGCGAGGAGAAACAAAGCGGTCATGCAATTGATTTGAAACGAGAAGGACAAGAGCGCTTTGGTGGTATCCAGCTTGTTCTTAAGATAAGTCTTGTCTAAAAATTCAAAGCGTTGAGAAAAAGAATTTTGTTTATTAAAAGATCGCACAGTGCTGGCGCCTTGGGCCGTCTCCGCAAAATGGGCAATAGAAGGGGAGCGACTGGCCGAGAGATTGCGACGAGCTGTCCGCATCCGGTTGACATTCAGTTTGAAAACGAAAAAATCTAAAATTCCAACCACAACAACCAGAGGAAGGTAAAAAGGACTGGCAAAGCCAATCAAAAGGATCATCGCGACCAAATCAAAGACAATCGCCAGCAGTTCGGCGAGAGGGCCACCGAACAAACGAAAAACGTTGCCATAATCGCTGGAAAACCGAGTGATGATCCGGCCTGCCGGAGTGGAATCAAAAAAACTCATCGGTTGGCGCGAAGTCCGAAGTGTCGTCTCATCGTAAATCTGACTGACAGCCAAAGCCGACATGCGAGAAAAAAGAACACGAAAAATCAAAATAAAACAAAAGCCCAAAAGGGTCAGTCCGAAAAGCAGAAAAATATAATTTGGAGTTTCAAAATTCCGAAAAAGGGAGGGCAGGGCTTTGCATTGACTGGATTCGTTCGGATCGCAAAATGAATCCACCCAGTAACCAATCACATTGGCATTGGCCAAAACAGCGAGACGGCCCAAAAAACCAGAGAGTAGACAAAAAATCACTCTTGGTAAATAGGGTCGATAAGCAATCCACAGAGTTTCAAAAACGGTTCTTTGATATTTGCCAGTGAACCGAGTTTCTTGATCAAGAAAAGATCTACGCTCTTTCATGATTCAGGCTCCGAAGTGTCAACTGGTGTGGTGGCAAGCTCAACATTGTCAACTGCCGAAGGGGGAGCTCTTTTGGATTCATCTTGCGCGACAGTGGAGGCAAAAAGGCGAAACTCGCTGTTCGTTGCGAGCAGTTCGTGAAAATTTCCCTGCGCTTTGATCGTTCCATCGTGCAAAAACAAAATTCGATCCGATTTTTCAAGCACTGTCAGTCTGTGTGTGACCAGAATCCGAGTTCGGCTTTTCCAGGCTCCTTTGATCAACTCATCGATGAGTTTGCTCTCAGTATCTACGTCCACGGCGCTGAGACAGTCATCTAAAAGCACGAGGGGAGATTGGTAATAATCCACTCGAGCTAAGCTCACTCGTTGTTTTTGGCCGCCAGAAAGATTGACTCCGCGCTCGCCAATCTCTGTCTCCAGGCCGTGTTCAATTCTTTCATTTTTCAGTTTGAACTGACAGCGATCCAAAGAATTCAAAATCAAATCATCCGGGACTTTCGTGGAAATTCCATATTCAAAAGCCACATTTTCTCTCAGTGTGGCACTCATGATAAATCCCTCTTGTGGAACAAAAGTGTAGAACTGGCGCAATTGATCCAATGGGAGGGTCGCAGCTTGATTGCCGCCAATTTCATATTTTCCAAATGAAGCCCCGGTTTCACCTAGTAAAGACAAAAGAAGAAGGCTTTTGCCACTTCCGACTTCACCGACAATCGTGACAAATTCGCCAGTTTTAATTTCAAAGGAAATATTTTTTAAAAGGTGATGAGAACTGATGGTCAAATTCAAATTTTCCACAAGCAGTGCTTTGTTGGATTCTGAAAGCGACTGCAGTTTGCGAAACTCTTGGGATCTTTGTTGAGAATCCTGATTCTGCAAAAGCAGAAAAGATTCAATTCTTTGCAAAGAGGTCCAAGAATCAAAAACGAAAGTGAAAAACCAGGGCATTTGGCGAAAGGGTCTAGTCAGAAAAACCGCGACAATCCAAAGCAAGGCCAGCAAGCTGCCCGGAGTGAGTTTTTGATCCGTCATAAAAATCAAAGATGACAGCACTGTCACATTCAAGAGAAAAGCGACTGTCGAACTGATCGCATTCATGCTTTGGCCATTGGTCACCATTGAAATGCGATTGCGAGTTTCAACATGGCGAACCTGAAAAATTTTGTCTTCAAAGGCTTCGACCCAACCCAAAATGCGAAGAGCTCGGATGTTTTGAATCCATTCACTGACAAGTCCGATTCGCTCAGCAGCTAATTTTTTGAATTGAAAGAAAAACTGGCTTTGGCGAAAAGCCATAAAAAAACTCAAAAGAATAATTGTACCCATCAAAATCATCAGGGGCCACAGAGGAACACCGAAATAATTGACCAGAGTGTAGGGAGCGAGAATCATCGGAAAGAAAATGCTCACACCTGTCGGTAAGCTTTGCTCCAGAAAGACGGTCGCACCTGGGACATCGGTGGCGTACAGAGAGACGATTTCTCCCACAGGTCTTCCCTTGAGACTGTCTGTGCGAAGATGCAGAGTGTGATCGTAAAGCCTTTGCGCCAACACTCTTTGCATAAAGATGGCCTCACGCATTCCCAGAAAATTGGTGAGCACGTTCAGACCCAGAGACAGAAAAAGCGCGATGAAAGCATAAATCAGAAAGCTTAAAGAGCCCTGCTGATCAGCCAGATGGTCGATGAATTCTTTTTGTAAAAAGGGACCCAGCAACCCAAAGAAAGTCGCGAAAAGGGAGCTCAGAACAATTGTCAATTTCCAGAGAGGCCTAGAAAAAAAGACCTCGAGCAAAAGGTGGTTTCGCATGGGCTTCCATTCAAATCCTGCGAAACCAGCCCGTCAAGCTCCATCTCTCGGTTCGCGAAGGCAAGACAGCATGCGGAACTGTGTTTGAGCGAAAGAGCACAAGCTCTCCCCAGCGGGGCTGGATGCGAATTTCTTCCGGCTGATGGCGAAGGCAAAGCTCGCCGCCATCTCCATTTTGCCAGTTTTCATTGAGGTAGAGCACAAAAGAGATGACGCGCTCTCCGTGAAGCCGGCTTTTCACTGGTGACTGATCCAGATGCTCTTTGTAAAATTGGCCTTCGGCATATCGAGCCCAATGGCATTCAAAAGTCTGAAGACCCAAATAGAAATTTTGATTGAGGTCGGATTGCAACTGACTCACTGCCTGAGCAAAAAAATCAAATTCCGGCAGATTTAAATCCATCCAGGAAATCCAATCGCTGCGAATTTCAGCAGCCGTTTGGCGCTCCTGGCTTCGACCCACCTTGGCAGGTTGAAACTCGCCTTTTTGCCAGCGGCGAAGGGCTTCAGCCTTCAAGTGCTGAAGTTCTTTCTCTGTGAAGAAGTTTTGCACCAGCACCCAGTGATTCTCATTGAGTTTTTGCAGGGTTTCGCAAGGGATCATCATTGGCTTTCTGAAAGCCTCGTTCTACACTCAAAAGGATGCAAAAATCACGCAGAGATTTCATTCAAAGCCTCTTGGCCAGCTCGGCCCTCTTGCCAGTTGCTGGTTGCGCCAGCTTGGATCGCCTGTTTATGGGGGACTCTTTGGATGAAGGTGACAAAGTGTTGATTGTGGGTGCCGGCTTGGCCGGTCTTTCCGCCGCCTATCACCTCAAAAAAAACCAGATTCCATTTCGACTGTTTGAAGGATCTTCGCGCATGGGGGGACGAGTTTGGACTTTGAAGAATCTCAATATTTCTTCTCGTCAAGGCGAGTTGGGGCCGGATCGAATCGAAGCGGATCACATGGCCTTTCAAAGCTTGGCGCAAGAGTTGAAAGTCGCATTGATTGAATTCACGACGAAAGAAAGCGCGGCTTGGTTTGATAATGGACGACTTTTAGAAGGCAAGGACTGGCGCCGGGAAAGCTTGGAATTGCAAAAGCTTTTTCGCACGGTTCAAGCTGAATCCTATGGAAATCTGGCTCAATTTCTCAGTGCTAAAAACCAAGAGCAATTGCCAAAGGCAGTGCTTCTGGATCGAATGTCGGGAAAAGAATTGCTGAATCGGCTTGAGACTCAAATGCGCCCTTGGATGAAATCATTTTTAGAACAAGTGATTCGCAGTGAGTGGGGAGTCGAGCCCTATGAAATTTCGGCTCTTCATCTTGTCCACTGGGTGAGGGACCAATTCCGTCCAGCTGGAAAAAAATTTTTCAAGGTTTCTGGCGGGACTTCCAATTTTACACAGGCTCTTTATGATCGCATTGGTGGAGTGATTCCAGATCGCTTTGTTAAATTTCAGCATCAGTTGACTGAAATTAAAAGAAACGAAGATGAAAACTCCTGGAGCCTTTATTTTCGCACACCGACGGGTGTGACTGAAATCAAAGGCCGACGAGTGATTTGCACATTGCCGCCAGCACTTCTCAGGCAAGTGTCTGGATGGGATCGCCTGAAATTCGCAGCAGGAAAGAAAAAACAGATCTCAGAACAAAATCTGGGCAATCACTCCAAGATCATTTTGGGATTTCAAGATCGATTCTGGCAGGATGATCCGGTGTTGAGCAGTGGGGGGAAGTTGTACATGGATCTTCCGACCACCTCTGTTGCTGAGGGCGGGGATCCGGTGGTCTCCAATCTGGGTTCTTTGCATGGATTGCTGGAAGTTCAATGCGGAGGGGATCCTGGCGCTCAAGCCGGCCTCCATTCCATTCAACAGGCCTTAAAAGATTTAGCCAAGGTCAATCCCAACAGCTCCTCCTATGAAAATATCAGTCATATTCAAAATTGGAGACTTTATCCTTGGTCCAAGGGAAGCCGTGCCTATTTAAAGCCAGGGCAATTCCAGAATTTCGATCCTGAAATTCCATTTGCAGATGGATGGACTTTGGCGGGCGATTGGCTCAGCCTCAACTGGATGGGGACTATGAATGGTGCCATTCTCACCGGGATTGAAGCTGCCAACCGATTTCTCAAGACAAGCAGCTAGTTTTTCGCTAAAGGGATGAGCTATGAAAAAAGGCAAGCACACGACCACTTATTCAGTCCGAGATATCCTCTCGCATGTTCGGCCGACACCAGTTATTGATACTGCCCATTCTCCAGAAGAGAAGGTTGAAATCATCACCAAGCACTTCACTGAAATCATGAAGGTTTTAGGCTTGGATTTGAAAAACGATTCTTTGCGGGAAACTCCCAAGCGAATTGCCAAAATGTATGTCAACGAGATCTTCAGTGGTCTCAACCCCGATCACTTTCCGAAAATGACAGTGATCGACAATGAAATGCAGTATGATCAGATGGTTTTGATTCAGGACATTTCTGTCTTGAGTGTGTGTGAACACCATTTTCAAACCATCGATGGTTTTGCCACTGTGGCCTATATTCCCAATAAAAAAGTCATCGGCCTTTCGAAAATCAACCGGGTGGTGAGGTTTTTCTCTCGTCGTCCCCAGGTTCAAGAAAGACTCACCAAGCAGATCGCCGATTGCCTGCAGTATGTTCTGGGGACCGATCATGTGGCAGTCCACGTGAATGCCAAGCACTACTGTGTGATTGCCCGCGGGGTTCAGGATCATAACAGCTCCACTGCCACGTCCGACCTGCGTGGCCATTTTAAAACCAAGCCAGAAACCCGCGAAGAGTTCCTGCGCCACTGTCGAGTTCGCTTTTAAAACTGTCTCAGTCTGAGACAAACTGGACCAAGGTTTTAAGATTTGCTTCGAAATGCCGATAAGATTCATGTGATCACCAAGGGGGATTCATGAGTCAATACGACTTAGGCAGTTTATACGATTTTTTACTTCACACACCCGAGCAGGGCCTGCGCAAAATGTTGGTTGATGGCAAGCCCATGACAGAGGTTCATTTAAATTTACTCCTGAAAGTCGTTCGCGGCTGCAAATACGAAGAATTTACGGGCTACTTTGAAAAGGGCGAATTTCCAAAACTCAAATTCGGCCCCGCCGAAAACAAAATCAAAGAAAAATTCTGGAAGGATTGCATTCAGTCCTTCAATTCGCGCGGCTTGCTCAATCCAGCTCCAGTCCAAAAGCAGGAAAAGATCGCAGCTTAATTTTATTTATTCACATGATTTACGAAAGAGCCCTGGCCCAATTCGGTCGGGGCTTTTTATTTATTGGCACCTGATTCACGCGGAAGAATCCGAACTGAATTCGGAGCGTTCAGAAAACATCGCGGCAGTTTTTTAGGATGCGAAGGTTCGTGGTGCTGGTCCGGCTGTGATGAGAAAATGCTGCGGCAGATTCCGGCCGGTGGTTCTCGCGCTGTTCAGAAATCACTGCAGCAATTTCTAGGATACGGGAATTTGCGGCGTTCAGAAAACGCTGCATCATGTTTTTTATTTATAAAATATTCTTTGACAGTGTTTTTGCAGGAATTCTTTTTCTGCAATTTGTTTTTCTAACACCTTGGTAATCCCACTTTATCCGCACAGATCTCTTCTCTGTGAGCTTTGCTTTGATACTTGCAAGAAGCTTGGTGTTTTTTCTTATGTCTTCTTTCTTAGTTTAAATGCTTAAGCAAAAATCACTTTTAAAAACCCATGCTATGTTGCTTTCAGTTTCGGAGGAATTATGAATCTAAAAAAATTATCTGATGAAAGCTTGCTTTCAAATACAGAAATCTTAGTGCAAAAAGAAAGAGAGCTTCTCACTGAGATTCTGCATCACTTAAAAGAAATCGATCGAAGAAGGCTTTATTCAGCTTTGGAATTTAAATCCCTCTTTGAATTTACTGTAGCAAAATTTAACTACTCGGAAGATCAAGCTTATCGAAGAATTAAAGCGATGAGATTACTTAAAGAACTTCCAGAGATTGAAGAGAAGATTGAATCCGGCCAAATTTCTTTAAGCCATATTAATCTGGCTCAAAAATACTTTCAAAAGACAAATCTCAATAAAGAAGAGAAATTAGAGATCTTTGAGCAGATTTCTTCAACTTCAGTGAGAGAAGCTGAAAAGATCACGGCCAG
>JBGGMM010000064.1:0-47964 GCA_041288045.1 Pseudobdellovibrionaceae bacterium | reverse complement strand
CCCCAACCCGACTTTCCTCTCCCCTTAAGAAATCGTTATTTAGCGACCCATTTTCGCCACATCGCCATTCCAAAGTCCTGCCTCAAAATGGTCAAACATAATTATATTTAAGTAATTTGAGGACAAACCGTAAAGCAGAGGTCCAATTTTGAGAACGTTGTTTGGACATTACTTTGGAGATGATTATGAAATCGACCCTTGGTTTTTTGATGTTCTCGCTGCTTCTGTCCTCACCCCTTCTCGCAGCCCCCACCACAGTCTTCGGTCCGAAAACTTACAAAGCGGCACCCACCATTGCCACTTACACTGAATCCTTTTCGAATACCAAAGATAACGCCGATGGAGTTTTGACCATCATCAATGGAAACGGTCAGGACCTGACTCCGGTCGAATGTCCAAAAAAGCCGCTCACAGCGAAGGCTCTCTGCGAAGCTGAGAATCTCGCGAAGCAGATCCGCAAAAATTGGGAAAGACCCGATCAGTTTGAAATCACTTTGAATGGCAAAGTGATCGCCACTCACCTCCAGCTCCCCGCCGTCAAAGGCAAATACCAAACAGCAATCAAAGTGAAACTTTTCAATGCACTCAAAGTCCGAGTGAAAGGTCCGACCACTGCCTACCTTTCCGTTGAAATCAAAGCCGACACGGCAGCTGTGAATCAAAATCCAATCGCTCGCTTTTCAGCGACTCCCACTCAAGGAATCGCACCAGAATTGATTTCCTTCTCGGGACTGACCAGCTCAGACCCCGACGGCGATGCCATCAGTCAGTACACATGGGATTTCGGCGATGGCAGCTTTGCCACAGGATCTTTGGTCACTCATAATTATGTGACAGCCGGCACCTATCCAGTGAAGCTCACAGTCCAGGATTCTCGCGGTGGAATCGGCACCATCACCCAATCGATTGTCATTCGCGCCAATCAGGTCCCAATCGCAAACTTCACAGCCACCACTGACACAGCTCTCGGAGTCTTAAAAGCCAAATTCGACGCATCGACCTCGCAAGATTTGGACGGCTCCATTGTCTCTTATGATTTTGATTTCGGAGACGGCATTCACGCCAACACCGCAGTGGCCGAACATATCTACAGTGCGCCCGGCACTTACCAAATCAAGCTCACCGTCAAAGACAATAAATCTGCAACAACCACCAAGACACTCAGTCTGCTAGTGAAAGATGCAACTCCGCCCGTCGTGGCGGTTTCAAGTCCTGTGAACAACTCAACCCTGACAAATTTCTCAGTCCCAATTGCTGGATCAAGCAACGAACCCCTCTCTGAAATCACAGCCCAATTCGGTAGCGATGCCCCTGTGGCCTTAACCCTCAGCAGTGATCGAAAATCATTCTCTGGCACTCTCACTGCGACTAGCACTGGAACTAAAGTCATCACCTTGTCTGCGAAAGATTTGGCTGGAAATCAGACCGTGAATGGTCTAACCATCACGATCAACGCCAACCTTCCACCCATCGCCCGATTAGAAACAACCTCCCCGACATCGAAAGTCGCACCACTGATGGTGCTCTTCGACGCTTCGAAGTCCACCTCACCTCAAGGCAAAGCTCTGTCCTTTCATTTCGAATTTGGTGATGGCAGCGAAGCTGACAGCGCCACCGGAGTGATTGCGCACAGCTTTGAATCCGCCGGCAGTTTCACTGTGGTCGTGAAAGTCACCGACAGTTCTGGTCTTGAATCCACAGCTTCAACCCAAATCACAGCCGTCGCTCCCGAATTGCCGCCACCACCTGACACTCAAGCTCCGCCTCTGGCCAGCTCAGGCCTCCAACCCATGATCGATACAGTTCGATTTTTGTTTGAAGGCGAAAATGCCATTCAGAAAAATGTCCAACTAGGCGCCATCGATGCCAATCGCGTCGCCGTGTTGCAAGGCTTTGTCGAAGACGCCAACGGCGATCCACTCTCTGGCGTCGAAATTTCGCTTTTGGAAAATCCTGAAGTCGGTCAAACCCTGACCACCGAAAACGGAAAATTCCACCTTGTGGTCAACGGCGGCGGCACACTGACAATCAATTATCAAAGAAACGGCTATTTCCCACTGCAAAGAAAAATTTCGACATCAGCTCTGGATTATTTCTCTCAAGAAAAAGTGGTGATGCTCAAGCCGGACACCAAAGTCACCCAGATCCAAAGCAATTCACCACAAATTCAAATCGCCAAGGGCTCTCTGGTCAGCGATCAGTCCGGCGAGCGCACGGCGATCCTGCTGATCCCTCCCCAAACCGAAACCAAATTGCAGATGCCAGATGGAAGCTTGAAATCAGTTCCAACACTGTCACTGCGAGCAACTGAGTACACAGTGGGACCCACGGGCCCACGCCGAATGCCAGCCGAATTGCCATCGATGACGGCTTACACTTACGCCGTCGAACTGAGTGCCGACGAAGGAATTGCCAATGGCGCAGAACACGTGGTGTTCTCTCAACCCGTCCCATTCTACGTCGATAACTTTCTGAATTTTCCTCCAGGCGCTGCTGTTCCAGTTGGCAGTTACAGCAACAAGATCGGCGCTTGGATTGCCGAAAACGACGGGATCGTTGCCAAGGTCATCAATATTCAAAACAATCAAGCCGTCTTAAGCTTCGAGAGTGATAACTCGCCAGCAACCCCAGAGCAACTGAGCCGCTTGGGAATCACCGCTGGCGAACTCACGAAAATCGCCGAAAATTACAGCACGGGAAAAAGCTTCTGGCGAGCTCGAATGACGCATTTAAGTCCTTACGATCTGAATGTGCTTTCAAGAATCCCACAAGAAGACCCACCGGCAGTTCCCCCGGGACCCCCTTCGCCCCCTAGTTGTGGTGGCAGCTCTTCGGGCTCGATTATTGGTCTGACAGATTGCAGTTTGGGTGAAGAAATTTCTTTACCGGGATTGCCGACAAAACTTCATTACAACTCTGTCACAAAACCTGGACGACTTTCTGAAAAGAACATCACTGTCCCCCTTTATACAGGAACATTTCCAAGCAACAGTTCGATTGAAAATATTCATTTGAAAATCGAAGTGGCCGGTCAAGTTTATGAAAAAGATTTCGCTCCTGAAAGCAATCTTCTGACAACTTGGCTTTGGGATGGAAAAGATGCCTTCGGCCGTCAAGTTTCAGGAAATGTCTCGGCCCGAATCACCATTGATTATGAAAGCTCCAGTTTTTACCAGATTGGACCCTTTAATTACATCGTCGATCTAAAATCTTTCGGTGCTGGGTTTATCGATTCTGTCATCGCCGTATTGGGCGCCAGAAATGTCTCGAAATTAACCAGAGTCTCTACAATTCCTGTCGGCAATTCTTATCCGAGCAACACTGTTGATGTGGGCGGTTGGAGTTTCACTCAAGTCCACAGATACAACCCAATGTCAAAATCCTTGCATCTGGGTGACAACACAGTGATTCGCGGCTCAAATATGGCGGCGATTCTGACTCGAATTGCGGGGAGCACCCCAGGCTTTGAAGGCGATGGCCAACAAGCTTTGAAGGCGAAATTCAGTGGGATTGGGCCGATGGCCGTGGGCCCCGATCATAGCATCTACTTTCTCGATACAAATAATTTTAGAATCCGGAAAATTGCGCCTGACGGAATTGTCTCAACAGTGGCTGGCACTGGTGAAGAAGGCTTTCCGCAAGAAGGTGAAAGTGCTGTGAATGCGAAGATTGGAAATATCCAAGGCTTAGCGGTCATGGCCGATGGCTCTCTGCTTTTCTCTGATTCCTCTGCGAATCGAATCCGAAGAATATCGCCAAGCGGAATCATTTCGACTTTTGCTGGATCCACTGGTCCTGGAGCTTCTGGGTATGAGGGTGATTTTGGCCCTGCCACAGAGGCCAAGCTCGCTTTCCCAGCGGACATCACAATTGCCAAAGACGGAACTGTTTATTTTATCGATTCTGGAAATACACGAATCCGAAAAATCACTCCAGCTGGAACGATTTTACCTGCCGCTGGAAATGGAGAATTTGAAACCAGCGGCGATGAAGGGCCCTCCACTTTGGCGGGATTTCGATCCCTGACTCGTTTGGCTGCTGGCATGAATAACGAGATTTATGTGGTCGATCAGGCCGCTCATCGAATCCGCGTCATCACCAATGATGGAATCATCCATCATTTTGCTGGTGCCTCAGATGCTGGACGCGCCGAAGATGGAGCTGTCGCTAAAACCTCGCCATTGAACATGCCCTCGGCGATTGATGTCGATGTGGATGGCTCGGTGATCGTCAGTGATTTTGGAAATTCAAGAGTTTGCAAAATCACTCCGGATGGAAAAATTCGAATCATTGCCGGTGGACCAGGCAGTGGCAATCAGTCTTTCGCCAATTCGACAATCGCACTTGGCACACCTGCTGTTTACAATCACTTGAAAGTCTTCAGTCGGGGCACATTTATCGGAACTCCTTATCTGTCGTCTCAACTGGCACTTTATCACGAACCACTGCCAGACCTGAACACTTCCGGTTATTCCATTGGCTCTCAGGATGGATCAGAAATTTTCCAATTTTCTTCAATGGGCCAACACTTGCAAACTCTGTTTGCCAAGACTGGAAAGCTCAAATGGAAATTTCAGTATGATTCCGTCGGCCGCCTGGTTTCAATCCGAGACGGAAACAACAATATTACAGCCATCAACCGCGATCAGGAAGGACGACCTCTTTCTATCACCGGACCTTTCGGCCAATTCTATGCTCTCAGTTCAAATGCCGACGGCTATTTAGCAGCGATCTCTTTGCCCACAGGCGAAACCACAAGAATGACTTATGATTCGGGTGGCTTGCTGCAGGAACTGAAACAGCCAAAAGGCAATGCCTCGACGTTTGAATACAACGCTCTGGGTGAGCTGATCAAAGATTCGGATGCAGCTGGTGGTTTCAAAGCTCTGGCAAAAGTCACCGAATCTGTTTTGAAGTACACAGTCCATGAAACGACGGCTTTGAATCGACTGAAAGAGTATCAGGTCGACAATTCAAGCCCTGTCCAAACTGTTTATCGCACCACCTTTCCTGATGGCACAGTGGACACTCTGCTTTCATCGACCAATTCTGAACAGTACACAGACTCTATGGGAAATTCGATCGCTTCAGGTGGAAAGGACATTGATCCCCGCTTGGGAGGCATTAGCCAGTTTTTCGGCAGTAAAAATATGTCTTCAGGTTTTGGAGTTAACTTGTCGCAAAAAACGACTTCGTTCACTCCGCTCAGCTCAACAGACTTTTTCAACTTTGTGCAAATTGATAAGACCGTCATCGACGAAAGCTCAGTGACTTCGACTTATCAATCCAGCCAAAAAACTTTCACCACTGAAAGTGAGCTGGGTCGCAAAGAAATCACAGTCGTTGATGATCAAGAAAGACCGATTTGGCTGAAAAAAGGAAATCTGCTCCCGACAGAATTTACTTACAATAGCCGCGGTTTGCTGGCGCTCCTCAAGCAAGGGGATCGCAGCGTGGTTTTCAATTACAATTCCTTGGGACAGCTCCAGAGTGTGACCAATCCCGAAGGCCAGACAACGGCTTTCACATGGGATGGCTCAAATCGCCTGCTCCAAGAAAAAAGACCTGACAACAAAGTGATCAATTACGAATACGATGAAAATAGCAACCTGTCAGGCTTGCAGCCCCCTGATAAATTGATGCACACTTTGGCTTCAAATCTGATTGACCTATTTGCAGTCTACACACCTCCACCCACAGCAACTGCAACAGGATCGACCAACTACATTTACAATCTAGATCGACAGCTGACGAAAGAAGTTCGATCCGATGGAACTTCAATCACTTACAACTACGATCAAGAAAAATCGCAGCTCACAAATATCCAAGGTCCATCGAAGAGCATTGATTACATCTATGGCTCAGGCTCCAGAACAGTTCCCGCAAGAATTATTTCGAGCGATGGAGTCGCTCTGGACATCTCAGTGGCAAGCGATTTTCAATCGGACCGACTCTACACCAACGCCGTCACTGGCCGAATCCGCGTCATCCCAACTCCTCGCGGTCAACTCGGAACTTTGGTTGTGAATGAAGAAGTGATGGTTCCCTACGCCTACAACAATGAGAAACTTCTCATGCAGGCCGGAGATTTGACAATCAACCGAGATGCCTCCACAGGCCTGATCACGGGAACGCAAATGGGAGTCCTGCAAGAAAGTCACATTCTCAATGGCTTCGGAGAAATCATTCAAACATCCACGACAAGAAACAGCTCTTCAACTTTTTCCACAAGCTATGTCAGAGACCGCTTAGGCCGAATCACCCAAAAGACTGAAACTGTTTTGGGTCAGTCAAAGACCAACGGCTACGTCTATGACAGTGTCGGAAGACTGAGCACGGTTTCCACCAATGGCACACTCACTCGCCAATACACCTACGATGCCAACGGCAACCGGCTCAGTGCCAACGCAACAGCTGCCACTTATGATGCGCAAGATCGACTCGTCCAGTACGGAAATACTCAGTACCAGTACGATGCAAAAGGAACACTGACGCAAAAACAGACTGGAACTGACATCACTCGCTACAGCTACGATGAATTCGGTCAGCTTTCAAAAGTGACTCTGCCAAACGGAAAAGCCATCGAGTATCTCATCGATGGCGAAATGCACCGATCAGTGAAAAAGGTGGATGAGGTCGTGACTCAAAAATTCATCTACAACTCGAATGGCACACTGGCTGCCGAGCTCAATGCAGATGATACTTTGAAATCAGTCTTTGTCTATGCGACTGAAGCCCATAGCCCTGATTATATGATCACATCTGGTGTGAAATATCGATTTATCAAAGATCACTTGGGATCGATCCGATTGGTCGTCAATACCGCCAGCGGACAGATCATCCAACAAGCTGATTACGATGAATTTGGGATTCAAGTGATGAACACAAATCCTGGACTGCATCCCTTTGGATTTGCCGGTGGGATTTATGATTCTGACACAAGCTTGGTGAGATTTGGAGCTCGAGATTATGATCCACAGATTGGTCGCTGGACCAGCAAAGATCCGATCTTGTTTGGCGGTGGGGATTCCAACCTCTACGGCTATATTTTGAATGACCCCCTGAATTGGATTGATCCTTCAGGCACAACGGGAATGAGAACTCCAGGCATTCCTCTACTCCCTCAACCACCTATTCCATTGAATCCTGATGGCGGGGGATCCCAGCCTTCAGCTCCGCCAATCGTCATTCCACCGCTGGATCCCAACAAACTGCCGCGACCAGAGTCATGGCGAAGACCGGATCCTAACTATCGTCCAGGAGGCATTCGAGGTAGTTGTGACCCACAAGACAGTTCTCGTGGTAGATTATAATTTATTATAAATTTACTAAAGGAACTGGTTGGAGTGCAATTTAGACAATTCTTAATTTTCTTAGTTCTCGCATTGCCGCTTTTCACTTTCTCCGAGCTGACCTTGGCGGGAGAAGTGAAAAGCATTTGCGAGAAGCAAACAGGGCTCAAAGTCATCAATTTGGCTTATCGGGATCGAAAAGCGAATTTGGACAAGATCAGAAACTCCAATTTAGGATCCTCCAGCATCGCTAAATACCTGAAAGACTATTATAAAAAAAACAAAAGTATTGAAACCAAATTGGATTTTGCAGAAGTCATAAAAAGCAACGAGCAGTTTCTTCCAAATTCAAAATACAAAACAGCTTTTCAAAAATATGCCACGACAGAACAGAAACTCAAGGATCCAGCCGGATATCGAGATTCCTTTATCGAGGCTGCGAATGAGCTTTTGCCCAAAGAGCTCAATCAGATTCGATGGCTGTCTGACCTGCACAATCCCTTGATTTCATCGACCGCAATCCGTCCGGCAAGAGCGACGGAAACATCCGATATTTATGGCGCTGTGACCTCGATTATGCCATCAGGAAAAGGCAAGTATCGAATGGAAATCATTTTCTCCAACAGAGAAAGCGAAAGTGTTCCCTATCTCATTCCCCTTTTGGTGCATGAGCTTCAACATGCCTCTCAATTTGAAGAGTCCATCCGCCTGAGAGAAAACAAACGGCGCTACTTTGAATTTCTTCTTGTCGATGAAGCAAGAGGAAATGACCTTCAAATGCAAGCCTATGTTGAATTGATCAAAAAAGAGCCACAGCTTTTTTGCAATTGGCTGATGGCTTCCTGGTATTACGGAGAAATCATGATCCCTTTGAGCTGGCGGATGTCTTCCATGGAAGATGAAATGGCTTCGGGTAAATTCATGGTCAACTATGCAATGACAGGTATCTACAAAGCTGAAGAGTACCTTTTAAACGACAAAAAGACGGCACTGCAAAGCAACTTGAGAGAAGAAATCAAAAAACTGAAGCTTCATTATATTAAGCAGGAATGAAAATGTTGAACCACCCGAAAAGAAAAATATTTTTCAAAACCATCTACTGGCTCACAGGCCTAGCCGCTCTCGGCTTTTCCTACCTCGAGCTCGCTCCCGAAGGTCATCTGGGTGAACTCCCCTATGGATGGATCATCACCATCCTCAGCTTTCCACTGTCAATCATAGGAAAAATTCTCGTTCAAGCATTGGCGCCCCACCTCTGGCCACAGGGAATGCCCGCTTACCACAATTACCTCGTGTACATCGTTTTTCTCATCGCTGGATATCTGCAATGGAAAATTCTTGGTCCCTACCTCAAGCGACGATGGAACCAACACAAGCGCTAATTACTTCAGAGTTGTTTTCTTTTTCTTCTTCTGATCAGAAATTTGCTTCACGAAATTATCATAAGCTGACATATCCGCATTGCTAGCGCCGAAAGCTGTGTCGAGCTTGCGCGGCTTGGAGCCATTCGCTTTGAGTTCTTTCTGTTTCACTTCGATTTTGATAAATCCCGGAGGTCTTTGATTTTGACCTTCGACGAATCCTTTTTTGTCTTCCACTTTGGTGTTTCCACTGACTGTGGTCGTGTTGCTCTCAAGCGAAGCTTGGATCTTTTTCTGTACCAGATCCAATCGCTCAGAGGCGACTTTCTTAGCCCGATCCGGATTGCTGCCAGTCACCGACTGATTAAATAAAAGCGATGACACCACCACATTCGAATCTTCCAGCCCCGTCGTGATCGCCTTCAAGCGATCCATCACAGCTACAAACTGCGGATTCGGCATGGCTGATCCTGGTTCGAACAATTCAAAATCAGGAATCACAAATTCAAATCCATCTGGGCTGATTTGCACACCTTTGGCCACATCCTGCATCTGATCGGCCAAATAGGCGGCGACCACTTTCTGCGATCCCATATCCAAAAGATTCGGAGTTTTATCGATTGGCTCCATGAAACTTTGGAAAGCCTTGAGCGGCTCATTCACCAGATCCAAGAACAATTTCTCAAGCGTGATCTCAACCCCGAAATTCGAAAAATTGTACTCAATGATACTTGGAGTGGAAAAATAATCTGAAACTGCTTTCTTCGTCTCAGCAGACTGGGCCAAAAGCCACATCACGAGGAAGAAACACATGAGCGCCGTCATAAAGTCGGCAAGGGCCACTTTCCAAGATCCCCCGTGACCGCCGGCCACGATGGTGATTTTCTTGATAACGATTGTTTGACCCTTTTTTTCTGCTGCCACTTTTATGCTGCTTTCTTAATTTCTTTCGTTGCTTTGTCCATTTCATCAAACGAAGGACGCTCTTCTGGCTGAATGCTTCGTCGAGCGTACTCGATACACACCAAAGGAGGAGCTCCCCTTTGCAAAGCCACCATCGCACATTTGATCGCGTGCAAATACCGGCCTTCTGCATCTAGATCCGCTGCCACTTTCGTCGCATTGGGACCGATCAGACCGTAGGCCAAGAACACCCCCAACATCGTACCGACAAGGGCGCCCGCAACCGAAGCACCGATCGCTTCTGTTCCTTCATTCAATTTACCCATGGTGATCACGATACCCAAAACCGCGGCAACGATCCCCAGACCCGGAACCCCGTCGGCCACCGCTTGGATCGCGTGCTGAGCCAAATGCTCTTCCGAGTGAATGGCTTTGATATCCCCATCCAACAAATCATCCACGTCATAAGGAGAAAGATCCGCAGACAGCGTGATTTTCATCGTGTCGCACAAAAAGTGCACGGCATGATGATTGTGCATGAAGCTTGGATAAGCCGAAAAAATTTCGGACTTGTCAGGATTTTCGATGTGCTTCTCGACAGCTTGAGGGCCATCTTTACGAAAAAGCTGAAACAGCTGAAACAGCATCTGCAAAAGCTCGATGTAATCTTTTTTCGCAGGACCCGTCGCTGTGAGAGCTTTGATCCCCAGCTTGAATCCCATTTTGATGGTCTTCATCGGATTGGCGATGATATATCCACCGAGCGCCGCACCTAAGATGATCATCAATTCTGTCGGTGCCGAGTGGATGATAATCCCCATCTTACCACCGTGGATAAGATATCCCCCGAACACCATCCCGAACACCACTATCAGTCCGACAAATCCCATAGTTGACCTCTCGTTTCATGCTATCGGTGAAAAGCTGAATGGAATTGAGCGTTTCTGCTCAAGATCCTAGCGAAACAGGCCGAAAATCTGGTTGAGCTCTCTGTGCGCCTGGACTAAAAGAGAAGGAGACCATGACGATCATTCGAGCGACCCTTTTATCTTTGAGCTTCCTTCTTCTTTTCATAGACTTTGGTCTGGCGCAGACTCAAAGCAAGGAAAGCCCACTGACAGCCCAAGGTCGCTTGGTGCCCTTCGAAGTCGAAGCCGGCCAAATCGCCCAAGTCGAAGTCGATCTGCAATTGCCCAAAGGCTTTCGCGCTTACGAAGATCAATTCAAGCTCAAGATCCTGTCTCCGGAAGGAATTCAACTTTCCAAATTCAATCTGCAACCCGTGCAGGAAATTTTCGATAAATTCTCAAAGAAAAAGAAAAATGTGATGCTGGAAAAAGCCCAGATGCGAGCCGCTCTCGAAGTCTCTGGCATCTCGTCTCCGGGGTCGCAGAAAATGGTGCTCGAAATCACCTATCAAGCTTGCACTGATGCCTACTGTCTTTTCCCAAAGACAATCACTACCGACGTCTTTTTCAAAGCCAAAGGCGCAGTCCAAGAAGATCGCGGGCTGTTTCAACTCTCGTTCAGAGACGCTTACAAAAAAGGCGCGATCTGGGCCTTTCTCTTCGTTTTTATCTTCGGTTTTCTGACGAGCTTCACCCCTTGTGTTTATCCGATGGTCCCAATCACTTTGGCAGTGCTCGGCCGCGAAGCTCATGCCCGCTCTCGCTGGCAGAGCTTTCTCGTCAGCGTCATGTATGTTTTGGGAATCGCCTTCACATTCTCGCTGCTAGGAATTCTAGCGGCCAGCACTGGCGCCCTGTTTGGCTCTTTCATGTCATCGCCCTGGATTTTGGGCTTTGTCTGCTTGGTTTTTTTCGTCATGTCCCTTTCCATGTTCGGTTTGTTTGAATTGCAAGCTCCGCAGTTTTTAAGAGACGGAGTTCTTTCCCACATGCAACTGCATGGCTACTTGGGAGCTTTCATCACTGGCCTTCTCGCCGGGCTCATTGCCAGCCCCTGCGTGGGACCTGTCTTGGTGGGGGTTCTCACTTTCGTCGCTCAAACTCAAAATCTGTGGTTGGGCTTCTGGCTTCTCTTTACCTATGCCATCGGCATGGGCTTGATTTTCTTGGCCCTGGGCCTTTCCACCAATTTGACAAAACTTCTCCCCAAGTCTGGAGCCTGGATGAACAGAATCAAAATTTTCTTTGGCGTGCTGCTTTTAGGCGCTTCGATTTACTATTTGGACATTCTGCTGGTGAGCTCAAAGGCGATTGAAAAGTCTTTCATCTCAAGTGCCCTCAGCGCCCGCAAAGATTCCGGCAAAGGCTTCAAAGTCGACACCATCAACTGGCAGACTTACTCAGAAGATGTCTTGGCTCAAGCCAAAGCCGAAGGCAAACCAGTGATCATCGATTTCTGGGCCGATTGGTGTGCTGCTTGTCTTGAGATGAATGAAAAGACATTTCCCGATCAGGGACTGCAGCTTCTCTCGGGCCAATTCGTCATGGTGAAATTCAACGCCACTCAAGACTCTCCCGAGCTGGAAACTTTGAAAAAGCGCTACGGCCTGATCGGACTTCCGACTTTCATCTTCATTTCCAAATCCGGTGACTGGATTCAAGATCTGACCCTCACTGAATTTGAAGAGGCCAGCAAATTTCGCGAGCGGATGACGAAGGCCCTCAGCAAGTAATTGGAAAAGATGAAAGCTCTGTCGATCTTCTTTTTTTTCACGTTTTTTTTCTTGCTTGCTCTCTCCCCTGCTCATGCGCAAGAACAGCAGCAAAAACCCAATTTCCTCAAAACCCTTGGCCTTCAAGCCGAAGCCGGCCGGGAATATGGCAATTTGTATGGCACTTTCGAAGGATCAAAAATCGATCCCAAGAACAGTTTTTATTTTTCTTTTTGGGCTCTTTCTCTAGGAGCTGAACAAACTCGAACCGGAGACATTGTCACTGGACGAACAATCTCAAATCAAAGTCGCGAATCCTATATCAGTCTCGGAGTTTCCTCGAAAGCTGAATGGGATCTTTTGATCGTTCGAGAAAACACGGACTCAAAAGAAACTGATTTCTCACAAATCGAAAACGCCCTTCAGCTGAGCCATCACTTTCTCTCGGAAAGCGGCGATCAGTTCGCCGTGCTGGACCTGCTTTATGGAAAATCCACCATCAGACAGACTTTCTTTTTTGATATTCCAGGCTCTCCATCCGAGGAAAAAGCCGAATTGGACCAACAAAAATTTTCAGCTGCCCTGGCTTTTCGCGCCAACCCCCAATTGAATTTGCGCTTCTCTGGAACTGGTTACACTTATTCAAAATCAAAAGATGAACTGCAAGCCGCTTATTCCAGCACTTATGTGAATGACAATGTCTCTGAATTCGTCGCCACCATCAGCGATCTGCCGGAACACGAATTTGAAGTCGGGATGAGTTACACATTTCTCCCGCAGCGGGAGCTGATTTTCAATTTTGAAAATAAACATTTGATCGTCGATGATTCGGATTCAAAAACTTTAGAGATTTTAGTCTCTCGATCCTTTTCGGACTGGCAGCTCACCGGAGGCCCGGTTTTAAATCGATCTGCCAGCTCTTTGACTTATTGGACTTTGCTGGCCGACCTGCAGTTTTTCTTTTAATTAAAAGCGCTTCAGTCGGGCGATTTCCATTTTGGCTTCGTTCAAAGAAGCTTGGGCCGAAATCAGCATTGCTTCTTTTTCACTGAGAATTTTCTGCATCTGTCCCATTCGGACTTCAAAGCTTCGAAGCACATTGTTGTGACGATCGATCATCTCTTGAATTTTCAGATCCGTGGATTTGCGCTCACCCAAGCGGTTGTGCAATTGTCCGATTTTCTGGGCAGCTTCCATGTTGATCACTTGATCGTTTTGCTCCAGCTTTAAAATAGAAGCCTGCAAGCGCTCAAATTTGGCGTGAGAATTTCGGATGAATTCGTTGATCTGACCAACGATTTTATTCAGATTCTCAGAGACCTGATGGATTTGACCCTTGGTTTCTAAGACTTTCTGTTCAAGAATGACCAATTGATTGTTGTTTTGGGGTTCAAAAACCCTCGACTTTGCCTGGCTTTCCCCGAACAACTCAGGATTCAATTCCTTTTGCATTTGACCCCTCTTTGAATTTCCTTTTAAGCTTTAAGTATGCTGAAAGTCGGGGCTTTAATAAAGTACTTATCTGAAAATCATCGCCAGCCACCGCCGGCTCGACTGACATTTCTCAATTATCTGACAAATTTGGTGGATTCAGAAGCTCAAGTCACTCCAGAGCTTCTAGAGATTTTCTTTGCGCATTGTTTGGAATATGCTCATTGGCAACAAAATCGAAAGCAACTGGGTCAAGAAATCCGTGATCTTTTGCAGGATCATATGGATCTCGCCGGTTTGAAGTGGCCCGAAGAAACACAAATTCTCGAGCTCGAAAGCGGTTCTGATTTCACCGATGCTCTGCAAGTCTATTTGAATTCGACTTACAAAAAAGGCGAAAAATACCGCCTGATTCATGAGGCCGATAAAAAAATCCTGGCTATTGTCTTGATGCCGGATCATTCGATCTGCGTGCGGACCTTTGATCGCAAAATGATGATTCGCCATGGGCAATTGGAACCATTGAAAAAGGATTTCGCGCTTTATTACACTCCCGATTTGGAACTGGATCCCGCTCACACCCAGCAATTGGAAGTCGCCCCCTTTGTCGTCGCTCAATTTCAAAATGGCTCTGAAGGGCTCAAAGGCTCTCTGGTCCGCGGTTACCTTTGCCAAAAATCCTTTGATTTGCAGGGTGAAAATATTGCAGCCTACCCGAAACTTTTCTACGCCATCAAAAAAATGGAAAAGCATTTCATCAATCGCCAAACCGATCCCTATTACCAGCAGACCATCTCGGCCTTGGAAAAAACCATCGAGAATGTGCGTTTGGGTGATCCTGAAGCCATTCAAGAGAGCATTGATGTGATCGCCCAGGCTCAGAATGCGATTGAATATGTCTTTACCGGTGACAAACTGCTGAATCTTTTGCTAAGAGATCTTCAACACACACTTGCCCAGCGCAAGAATTTGGAAAACAGTCGCGTCGAGATGACGCCACGGAAAGTTGAAGAATCATGGACTCAAAGACAGAGACCGTCACAGCCACGGCCTTTCCCAAAGCGGGGACCAAAGTACGACTTAACAAACTGATCGCCGATAGCGGGATCGCCAGCCGAAGAGCTGCCGACCGCTTGATCGAAGAAGGCCAAGTCAGCGTCAACGGCAAAAAAGTTTACGAATTGGGCGTGAAGGTCGATCCCCACCAAGACCGAATTCAAGTTCAGGGAAAGCCTCTCAGAAAAAAATTCGAACACGTCTATCTGATGTTCCACAAACCCAAAGGCATCCTGACCACAATGGAAGATCCCTTGGAGCGTCCAACAATCAAAAAATTTCTCGAAGAAGTCCCCACTCGGGTTTTTCCTGTGGGTCGTTTGGATTGGGATTCGGAAGGTCTTTTGCTTTTGACCAATGACGGTGATTTCGCTAATCGAGTCACCCATCCCAAAGCCGAAGTGACCAAAACCTATCTGGTCAAAGTCGACGGCAAACCCGGTGATGA
The DNA here is from genome assembly GCA_041288045.1 of Pseudobdellovibrionaceae bacterium. Classification (GTDB taxonomy): domain Bacteria; phylum Bdellovibrionota; class Bdellovibrionia; order Bdellovibrionales; family Bdellovibrionaceae; genus 21-14-0-10-47-8. Next base: position 32,853 of record JBGGMM010000064.1, on the reverse strand, counting down.
GCAAATCAAAAAGCTCTTAAGCGGAGTCACCATCGTCGGCGGCAAAGTTGCCGCCAAATCTGTTGAAAAAATCAAACGCGGCCGCGATCAGTACGAATGGCTCAAGATCGTCATCACCGAAGGAAAAAACCGTCAGATCCGACAGATGTTCGAAAAAATCGGCTTTGATGTTCTGAAGCTTCAACGTGTGGCCATCGGTCGTCTTCGCATTGGCAATCTTCAGCGAGGCGAATTGGTGTATTTGAATGATGTGGCCGCTGAACGGGTTTTTCTGCCGGATCTTCCTGAAGAAGTGAAAGAGAAAAAGAGCTACAAAGGTCGTTCGCCAAAAGCCCTGGATCCTCGAAAATCATCTCGTCGGAGTCCTCTGAAAAAATGAACAGGGCTCTCGGGTTCTTCTATGTGCTGATGGCCGGCCTGGGCTTTGGCTTTCTCGGCATTTTCGGAAGACTGGCTTTTCAAAGCGGAATGTCTGTGGGTGAGCTCCTCACCTGGAGATTTTCTCTAGCTGCTCTGATTTTATGGGTCGGGCTCTTGATTTTTCAACCTCGCCTGATCCGACTTTCTCTCAAGCAGATTTTGATTTCTTGCGCACTTGGAATTGGCGGCTACGCAGTTTTCTCGACCCTCTATTTTAAATCGATCGAGGGGATTTCAGTTCCACTAGCCGCCCTTTTGCTTTTTACTTTTCCGATCTTTGTGAATTTGGGAGCGCATTTCATTTTAAAACACCGAATGACCAAGCTTCAATCCCTCAGCCTTTTGCTCACTTGCTTGGGCCTTGGAATTTTGCTCTGGGGCCCAATGGTTGTGCATTCTAAAAAAGCTGTTTTCTTTGGGCTTGGAGCGGCTTTTGTCTATTCGATCTATGTTCTAGTCAGTGGCCAGGTTCAGCAGAAGGTCGCGCCCCTCAGCTCTAGTCTCTATGTGATCACTTCGACTGCCCTTGCCCTTTTTCTTTTTCACCAACCGAGCCTGTCTAAAATTCCAAATATGAGCACAGTTCAAATGACTTGTATTTTGGGGCTCGCGATTTTTTCAACGATTGGACCTTTGACTTTTTTTCTGGCGGGTTTGCAAAGACTGCCAAGCTCTCAAGCTTCGATCATTGTCACGGTCGAGCCTGTGGTGGCAACTTTTGCGGCGGGCCTGATTTTGAACGAAAGACTGACCAGCTTTCAAATGCTGGGTGCTGGGATTATCATCACGGCTTTGATTCTCAATGCCACCGAAAAAAAGTAGAAGAAATAAAAAAGGCCCGGGAATGACCCCAGGCCTCGGAAGATAGTGACCGGACAGAAGAGATGGTACCCTTACCCGATCAGCTTCAAGGCAAGTTGATTCGTTGAATTCGCTTGCGCTAAAGTCGAAGTTCCAGCTTGTAATAAAATGTTGTTTCGGATCATTTCAGAAGAAGCCAAAGCCACGTCAGTGTCACGGATTCGTGAGTTCGCAGCTGACATGTTCTCTTCTAAAACACCCAAGTTATCAGTTGTTGAAGTCAATCGGTTCTGAAGAGCTCCAAGATTGGCGCGCATTCCGTTGACGGAATTTTGGGCCAAATCCAGGGCGCCCAGAGCTTCTTGCGCTCCTTCTTTTGTCGTGTAATCAAGGCCAGTGATGCCTAAGGCATCGATGGTCGCAACGTTTTGAGAAGAATCAAATTCGATTCGATCTTCTTCAGCGTTGTTGTAAATACCAACTTGGAAATCAAATTTTGGAGTCGATCCATCCAACAGATTCGTCGTTCCCCATTTCGTCGCCAGCGAAATACGTTGAACTTCTGATTTCAACTGCTGGACTTCTTTATCGAGAAATCCACGCTCAACTGATCCGACAGTGTCAGATGCTGCTTGGATTCCCAATTCACGAAGACGAGTCACGATGTTGCTGATCTCGTTCAATCCACCTTCTGCGGTTTGAACCATTGAGATACCGTCATTCGCATTTCGGTTCGCTTGTCTTGCCGATCGAATACCGGCTTTCATTCGTTCGGAAATCGCCAATCCAGCCGCATCGTCAGCTGCGATGTTGATTCGGCTACCACTCGACAACTGGGCCATACTTTTGTTGACCACCCGTTGACTGGTTACCAGATTTCTTTGCGCGTTCACTGCTGCAATATTCGTTGTCACTCTCATTCCCATTTGACCCATCTCCTCTGTGTGTAAGGTGACTACTCTTCGGGTCGACCGTCAAAACTTCAACGCGACCTGAGTCCGAATGTGGAAAATACCGAAGATCCAGGCGCAAATCTGGACTTATTTCGACGGAATTTTGACGTTTGCCTTTTTACCGCCAAGCATAGACTGGACAGAGTGCTGGGAAAAAAATTCCTTGTCTCATTTTCTTTCAAGTTTGCCAGAAAAGCCGCCGAAGAAATTCATAGAACACATCTAGATTGAGCAGGAAGTTCAATCCTCAAATAGACAGGAAGTCCCCACGAAACATGTGCGAGGGATTGTCATGTTGAAAAAAATGAATCTTGGCAGGCTGTTTCTGATTGCCGGAATCGCCATTCTCACTCTTCTCTTCTCTTGGGAAGTCTTTGGAGCCGATCTCAATATTATTGAGGTTCGAAGAAACATTCCCCTGGCCGACGATGCTCCCGTCTATAAAGATTTCTATATCAATGCCGGAAACGAAGCCGGTCTGAAAAAAAACATGGTTGTGACAGTCATTCGAAAAATGTCCGTACGAGATGCCACTGGCACCCAAACCTATGGAGAGCTTGAAGTTCCCGTGGGTCAATTGAAACTGATTTCAGTCCAAAACCGAGTGGCCGTGGCCCGTGAGTTTCAGCTGACTTCAAGAGATGAAGAGCCCATGCTGGAACAGATTGGCATCATGATCGGTGATCGCTTGGATCTGGCCGGCTCTTTCATTGACAACAAAAAGCCTTCTGTTAAAAAGGCTCAGTGAATTCATATATCCGAATCCGACTTTTTTCAGTGCCGGCCAACCTTGAAGACGTGGTGACCGGTCACAGCTTTGAATGTGGCGCCTCCGGCGTCAGCGAAGCCCTGGCCTATTCTCAGCCGGATCTCACTTATGATCCTGATATTTTAAAAGTCAAAGCTCATGATATGGACGTTTTTTTTAACGAACGCCCCGGTTGTGAATTTTTTGATCGGCTTTTGGAATGGGCTCCCCAGCTCAAATGGGAAATCAAAGAAGAAGAGCACAAAGATTGGCTGGCGGAATGGAAAAAAGGCTTCAACTCATTTCAATTGGTGGGCCCCTATTGGATTGTTCCCTCTTGGTTGCCAGTCCCACCGGAAGCAGAAAAGCCAATCACAATTGATCCCGGAATGGCTTTTGGAACTGGCACTCACGCCACAACCAAAATGGCCGCTTACTTCGTTCATAAATTGGGAAAAACACTCAAACCCAACCACCAATACTCTCTCATTGATGTCGGCACTGGCACTGGAATTCTCGCTATGCTCGCCTATCAAGAGGGCATTCAACGAGTACTGGGGATCGAAATCGATCCCGAAGCTCGCCGAGTGGGTCGGGAAAATATTGAACGCAACCGACTGACTGAAATTGAAATTTCGGATCAGCTGCTCGAGAATGTCCGTGAAACTTTTGATTTCGTTGTCGCCAATATCATCGACGGAGTTCTCATTCTTTTGAAAGATGAATTGCTTCGAGTGCTCAAGCCCGGCGGACAAATTTTTCTGACTGGGATTTTGCTTGAACGTGAAGATGATTTTTTTGCCGATTTCATCGAAAAGTCCCCTTTGAAAGTCGTTCGTCGAATCGAAAAAGATGAATGGGTGGGATACTGGTTAAGATCCCCCGAGGCTTAAATCATGCGCCGCTATTGGATCCCCCGCGAAAACATCCAGGGCCCGACCGTCGACATCACTGGCGAAGTTTTTCATCATATTTTTGATGTCTGCCGGCAGGAATTGGGATCGCATTTTGAAATTCTTGGCGATGGCAACAAAGCCCATCTGGTCGAAGTCACTGAGCTGGGTAAAAAAAGCGCTCGCGCCAAAATTCTGGAAAGCCGTGAAATCCCCGCTCTCGCAAAACCAAATTTGGTGCTCGCCCTTTCTATTTCCAGATATCCAGTGATGGATGCTGTGATTGAAAAAGCAGTTGAAATGGGAGTCAGCCGCATTCAGCTTTTTTTCTCGGATTTTAGTTTCATTCGAAAAAAAAATTCTCTCCCGCCTGGAAAAATTGAAAGATGGGAAAAAATTGTGGTCTCCGCCACTCAGCAAACGGGGCGCGGCGATTTGATGACAATTGCTGAACCTGTTGATCTGCAGGATCTTCTGCGCGAATTTAACCAAAAAACTGCTGCCAAGGGTCTCTTTGCCTATGAGGGAAAGTCGACTTTGGGCATCAAGGAGCATTTGCGCTCTCAAGCCCTGAATCAGCTCGATGAATACTGGGTTTTCGTCGGGTCTGAAGGTGGATTTTCCTCGACAGAGGTCGAGTCTTTTCAAGCCATGGGACTGCAACCCATCACTTTGGGTGAGCAGGTTTTGCGCGTGGAAACGGCTTGCATCGCCCTTCTGGCCGTCCTAAAGTATGAATTTGGACACATGACGGCAAGAAGTTGATGGCCATTGAAGGGGAAGGGTCGCATGAATCAATTCAATCCAGCGTCAGCGGATCACGATGATTTTCAGTTCAAACCTTTGACTGAAGGCTTGGGCTTTCATAAGAAGTCCCAAGAGAAAGCAGCGCCTCAGAAATCGAGCTCCATTCAATTTCAGGCCGAGCCCGCAATGGATTTGACCATCAACCCACCACTTCCCAGAAAAGGTTTTGATTCCACTCAAGGCCTGAAGCAACCAGCTGGTAACACCACTGTGGATGACATTCTGAAAACATTGAATGAAAAACGCAGCTATGATTTTGCAGCTGAGAAAAAAAAGCTGCATGAACCAGCCCCTATCGTTTACAAAAAATCATCTTGGGATCTTTCGGCTGGTCTTTTGGATGCCATGCTGGTGACTGCAGCCACTTTGCTTTGCTTGATCGTGCTTTTGCTGGTCACCAAAGTGGACCTTTTTGCCAACCTTTATCGTCCTGATTCTCAGGGTCTCGTTTACTTGAGTCTTGTCTCTTTAGTGGCTGGAGTGACTTGGATTTATCTGGTCGGTCACCGTGTGTTTTTGGGCTTCACTCCTGGTGAGTGGGTTTTTGATCAACGCTTGGGCCGTCCGGAAGAATTGGGCACTTCACAATACGCTTTGAAAGCCATCGCTCGATCGACCATCGTGCTTTTGACTGGATTCATGGTTTTCCCTTTGATCTCTTTTGCGATGAACAGGGATTATCTGGGACAGCTTTTGGGTGTTGAACTCGTCAAACGCGCTTAAGGATTTTGTGGGTAAAGTCGTTCCATTTCAAAAAATCAGCGAAGAGCTTTCCCCTCTCCGATCCAAATCTCAAAAAATTGTTTTCACCAATGGATGCTTTGATCTTTTGCACGTCGGACATGTTCGCTATTTGCAAGAGGCAAAAGCGCAAGGACAGATCCTGGTTGTCGGCGTAAATTCAGATGCCAGTGTTAAAAAACTAAAAGGTCCCACCCGTCCTATTCAAAATGAAAATGACCGAGCCGAAATTCTGGCAGCGCTCAATGCTGTCGATTACGTCACTGTTTTCGACGAGGAAACACCCGCCAAATTGATCGAAGCCGTCCGACCGCAAGTCTTGGTCAAAGGCGGCGACTGGAAACCCGATCAAATTGTCGGTGGATCCTTCGTTCTTTCTTATGGTGGCGAAGTGAAATCCTTGCAGTTCGTTGAAGGCCGATCCACCACCAAATTGATCGAAAAATCGAAGTAATTAAAATCTCATTCCCAGCTTTGCCGAATAGGTCGATTGCGAATAGCGATCCAGTTGCATGGCTAGAAAAGCTTTCGAGAATTTGATGTTAATCCCGGCCAAGTAATGCGAGCTGCTCACATCTTCGGTGGCCGTTTCCCCGTCGTCAGTGACCCCTCCATCACCGCCAAAAAAAGTGCCGATGGATCGAACCATTCCGATCCCAGTGTAAAGGGTCAGATCTTGAACGCTGAATCCCGCCACCAGATCAGATCCCTGAGAAACTGTGCTGATTTTATTTTGAAAACTGGTGCTGTTGGCGTAAACGACCAGGCTGAGATGCGCCGGCATGTATTCAGCCTGATAGAATCCCCAGCGGACTTGTCCACCGAAATTAGAAATCTCTTCGGCTTGAGTAAAAGGCGCAAACTGTAAAAATAGATCCACATTGTTGTAAAGGCCTTTGCCCAAAGTCAGAGAGGAAAAGGAAGTTTCGCTTTGGCTTTTGGCTTTGGCTCCGAGAGTGGCCAGCTCACCAGTTCCGATCACTTCTGTTGTGTAACCAATTTCAATTCCGGAATAACCGCCCAAGGGATAGGGATTGCCCAGAATTTTTGCTGAAGAGGAAAAGCCCAAAATCTCGAGAGCTTTTTTTCGATCCATGGAAGACATACGAGCCGGGATTTCGAGCTCCGCGAGAACCTGGAAAGACATGAAAAATGCAAAGAGAAAAAAAAGACACTTCATAGATTCATTCAAGAATGAAGTCTTTTGCCGAAAAAATCCAGAAGTGATTATGCGGCAGTTGGAGGTTTTTTCAAAGATTCAATGCTTTCAATCAGAGCTTGCGCCTGCTGCGCAATTTGCGAGTTTTCAGAGGTGACCAATCGACGAAGGGCCGGCAGCAAAGCTTGAAACTGATTGGATGGAATGGGTGCTGACCCAGGGCCGCGCAAATCTCTTCCGGAAACATTCTGAGGCTGCTGATTTTGCTTAGCAACAGTCTGGGTCAGAAGCTGCGTTGCCATTTGCAAAACACGAGAATCAGTCGAAAAGAGAACTTTGCTCAAAACTGGAAAATGCGTTGCTTCACCGTAAGATTTAATCACTTCGTAAACCTGCGTCTTCAAAGGCTCTGGTGTTTTCTCTTGGTAGTTTGCCACTAAAAGAGTGAAGGTTCGAACTGAAGGATCTTGTTTCAAAATATAAAGAGCCATCTTTTGCCGATCGGCCACTGCATCCTGCAAAAGCTCCTCACTGATTTGGTAAAATGAATTGGCGTCAATTTCACCACGCTTGTAAGCAACAAGAAATTCATTGGCATTCTTAACTGTGGCCTGCCCAAAAAGCAGAGCTCGCCATTGAGCCACAGAAAGTTTTGGAGTTTCATTTGCTGCTGCGGCAGGATTGCTGGTCGGAGACGTATCCAAAGCGGCAACAGGAGCCGGAGCCTGTTGAACTGCGGGAGCTTCGTGCAAATCAGAAGAATGCGTCGTTTTCAATTGCGCCAATCTTTCTTTTTCTGCAGCTTCAGCAGTCGCTTTTTGTTGAGCTGCTATTTGATCGGCTTTTTTCTTTTGCTCAGCTTTGGCTTTTTTTGCAGCTTCTTCTTTTTTCTTTTTGGCTTCAGCTGTCTTCTTTTTTTCTTCTTCTTCTTTTTTCTTAGCTTCAGCTTGAGCTTTTTTCGGGTCTTCTTTGGTTTTGACAGCTTCGCCTGTCATTTCACCTGAAGCTCGAGATTTCTTTTTCTTTTCAATTGAGCGAATGTCTCTGACGACAATTCGACCTGAAAGATCGTATTCGACTCCTTCAGTTTGCGGCCTTGGCATTTCATAAGAGAGATCATCAGCGACTTTCGGAACCTCCGAAGTTCGCAATGCGAATGACATAGCGTAAAAGGAAAATCCCATCACTGTCGCCACCATCAGAATGGGCCAGTTGTTGAGAATCCTCTGTTTCATAAATCACCTCTCACCCATGACAAGAGCAGGACCAATGCCAGGAACCAGAGGATTTCGAAACTTTTTTTCGGCTCAAATCCAATTGGTGAGAGGTGAGTGTCGAAAGTTTAGACAGTTTTTCTCAAGATGAGACAAACTCCGAAAAACGTTTTTTCCAAGAGCGAAAAATGGCAATCGACTGTCGAGAATTCAGTGAAAATCTCTCGCTTTAGAGAGCTTGATCGGGCGCTCTCTCTGGCAAACGGATGGCCACATCCAAACCATGAGATTGAGCTTTGATCGATTGATGCGGATTCTGCACCACTCGCTGCTGCAGTTTCGAAAAAATCGGCTCACGAATCGCCAAGTGATTGTCTTGAAGAACACACTGGCGGGCCATTTTCATGGAAACATTGATCACAACTGGAGCTTTCAAATTGGCTGTCATTTGAGTCGGATCATCTGGAATGGTGATGATACAGAAAAGTCGAGCACCTTCCAGTGAAGTGAGGCGAAGGGCATCGAGATCCGTTTTTGCTAGAGTGACTTTGTAATTTTCAGTAAAGAGTTCAGGCTCCAAAACGGGAAAGGCAATGGCCGGCTCATCACAACTTTGCAGCCAGGCGAAGATGTCATCGTTCGGATCATCTAGCAGAACGAATCGTTTCAAATCGGCGAATCCCAGAATGCCTTCTGGAAAAGTGAGTAGATCATCACTTTGAAACTGGACCTGACCAAACCGTGTTGTTTGAATCAACAAAGACTGACTCACTGGACCCCCTCTAACTTTTACAGGATGCACCTACCAGTGAGACACAGCAAGACAAAAAAGGGGTTGGCGCCAAGTGGAAAACTGGACCTTCAGCGAGCTATTTGCGCAGAGCGGTATTTGATTCTGACAGAATCTTTAAGGCTTCAACATTTTTGAAACAGAACGAATTTTATCAGGATGGGCAGTTGCCGATTCCTTATTGGTATCCTGAATAGCAAGATAGACCTCTTCCCGGTGGATTTTGGTCTCTTTGGGGGCTTCGATTCCGAGGCGAACTTGCTTACCTTTGATTTGAACGACCCTAATTTTGATATGGTCATCAATGGCGATGCTTTCACCTAACTTCCTTGTCAGTACGAGCATGAATTACTCCCTAGTACTTCATCGGTTTCCTTACCTTCAAACGTATCGGAATCGATCAAGAGGAAGTTTAGCTATTATTTCTAGCGGAGAAAGTCAAGGAGGCTCAGGTTCATCACTTTGCCTGAAGTTTCAAGGGTGGCCTTCAGAGTGCTATCGGTCTTGTTCATATCGCTGACCACCTCATAAAGATCCGCATCCTCAAGCTGAGAGGCCGTGACCTTGTGATCGACGATGGCTTTCTGCAAAGAGTCCGTCGCAGCGTTCAGAGATGACACTCTGGATCCGACTTGGGCCCGGGCGTTAACAACTTGGCTGATGGCAGAGTCCACATTGTCGATGGCAGCTTGGATTTCTTCTTTGTCATTGGTTTGAAGAGCCACTTCAAAGTCTTTCAAGACCTGCAGGACATTCACTCCAGCCGCTTCGACTTTCACTCGAGAGCTCACAGTTTGATCGGCTCGACCATTGACGGAGGCAGGCCCTCGGAGCTGCACAGGCTCTGTTTGCATTTGCTCGATTCTTTGTTGTCGCTGCTGCTCTTCTGCTTTGTGCTTGAGCAGATCAGTCGTATCTTTTGGCACTGTGGCGGAAGGTCGGATCAGCCCGTCCTCGCCCATTCCTCGGCCCACAAAGACCTGATCGCCGGGAAGATTCATGGCGACGAAAGCGTCTTTATTGATTTGCAAGCGAATGTCGCCATCATCGCCGTGGTACTCACCGGTTGGGTCAAAGGGAGCTGTGGTTGTCTTGTAACCTGCAAAAATATAGCGATCCGCCAATTTGCGATTGCCGATTTGAACCGCTTGAGAATGAATTTGTGAAACTTCGGCGGCGACTGTTCTTCGGGTCTCAGCACTCGCACCAGCGTCATTGGCCTGTTGAATGGCCAGTTCCTTGGCGCGAACCAGGGCCTCTGTCAGTTCAGACAGGGACTGATCCGTGTACTCAAGAAAGGATCTGGCTTGATTGATGTTTTTAATGAACTGCTTGCTGCCACGCTCTTCAGTGCGCGAGACAAGCACCCGGGCAGAAGCTGCTGGATCATCAGACGGTTTGTTGATCCGCCTTTGCGTCGCCGCTTGATTCTGAAGCTCCGACATTTCCGATCGATTCTTCGAAAGATTGTTGGTCGTCTGATTGAAAGCCATTTTATCAGTTACTCTCATTCAGCTTACAACCTCTTCAAATTGAGGACAGTGTCGAACATTTCATCTGCTGTTTTGATCACTCGCGCCGAAGCGTCGAAGGCTCTTTGAAATTCAATCATGTTGGTCGTCTCTTCATCCAATGAAACACCGCTGATGCTTTCACGGATGGTGTTGAGCTGCTGCAGAACATTGTCCTGAGACTCACGGGCTTTGATCGCTCTTTGCGTGAGAACCCCGACCCGGCCCACTTGCGAATTGTAGAAATCATCCATGGTCGTGGTGTTGCCATCCATGATTCCTTTGTACTGAAGCTGAGAAATGACATTGGCAACCGTGTTGTCGCCCACGGCTCCCGGTTTTGCGGCAGCAGTGATTCGATTCACATCATTGACGATTTTTTCGTTCACTGACAGGGATCGAGCGGCACCTACCACTTGCGTCGGCATATCAAAGAAGAATTCTCCTTGCCGTCCCAGTTTGTCGAATCCTTCGACGTGAGCGCGGTTGATCTCTTCGGCAAATGTGTAAGCCAATTGATCCATCTTCTCTTTGAAATCAGGAATGATTTGATCGCGCACGTTCAAACCTCCGCCAATCGTTCCGCCTTTGATCCGATCGGTGATTCGAAACGGCGGAGTGCTCTCGTTGGGTTTGAAATAAACATCCATGCGATTGGTTTCGGGATTTTCTTTGGTTGTCAGTTCGTAATTGTCAAAGCCCGAGACCAAAATGGCATTTCCGGCTGTGGTGACAGTCACTGCGCCCTGATCGCCTTCAGCATAATGAATGTCGATTTTTTCATTCATTTTTTTCAGGCAAACATCCCGGCGGTCGCGCTGATCGTTGGCGGGGATCCCTTGCACTTCGACTTCGGCGATTTTTTCATTGAGCTGGGCGATTTCGCGGCTCAGTTTGTTCACTTCTTCGGTTTCGTTGCGGACTCTTTCATCGACATCTTTTTGAATTCCTAAAAGTTGATCGTCGACGCGTTTGAAATCTTTGACAACGCTTTCGCCCGCTTCTTTCACCATGGTTCGAGTGGTGATGCTTTCAGGATTGTTGGAAAGCTCGCGGTAGGAATTGAAGAAATCAGTCATGTACTGATTGAGGCCCTTGTTCATCTGCTCATTGAAAACCTGTTCAACACGGGTCAGGGCTGATTCACGCCCCTGCTGCAAACCCATTTGTCCGGTTTCTTTTTGCAATTGTTTTTCCAAGAAAGGATTATTGGTGCGAGTGACGGCGGCGGCCCGGCTGCCCATTCCCAATTGATGACGACCTTCAACGATAGGTACAGCCGTCTGCAGCTCAACGCGCTGGCGGGAGTATCCTTCGGTCGTCTTGTTGGCGATGTTGTGGGACACGGTTTGAAGCGCTGTCTGACTGTTCATCATCGAGCGCTTTCCGATATCCATCATCGCATGGATCTTAGCCATCGTGAGAGGGTGCCTTTCTCTTTTTCCTTCACACTGCGCATCAAGTCCTTGTTATCACATCCACCATTTCTCTTCTTCCGCAGCGTGTGAAGGAAAAAGAGAAAGGCACCCTCTCACGCTTCTTTGCGGACGAAGTTGCCGGCTTTGTCGGGGCCGTACTCCATCTTGCCTTGGCGTGCGTAGGTTTTTTTACCAGCGAGGGTTTCTTTGATATTTCCCATAGCACCGTTCAAAGTGTTCAGAGCGCTTTGGGCGTACTCTTCGTTTTCTTTGTTCAAGCCTGAAACTCTCGTCACCAACATCTCGAGCATCGAATGGATGTTGCGAAGACGCTGTTCGTACTCGGTGCCATGAAGAGCTTTGGCTAAATCCAACAAGCGCGGATTGTTGGCATCGGCACCGATGTGATTGGCGAATTCTTTGGCGTATCTTTCGCGAGCGCCGTCCAAGCTTCGCACTTTGTAGAGCAGAGCTTCTTTTTCTTTGTTGTTTTCATTGAGCTTCGTGATGTCCGCAGCAATGAGAAGATCCTTCTCTTTGCGAACTGTTTCGAGCAGGGAACGATAGAGCTTTGTCAGCTCTTCGAGGTTCGCCACCAATCTTTGATAGCTTTTTTCTTGAGACGCATCCATGCGACTCCTCCGTCAAATTTTAAAATCCGTTAGCTCCACTGGAGTTCTTCGTCGACCATCTTGTCAGCGATGTCCTTGGCTGACACATTGTACTTTCCTTCATCAATCATTTTCTGCAGAGCTGCGACTTTGTCCTCGCGGATGTCAGGCGCTGCCATTGCCGTCTCTTTGATTTTCTTCATTTCTTGAGCGCGTGGAGAGAGGTCCACTTTGGTTGCGCCAAGATCGGCATTTTGCAAAGCTGCTGCATTGCCTTTTTGACCGCCAACTGCGGCTGCACCCGCTTTGTCTGACTTCTCAGCCTTGCCAGTCTCTTTCGTGTTCAGATTCTGACCGACTTTGTTATGCGTAATTTTCATGGGTGCCTCCGTGCCACCGTCATGCGACGGTTTTCCCTTTAGAAATCAGTGTATCATAGTGAGTCAGCCACATCCACAGTCCAAAAGAAACTTTTCGCTTCTGGACTTAAAAGCCCCAGCCTTTGTCCAGCCTGGATTTCAGCGCCTGGCTTCAATTGCGCGGCCTGCAAATTTTTCTCGAGCTGGCCGCGAAAAACCAATTGGCTCTTGAGACCATTGTCGTGAAGCAGCTCTACCAATTGCTCATCTTGATTGAGTTGCTTCACTCCCAAAAGAGAGCCCTTCCAGGGTGAAGACACATCTGGGCTTTCAAGTGCAGCCTTCTGCAGGTCGTATTGGATTGTGGTCTTACCTGTCTGCGAAGTGGGACTATCTTTGGGTTGGTGCAGTTTCAGTGGATTCATTTGCAGACTTTTTTCATCGATTTGAATCGGGCCCTGAGGCCTGACAGGTCTTTGTGTGATGCCAAGAGCGGGACCCAATTTTTCCAGCAACTGCTGGTGAATCATGTCGGCAAGACCGATACCCCCACGATCCCCCCACTTTTCCACATACTCGTGATCCAGCTGCTCGCGAAAAATTTTTTCGGCATTGCTGGTGGGGATCATACCGCCTTCATCAGAAACGGTGGCTCGCATCTGCTTCATCATCTCTCGCAAAAATTGTTTTTCGTAGAGCTGAGAGACATCCTTGAGCTTTTGATTGTGCTCTTCAGGAGTGGGCGGCTGACGAAGATTCTTATAGTTTTGAATCTTCATTCTTTTTTGGCCGCCTTGAACAGTGCCGCCACTCGCATTTGCGTTTTCTGTGCCAGATAGAAACAAGCTTTTTCTGCTTGCGTGGCTTTGAGCTGCAGATTTTTGGGAGGGCTCTCGGGCTCGATGGTGGCGCTCAGAGCCGGAGAAAAAAATTGGGGAGTTGAGTCAGAGTTCAGCGTGCGTCCTGCACTTGATACTCTTGCCGACACTTGCGTGTCTGGAGTGAATCTCAGCTTCGGCCTATCTTCGCCAATCCTTGGCGTTTGCTGACCTATGCCTTCTGTTTCCTGCGAGAAACGAGATTGATCAAACCGTCCTTGGTCATCGATCTCTAACTCACCCTCCCCGCGCTCACAACCCATCCATAGACTGCGAGCGATTGATCTTAGTTTATTAAATTCTGTGTCAAATCCAAAATTCTTTTTCATAAAACTTCAAGCTCCCCGTGCAAAGCTCCAGCTGCCTTAATCGACTGAAGTATAGAAATCAGGTCTTTCGGAGTGACTCCGAGCTTATTCAGGCCCTGGACCAGGTCGCCGACGTTGACTCCGGAGTCCAGGATCATGACTTTCTCCTCGGCCCCGTCCTTGGCGGCTTTCCCGTCTTTGCCTGAAACTTTCACCGAAAGACTTCCGTGCGCAATTGCGACTTTTGATATTTTCACTTTATCACCGATGATCACAGTTCCAGTTCGCTCATTGACGATCACTCTCGCTTTGGAATCCGGATTGATCTCGATCGCTTCAATTGTTGCCAGTAGTTCAACGCCGCGTCCTTCATAGGCGAATGGAGTGACGACATCAATTGTGCCAGCGTCTTTGGCTGTTGCGTACTGACCGCCGAGCTCGCGATTGATTGTCAGAATCGAGCGAGCCGCTGTGATGAAATCCGGATTGTGCAAAGTCAGCCGGTACATTTTCCGCGAAGAAAAATCAGATCCGACGTCTCTCTCAATGATCGCGCCGTTAGGGATGCGACCGACGGTTGTGAAAGCATTTTTGCCTTCTCCGCCGATCGATACAGCGCCTTGAGCGACTGCATAGATTTGCTCATTCGCAGCTCGCAGTGGAGTTTGCAAAAGAGTTCCTCCCTCAAGAGAGCCGGCATCGCCCAGAGCATTGACTGTGATGTCCATTGGATTTCCAGCTTTTCCGAAAGCAGGAAGAGTGGCAGTGACAATCACAGCTGCGACGTTTTTGCTTTCGACTTGCGGGGCGTCCAGCTTGACGCCGAGCTTATCCAGCATTCGTGCGAGGGATTTTCCTGTGAATTCGCTTTTTCCGTCGCCAGTGCCTTTCAGGCCGACGACGATTCCGTAGCCGACCAATTGGTTTTCACGAACGCCTCGGATGCTGGAAATATCTTTCAAGCGAGCCGCTGAAGCGACGGCGGTCGAAAGCAGAATTGTCAGAGCTAATATTTTTCTCATTGCTGGTTCCTTCGAATGCTGACCACGTCAAATTGCGGGTCCAAGAGTTTACTGGAGCTCACGCCTTCGTCATTGAAATCCTCGGGTCGGATCAAGCCAGTGACGATGACTTTGTACTCACGCTTTCCGATCATAAAAGGCTGTGCCCCTTTGATGCGGTAATTGCCATCGGCTAAACGCTCGACAATTCGTGTGGGAACTGCGCCGATATCCAAGGGCTGTTCGGCTTCGTCTTTTTTCTCGCCGGTGGAGGCAGGTGCTCGATCGGCTTCTGGCTTTTTCGGATTGGGATTGTTATCAGCCAATGGGGGCTGCTCCACTGGTTGATTGGCTTTGAGCTCTTCTTCTTCGAGTTGCTTGAGAAGCTTTTTGATCACGCTGACTTTGGTTTCAATTTGTTTTTGCGCCGATCCTTCCACTTTGACATTGAGAAGATCGCCTTCACGACGGGATTTGTTCTGAGTGAAAAGATAGGCGCCTTGTCCTTCCATCACCCACATGCTGCCCGCTTGAGATCCCAAATCGGATTCTTCTTCCATTTTTGATTTGGTCATTTTTCGGTACTGACGATCCGACGGATTGAGAACATTCGGGGTCTGAGAAAATTTGGTCGCTGGTTTATCGTCTTTTTCGACAGCCGCGTCGGCATCAGGCTCTGCGCCAATCCAGGATTGCAATGTCGAACAGCCTGCATTCATCAAACTGAATGCAATCATCAGCAGAAAAAAAGCTTGAAAGAACACACTTCTCTTCATTCGTCTCTCTCCTCGCCTTATTGCAGGCGGACCACGCCTTTTTCAATGAGAACACCAGTGAAAAGTTTTTTTGTGTCAGCACTTTTCACTTTGATCAGATCGCCGACACTGCCGCTCTCTTCAGCTGTTCCCTGTGTTGCGATTTCAAAACTGTCATTGCCAACCAGAATCTTCACCGATTGGCCTCTTTGCGCAGCCGGCTCTTTTTTCAAATCACTTTCAAAAATCGGCTGGCCCACAGTGAGCATTCGAGCCGCCATTTTTCCAGCCACGCTCTCTGAAGTCGGGATGCCGTCTTTGGCAAAGCTGACGTCGACCTTCTTCATTTCAAAATCTTCGGAAGAAATTCTTTCATTGGCGCGAAGCAGTCTTTTGGTCACTGGTGCCAGCTTGTAAAACGAGAGCTTGCCAGTGATCCAATAGGTTCCCTTGCCTTGCGAAGTTTCAACGATCAGCGGAATGAGAAAGCTTCCGGCCCCTTTCAGAGCTTGCAGTTCCATTCGAGTTTTCAAAACCTCGCCCTTGTTTTTAATTTCTGGCATGTTGAGATCATCAAATTCAATTGTGCAGCCAAGGCATTTCACCTGAGCTTGCTCAGAAATTTCGCGTTTGATGTCATTCGGATAAAGAAAATTTCGGCGTGCTTGAATTTTGAACTGCTCCGGAATCTTCACAGCCACTTTTTGCAAATCCTGAAAAGAGAGCTTTTGTCTGAGAGTCAAAGCCAGCTCTTCGCTTTGGTAAGTCTTTTCAGATTCATCCACCAGGGCTTCGAAAATCACCAAATCGTGCAGTCTAGCACTGAGCTCTGGATCACGAACTTCACCTTGAATCAATGAACCCAAGCGGATGGGATCGCCGATTCGAACCGTGCTTTTTTCAGCAATTCGAATTTCGGCTTTAAAAGCCCAGGCCCAGGAAACAAGCAGAGCGATAAAAAGAAAGGTCAATACTTTCACTGATCATTACCTCAAATTGTTAGTTGACTGAAGCATTTGATCGGCGGCTTGCACAGCTTTTGAATTGGTCTCGTAAAAGCGTTGAGCTGTGATCATGTTGACCATTTCATCCACGATATTGACGTTGCTGCCTTCGACTTGGCCTTGAGCCAGGTAGCCGGTGCCTTGCAAACCGGGACGGGCCACAATCGGCTGGCCACTTGCTGGTGTTTGCACAAATAAATTTTTACCAATGGATTTCAGACCAGCTGGATTGACGAAATTGACAACATCGATTTGTCCCACAACTTGGGGAGGCTCATTCAGACCTGTGATGATTTTCACTTCGCCACTGGCGGAAACATCCACTCCGGCCGCATCTGCTGGGATTGTGATTTCTGGTTGCAAGACATTGCCATTCTTATCAATCAATCGCCCAGTTGGATCACGCTTAAAAGCTCCATCCCTGGTGTAACCGATCTGTCCATCTGCCGTCTGCATTTGAAAAAATCCAGCGCCTTCGATCTGCAGATCAAAAGGATTTTTCGTCACCACGGAGGAGCCATTGGTGAAATCCTTTTGCACGGCTCCGGTTTTCACACCAAGGCCCGTTTGCACACCTGTCGGGGAAATCGAGTTCAAACCTGTCGCTTGGCCCGGCTCTTTGATTGTCTGATACATGAGGTCTTCAAATTCGGCCCTGGATTTTTTAAATCCATTCGTTGAAACGTTGGCCAGGTTGTTGGAGATGACCTCCATATTTGTCTGCTGTGCTTGCAGTCCGGTTGCCGATGTATTCAGAGCTTTAATCATTTTTTACCTCTATTTGATGCTTCCAACCACATTGATCAATTTATCTGCCATCGAATCATAGGCTTGGATCGCCTTTTGAGCGCTTTCAAAAGTCCTTGTTGTCGAAATCATGTCTGTCATTTCTTGAACGATGTTGACGTTGCTCATTTCAACGAATCCCTGCTTCAAGGACGGATTGGCAACATTGACGACTTCGGGTCTGGCGTTGCTTTTGAATTCATACAAAGAGCCACCCACTTTATTGAGAGTGTCCTTGTCCTGCACATCGATCAATGCCAGACGGCCCAGATTGTTTTGACCTTCAAACACGTCCCCACTGTCAGTGATGACGATCGGGGCTTCCCCGGCCACGCGGAAAGTGCGAGCCGCTGGATCCGTGCCTTCGGGAGATGCCTTCAGAACTGGGTGTCCATCTTTGGTCACTAGCTGGCCGTTGCCATCCAATTTAAAAGCTCCAAGCCTTGTGTATTTAACCCCTTGAGGTGTGGCGATTTCGAAAAATCCGTTGCCGTCAATCGCGACATCCATGGGATTGCCAGTGGATTTCAAACTGCCTTGCGAGAAATTGGTAAATGTTCCAGCCGAATCCACAAAGCTCTTATCTCCACCTTGCATGTCATAGAAACTTTCGACGGAAGCTGGAATGCGAGGAACTTGGATCACGCTGGGAGGTTTTTCGTTGGCAGTGAGGTACTCTTTGAAAACTTGCTGGTCTTTTTTGAAACCAGGAGTGTTCACATTCGCCAGATTGTTGGCGATCGTGTCTAATCTTTGCGACTGAGCCATGGCTCCGCTCAGTGCTGTGTAGACTCCTTTTGTGCTCATGACTCCCCCTCAACCCTTGACAGAGCAACGCCTGTGCCGTGAAAAGCTCGACCCGTCTTCTGTCGGGTTTTGACTGCAAAATGGAAAGCTGGACTCATGCAATAACAAATGAGAACCGAAAAGATTCGTTTTCGCATTCGGCTCGACAAAGGCACAGTCCCGAGGCCTCGTCAAAGAAGTGTCTTTGCCGTCAAAATTCTATCTCTGATAATCTGGAAGTGATGCAAATCTCGTGGGCCCTTTTATTCTCATTGTTTTTCTGTTTGTCAGCGCACGCCAGTCTGCCGCCAGCGAAACCTGTCCAGACTGAATCCATGACCTTGAAAGAGCGATTGCAAGCTCGAGTGAAAAAATCCTCTTCTTCGCAATCAGCTTCGGTGATTTTTGATTTGCCAGTGACTTACAATCGCAAAGTCAGCCAATGGATTTCTTATTTTCAGGACAAAGGCAAAAATTGGTTTCGCGATTGGTTGGAGCGCTCCAGTAAGTACATGCCTTTCATCCAAAAAGAACTGAAGAATGCCGGACTTCCGCAAGATTTGGCTTTTATGGTGATGATCGAAAGTGGATTTCTCCCAAATGCCACCAGCCATGCGGATGCTGTGGGACCTTGGCAATTTATGCCGGCCACTGGTAAGCGCTATGGACTGAATCAAAATTGGTGGATTGATGAAAGACGCGATCTGAAAAAAAGTACTTTGGCTGCTATCCGCTACATTCGCGATCTCTATGCCGAGTTTGGTTCTTGGTATTTAGTTGCTGCCAGCTACAATATGGGAGAAAACGGACTTCGCCGTCAGATTCAAAAATACAAAACCCAGGATTTCTGGGCTCTGTCTCGATTGGGAGCTCTGCCGCAAGAGACTGTGGATTATGTGCCGAAGATTTTGGCTGCCATGATGATTTCAAAATCCCCGAGCCTTTATGGATTTCGCGATGTCGCTCAGTTTGACAGTTTAGAGTATGACGTCGTGCTCGTTCCCGGTGGTACAGATCTGAAGGAATTGGCCGAATCCATTGGCATTACCACCAAGTCTTTGAAAGATTTGAATGCTGAATTGGTCTTGGGATATGTGCCGACACAAATTTCCAGACATGCGATTCGAGTTCCCAAAGGCGCCATGGTCATGGTCAGTGATTTTCTTAAAAAATAATCACGGTTGAACCCAAGCCGATCTTGCAGCAAGATAGTGGCATGTCGAAAAATCCAAAATTGGTTGTGCAAAAGTATGGGGGGGCGACGCTGTCGGACCCGCAGAAAATCAAAGCTGTCGCCGCCCGGCTGGCCGAGCTTTCGCGCCAAGGCACTCAAGTCGTCGCTGTGGTTTCGGCAATGGGAAAAACGACCAACCAATTGATTGATTTGGCCAATCAAGTTTCAACCAGGCCCAATCGCCGCGAACTGGATATGCTACTCACCACAGGTGAAAGAGTTTCCATGGCTTTGGTGAGCATGGCTTTGCATGATCTCGGATGCCATGCCATCAGCTTCACTGGCAGTCAGGCTGGAATTTTGACTGATCACTCTCACGTCAATGCCTTCATTGAAGACGTCAAAGCTTTTCGAGTCGAAGAATCCCTGCAAGCTGGCAAAGTTGTCGTTTTGGCTGGCTTTCAAGGCGTCTCACCAAAGACCAAAGAAATCACCACACTTGGTCGCGGCGGCTCGGATACGACTGCTGTGGCTATGGCCGCTTACTTAAAAGCTGAAGTCTGTGAAATTCTAAAAGATGTGCCTGCGGTTTTCACTGTGGATCCGCATTTGGTGAAAGAAGCTCAGATTCTGAATGAGCTCAATTATGATCAGCTTTTGGATATGACTTTTTGGGGAGCCAAAGTCCTGCACTATCGCAGTGTGGAGCTGGCGAAGCGAAAACAAATCACTTTGTATATCGGCCCCGCTTCTCAGAAATCAAATAGTGGAACTTGGGTTCAGGAAGGAAAGCAAATGTACGAATCTGCAAAAATTCTAGCCATTAATTCACATGAGAAAGTTTTAGAAATTCATTCGCCCCATCATTCGGCCTCGGAAGCAATTGAAAAAATGCGACAGTTTTTCGATCAGAAAGAAATCGCTTTTCCGCAAATACTGCAGATTTTGCCAAAGCCTCCGGGGGTTTGTTTTTATCTCACAGGTCCGCAAGAAATTTTATTGGCGATTGAAAAGGAATTGGCTCAATCCAAAGATTTCCAGTTGGGAAAAGACGTGTTTTCGAGTGTCTCTGCCACTTGCACTGGGAGCACTTCGCCTGATGTGGTTCATCAAATTCTCAGTGCTTTGGAGAAAAAGAAAATTCCTGTTCACACCACTTTGCAATCGGCGATGAGCGCCACTGTGTTGGTGGCGCATTCGCAGCGAGAAGCTGCAATGAAAGAGCTGCACTCCTTGATCTAAGGGAGCAGGCTGTGTTTCACTGAAAAATAGCGAGCGTTGATTTTTTGCCAGATATTCGAATGCGGCCCCGTGATCCCATCGGGTCCTGAAATTCCAGCCAGTCCGCGAGAAGGATCCATTTTTCCACCAGGCATGAATTGCCGAAGATCGACATTCTTACCACCAGGACCGCCCATTCCACCGCGACTTCCATAGGGAGCCGAGGGGCTTGCCGCGGAACCAGAGCCGTAACTTCCGCCACCCGCACCGCCGTAGCCATAACCACCGATGGTTTTCGTATTGTATCCCGAGCCGCCGGGTGCTCCACCTTTGCCGCCGCCTTTGGCATTTTGTCCATTTCCGTTCATATCCAAATTGGCGCGTCCGCCAGCTCCACGAGGTTTTTGTCCACCCATTCCATCATCGGAGCCGGGTTTGAAAGGAGGACCTTCCATCCCAATTCCACTTGGGAAACTGCCTGCGGTCCCAATGTCGCCCAAGCTTGGCATTCCGTCGGTTCCTTCGCCAGGTCCGCCACCAGAAATTTTGCCAGCCATATTCGAGCCAAATTCATTGACGTTGGCATTGGGACAAGCCGGACTGTTTGGTTTGAGAAAGCAAATGCAAGTGGTGTTGGTGGCAGCCATTGTCGGATCCGAACAATTTGTCGAAGCTCCGTTTTTGCACATTGAAGCTGAGGGATTCATTTTGCAGTATTCTGCCAGCGGATCTGTTTTGCCGATGCAGTACTGCGATTTCATTTGTTCAATTTGAGCGTAACCTTGAATGTTTTCGGCGATCCCTCGAACATTCTGACTGAGCTTTTTGCAAGTCCGCAAATTTTTCTCAACAGCCGCTTGCTCCTCAGCAGTTGCAGCTCCTTGCGCAACGGAGGCTTTGATCTGAGTCAATTCAATTTCGCAGGCATTCTCACAATCCAAATAACCTTTCGAACAATAACCGTTGTAACTGCCTGAAGCCATATCAAGAGTCTGAGCAAAACTTCCCATCTGACCACACAAAGCGGCTGGAGAAGCTTGAGCTCCCATTCGCAACTGACGAACAATTCCATCAGCCACACTTTTTGCCGTTTGCACATCCGAATTTCTTTCCGGATCGCAATTCTCAATTGCCTTCTGAGTCGCAGCTTCACAGCTTACAGCCGCAGAGGCTTGAGATGGCCTGGAACTAGATGACGAATTTGAGTTGGAAGTACTATTTTTACTTCCAAGATAGTAGCATTGACCTGTTTCCGGATTTTGTTTTTGGCCTGCGGGACAAGGTTCACAGCTTTCAGTGTCAGAAATCCAATAGTGGTTCCTGGCCTGACAAGCTTCCATTTGGCGGATTTGATAATTCTGAGCCCAGAGGAATTGAGAAATGATCAGCGTGGTCATGAAAGCAAAAAGGATTTTCGACACGGGCTCCCCCTCATGATTCATATCGGCGAAAGGCCTGTTGGAGTTAATAGTTTCAGAGGGAGATTCTCAAAATGAGACAACCCGGTGTCCAAAAGCTTTTCATCCTGTCGGGGCCTGGTTAAAGTTTCAACACCTCGAATCCCAACAAAGGAGATCCCATGGCTGCTCAGTCGCTTCATGATTTCAAAGTTTCAAACGCCCAAGGCAAAGAAACGGATCTTTCGCAGTACAAGGGAAAACCGGTTCTCATTGTCAATGTGGCGAGCAAATGTGGCTTCACTCCTCAGTATGCGGGTCTTGAGTCTCTCTACAAGAAATACCAGGACAAGGGCTTTGTGATTTTGGGATTTCCTTGCAATCAGTTTGGCTCCCAAGAACCTGGCAACAACGATGAAATCCAACAGTTCTGCCAAATGAATTACGGTGTGAGCTTTCCTGTGATGGCCAAAGTGGATGTCAATGGCAGCAATGCCGCTCCAGTGTACGAATTTTTAAAAGAATCAGCACCAGGCATTTTAGGAATTGAAGCCATCAAATGGAATTTCACAAAATTTTTGGTAGGCCCAGATGGCAAAGTCGTCAAGCGCTACGCTCCACAAACAGAACCCAAAGATCTTGAAGCCGATGTCGAAAAGGTGCTGTCATGAATTTACCAGCCTGGGACATTGAATCCGAATACCCTTCTTTGAATTCGACTGGATTTTTAGCGGATCAAAAAAAAGCTGAAATGCAGATGCAACAGATGACGGGGTTGATTCAAAAAGTCAGTCAGCAACTGGCACACCCTCAGTCAGATTTGACTTTGGAATTGCAGAAAATTCTGCTTTTGCATTCTGAGATCCGAGTGCTTCTGTCGAATTTAAGCACCTATGTCAGCTGTCTGGAAAATGTCGATGCCAAAGATGAAAAGGCCAAGGCCAAATCATCTGAAATTTCCAATTTAAAATCCACTTTTGCCCAGTCATTTAAGCCAGTTCAAATTTTTCTGACCACTTGCGATCAAAAGGTTTTTGATCCGATTTTTCAGAAGCCGGAATTGCAAGGCTCTCTTTTTACTTGGCAACAAGAGCGGACTTTGAAAAACCAAATGCTCAGTGAGAAAGAGGAAGTTCTATTGACCGCACTTTCACCCACCGGCTTTGCCGCTTGGGGGGATTTGTATTTTGCGCTCAGTGGAACGATGAAAGTGAAATTGGAGCTCAATGGAAAAACCGAGCAGGTCGGCCTGGCCCAAGCTGCAGGAATGGTTCGTAGCTCCCAAGAGTCTCTCAGGAAAGCTGCATGGCAAGGGATTCAGCTGGCTTGGAAAGAGCAGCAAGAATCCGCTGCTGCCATTTTAAATTCATTGGCTGGCTGGCGACTGGAAGTCTGCCATAAAAGATCCCACACAGAGCCAGTGGATTTTTTAAGCACTCCACTTTTTCAAAATCGAATTCAAAAAGAAACTTTGACGGCAATGATGACTGCCGTTGAAAACAACAAATCTGAAATCCAAGAAGCCGCACTTTTGATGGCCAAAATGCATGGCAAGAAAAAATTGGATCCCTGGGATCTGTTGGCACCGGCTCCTTTGCCACATGCCTCCGGCTCGACAGACTTTGAAGTGGGACTGGGCCAGATTCGCAAAGCATTCGCTAGCGCTCATTCTGAATTTGGTGAATTTGTCGACTTGATGGAAAAAAACAAATGGCTTGAAGCGCGAGTGCTTCCGAATAAAGGTCCTGGCGCACATTGCACTGGCTTTATCAAGAGCCGCACACCTCGGGTGTTTCAAACCTATATGGGATCGCATCAGGACATTTCCACTTTGGCTCATGAGCTCGGTCATGCCTATCACTCTTGGGTGTTGAAAGACTTGCCCTTGGATCAGTTGGATTACCCAATGACCTTGGCAGAAACAGCCAGCATTTTTGCCGAGACTGTTTTGAAGGATCAACTCTTGGCCACTTCACAGAGCCGAGAGCAAAAATTGGAATTTGCTTGGGCTGATATTGAAGGTGCAGTCAGTCTGCTTCTCAACATTCCAGCCCGCTATGAATTTGAATACAATTTCCATCAAAAGCGAAAAGAACGAGCCCTCAGTGCCCGCGAGCTTTCAGAGCTCACCGATCAAGCTTGGAAGAAATGGTATGGCGACACCATCACCCAGCCCGATTCCATGTTCTGGGCAAGCAAAATGCATTTTTCTTTTCACGACGCCAGCTTCTACAATTTCCCTTACACTTTCGGCTATCTATTTGCCCTGAGCATCTACAGTCGAAGAAAGGAATTGGGATCTGACTTCTGGCCCAAGTACAAAGAAATCTTGCGCGACACCGGCCGAATGACGGCCGAGGATTTGATTCTGAAACATTTGGGAGAGGACATTCGAAAGCCTCAATTCTGGCAGAAGTCGATTGATGTGGTGAAGGGGTCGATCCAGAATTTTAAGAGCTTGCTTTGAGAATTCGGTGAGTCGTCTGCGAAGCCCGCGTCTTCGCCTGATCGTGAACGTCCGTGTCCGTCTTTTCTGGAAATTCGGCCCTCCGCCGACAGTCATCGTCCAGCTTCGCCTCCGCGGCTCCAGGCCTCACCCCTTTGGGGCTCGCCTGCGGCGAGTTTCCAGAAAACCTTAGCTGAAATTCAAATACGCAGAGCTGGTCATGGGGTTTTGTTACTCACTCGAGCGTTCGCTTATAAGCGAATGCTCATCAGAACACTCATGTGAGGAGCTGAACGAAACCATCTGTCTGGGTGTTCAGAAAACGCTGCGGCATTAATAGCGGCGATTTGTCTGGCATTTGATTTTGAGTGAAACGAGCTTTGCTTCGGTTGCAAGGAGCTGCTGGTCGATTTGATCGATTTCGGTTTGAGAGCTTTGGTATTGGCCTCGGGTGGCTTCGACTTGTGAGATTTGAGCTTTCAAATTTTCCACAGTTTTTTGCGCATCGACGGCAGCTGTGTACAGGCGCACTGTTAAATCCAAATACTGGTCCTGAACCTTTTTCGAAGTCTCAGGATTGGCTTGGGATTGATATTGGCGAAGGGCTTCGCTCAATTGATCCCGGCTGGTGGTGATTTTTTGAGTTTCCTCCACTTTTGCCTGGGTGAGCTGAAACAGCACTTTGGTCATTTCATTAAAGCTGACCAGATAACCATCATGAGCTGAGAGAGAGCCATCTTTCAGAGATTTGTATTTAGCCTGAAGTTCAAGATGTTCATTTTCCATTTGCGGGAGAAGATCTTTGCAATCATCTTTTTTCTCAGGACTCGAAACTTGGATAGCCGGAGACAAATCTTGGCCGCGAGCGAATTGAAACGCCAGAAAGTGAATCGCAATAAAAATGAAGAAAAATGTTTTCACCCCAGAACCCCTATAGCAGTTGGGAAAAATACCATTCCTTCCAGATTTTCTAGAGAGAAATTCGGTCTCTTGAAAAGATTCAAAGACCGTCCAAAAGATATTCAGTATTTTCTTCATTCGGGGTGCCAGAAAGGGGCAAGAGCCAAGGGCTAGAAATCTCTCACAGAACAAGACCAAAAGAGAGATTTTTGCCTCTGGGTCTTGGTCCCGGCCACTCAGGCCCGTAAACTAAGAATTATGTTGCCAACGTCTCAGCGCTTTCAATTTTTTGATTCGGTCCGTGGTTTTGCCTTGATCCTGATGACCATCTATTATTTCTGCTGGGATCTGAATTATTTCGGAGTGCTCAATTACGAAATGGATCAAAATCCTTTTTGGGTGGCATTTCGAGCCGCTGTCTTAAGCATGTTTTTGCTTTTAGTCGGAATGAATTTCACATTTTCAGGAGCTCATTTCGACAACATCAAATATCGCATTCGATTGAAGAAGCTGGGAATCTGCGCTTTTGTGGTTTCGTTCATCACTTTTTTAATGAACCGTGAAACCTGGATTTATTTTGGAATTTTGCATTTGGCTTTCTGTGCAAGCCTCATTGCTCCCTTTTTGATTCATCATCCAAAAACAGCAGCCGCCATCGGTCTGATTATTTCAGCCATTCCAAATTTTTACTCAAGTCTGTGGTTTGATAAGCCAGTCCGAAATATCGCTGGTCTTTCCCCCTATCGTCCCAGCACCGAGGATTTCGTTCCCCTAATGCCTTGGCTCGGAGTCGTGCTGATCGGAATCGCCGCCGGACACTGGGTTCTCAAAAGACAAAAAACCTTCGCCCAAAAAAAAGACATCCCAGCTCTTTCAAGACTGGGACGTCATTCCTTGATTTTCTATATGACCCACCAACTGATCCTGTTTCCGATCGCCTGGGTTGTGTCTCGATTTATCTTGGATTGAAATCCCGCAGTGCTTTAAGCCTGAAACACAGTCATCGCTTCAGCGATCTGAATCCCGTTGAGCGCTGCCCCTTTGCGGATATTGTCAGAGACAACCCACATCAGCCAAGTTCTCGTGTCACTGAGATCCTGATGGATTCGGCCCACATACACGGGATCTTTACCTGAAACCTGGCGCTGTGTTGGATATTTGCGTGGATCTGCGTCCACCACGAGCCCTTCACCCGCCTGCAGTGCTTTCACCACTTGCTCTCGAGTGGCGTCTTTTTTGAGAGTCACCCACACGGCTTCAGCATGAGCATTGGGCACGGGAACTCGCACTGTAAAAGCTGACGTCTTGATTGAATTGTCGCGAAGAATTTTTTTGGTTTCATTCATGACTTTCATTTCTTCCGAGGTGAATCCCTGATCATTGAAAGATCCGATTTCAGGAATACAGTTGAAAAGAAGTGGATGAACGAAAGCTTTTGCAGTTGGATTGGGTTCTTTTTCAAAATTTTTGGTCTGCTCCATGAGCTCATCATGCCCTGGCTGACCGGCGCCGCTGGCTGCTTGGTAAGAGGCGACTCGCACGGCTTCGATGCCGAATTGATCTTGCAAAGGTTTCAGTGCCACCACCAATTGCATGGTTGTGCAATTGGGATTGGCAATCACTTGCGGCTTGGTGGATTCTTTCAGAAGATCGCCGTTCACTTCGGGAACGATCAGCAGAACCCCTTCGTCCATGCGAAAAGCGTTCGAATTATCAACAGCGAAAGCTCCGGATTTCACAGCTTGAGGAGCCCACTCTTTGCTGATGTCATCACCTGACGAGAAAAACACCAGATCCAATCCATCAAAGCAGCCAGGCTTGAGGACTTGGCAGCTCCAGGATTTTCCTTGCAAGGTGATTTGTTTTCCAAGCGAAGCTTCGCTGGCAAAGGGGCGCAGTTCTGAAACTGGGAACTTTCTTTGTTCGAGAGTCTCCATGAAGCTTTTGCCGACCATTCCGGTGGCACCGACGACTCCGACTTTAAGGCTTTTCAATTTTTTCATCATCTTCGTCACTTTCGATTTCTTCTTCGACGAGATCGGGATCGTTGGAAACTTGAGCCGGCATATAGACATTCGCACGAATGCGCTTATTTTTGCCGAAATTCAAAATCCCAAAAACCGCTCCCAAAACCGCGTAGATCAGGAAGAGAATAAATAAATTCACTTCCGGCCTGTAGGCAACGACTGAAATGATGACGACTCCGAAAATCAAATATTTAAATGGCAGACGTTCTTTCAAATCCAAATCTTTAAAACTTCGGTAGCGGAAAGTGCTGACCATGACGAAGGCCAAAAGATAGGTCATAGCCAAAATCCCCACATGACCATTGGCATCCATTCCCAAATCATTCAAAGCCAAAACCGAAGACGCAACAATACCCGCCGCCATCGGGATCGGCAGACCCTGAAAGTAAGCTTTCTCAATCACTGTCGCCTGCACATTGAAGCGAGCCAAGCGCAAAGCCCCGCAAGCGACGAAAATAAAACAAGCAATCCATCCCAATCGACCGAATGGCTGTAGTGCCCACATATAAAGAAGAACCCCGGGCGCCACACCAAAGCTGACCAAATCACAAAGAGAGTCGTACTCGGCGCCAAATTTAGAAGTCGATCTGGTCAAGCGCGCCAGACGGCCGTCCAATAAATCAAAAACGGCCGCAGCCACAATCGCATAGGCCGCGCGAGTGAAATCGCCTTTGAAAGATTGAATGATGGCAAAGAATCCGAAGAAAAGATTTCCCGTGGTCACCAAATTGGGCAGCACGTAAATATGCATGGCCAAACGCTTGGGTTTCTCGGTCTCGATGGAGGAAATGGGATTTTGGTAGTTGTTCAGTTCTTTCGTCGTCATGCCCTAAACATAGGACGAAAACGCGCCAAAAACACTAAAAAGCAGCCACAGAGCCGTGGAGCTCAGCATCGGTAAAGTGAAATTGTCATCCAACTTCCAAATGGGGATGAGCTCAGCCAAAGCGCCAATCAGACCACCCAAAAGACTGACAACCACCAGTCGGTCCATCAAAAGACCGTGAGAAGAAAGAAAATAAAAGGTCAAAATGGAACAAACAAAGAAAGCCGCCAAGGACCCCTGAAGCGACTTTTCACCAAAAATTTTATCTTTTCCAAAGCGGATTCCAAAATAGCTGGCAATCGGATCAGCAAAAGCCAGAAAAAGCATGGTCAAAAGCACGATCTCAGGCGGAAAAATAAAAGCGACAATGGTGATCCCAGTCAGCAAATACGAAGTCCCAGCAATCCGGTCCACCTCATGTTGACGCATGATGGGACGAAACATGTGAACCAAAAAATCATTCAGCGCAGGATATCTCAATCGAAGCAGATCCGCAGGAACAAACAAGACCCAAGCAATCGAAAGACAAATCAAGGCCGTTTGCTCCGGAAGGCGAGCGTAAAAAGCAGCCACCAGAGAAACCCCGCCCATATGCCAGATTTTTCTCGCTAAATGAAGATCAGATCGTCTTTTCAAGACTGCTGCTCGTATTAATTCAACCATGCAAAGACCTCGCAAATTAGAGGACGAAATTTGTTCTGACAAGAAAAGTAAAAAGATATTGTAAGCAGCCGAAACTCCAAAGCAATTCAATAATACAAGGCAGCGTGAACGAAACTTGGACAAGTCCTTCTAGGGAGCTCCCCAAAGGTCCTGAAAGTTTAAAAATAATTGAGTTATTTCAATGTCTTACATGGATGATCAATGGCGTTGACTTTGCACATTCATGAAATGATGAGGTTTATCACTTTGCTGACCTGCATTTTAGGAGCTTTAGGCGCCTGGACCAAGGCCCAAGGGGCTCCTTCGCCCTATCAAGGTTATGTCGGCGATGTCGAAGCCGAAAAGTCGCAAAGATATTACGAAGTCTACCTTTTCATCCCGCAAAAACCCGAGCCCTCTTTGAAAGAGCTGATTTTTAACCCCTTGAGCCAAGAGTTCAAAGAAAAGTACCGCGAGCGATTTGGCGGTCTCGACACGGAAAGCATCACCTACCGCTCACCCTCTTGGGGAGGAGCCAGCGAAAATCCGGTTGTCCTCGAGGAAGAAACCAAAAAGCGCAAAGCCTTCGCCGAATACATGACCAAAAGACTCATGGAATATCACGTCGACAATTACATGAAAACCCAACCGCAAATGAAGCCAGTGATGGAAGTGAAAGAACAAATCCAAAACGTCAAAGTCGAAGTCACCAAAGAAGTCCGCGCCAATATCCAATACAATTTTGCCGGCAACGTTGTTGAGGTCATTGTCGACAATCCTTGGTGTGATTCCAAGCTGGCACTTGAGATGGATCCCAGTTCATTTGGACCGACGGACATTCAAGAAACCCGCTTGTGGGTCAGTCGCAGTCTTTCGCATTCTTTAAGGGCCAATTCGAATGTGGCTATGACAGACGGGATCGCTGCTGCGGATCTGACAAGGACCTTCGAACGCTATCAAATTGCAACTTCGATGGGATTGTCTTCGGCTTTCAACGACAGTGGGACTTCGCCCAGAGAAGTTCGCTATCTTCTGGGTTTTTCACATACCTTCTAAAACTAAAATTCCAGGTCTGATTCTTCTTCAACGGCGGCCGGAGCTCGGCGCTGGATTCGGAATTCTTGATGAATGGCTTGGCCTTGCTCGTCAGTGGCCTGGATGGTCAGCTTGTTTTCGCCTTCTTTGAGATCGATGAAATCCGTGGTGAATTTTTTGTCTTTGAGAAAAATCACCGAAGCTGTGTGACCATTGCTTTGATTGGTAATGGAAATATTTTTCCAAGTGGGCTCCAGGCAAGAGTCGCCCCGCAGCCTGAGCAAAGAGGCATCAACCTCATGAGGCTTCCCTAATTCTTTGCATGAGTAATCCAGCACCACCGATTTGGATTTGATTAAATTGCGGCGTGGACCTTCAATGACTTTGGCAGGAGTCACGCTGGCCAGAGTTCGCTTGAGGGTCAGAGGGGACATTTCATCTTTGGCAACTTTGGCTTTAGGCTCTCGAGCCACAGAATAAACAGCCGGCGCACCGATCAAAGCGAGCAAAAGCATGGTGATGGCAAGGAATCGACGTTCATTTTGCATTCACCTTGGACATCGGCGGATTTTTGACGGGACTAAAGGCGTATCAATTTGAGAAAGCCAATAAATTTCAGTTTACCTTGGATTTTTCAATGCTGATTGCGAATTTTTTGACGCCCGCATTTTTCACAAGATCAATGATATGGACCACAGTCCCGTGTGGGACTTCTTTATCGGCTGCGATGATGGCTTGAACTTCGGGATTCTTGCCGACTTCTTCCTGGGCTTTGGCAGTGATTGCCGGCTCATCGGATTTGGAGCCATTGAGATTGAGCATTCCTCCGGGAGCGATTGAAATACTCAACTGACTGGGAGTGCTCTTATCCCCGCTTGCTGCTTTCGGCAAATTCACATTGATAGAAGGCTTCATGATCATAGGAGCCGTGACCATAAAGATAATCAAGACCACCAAAATGATGTCCACCAATGGCACCACGTTGATGCTCGAGATGGATTCGTCCTGATCACTTGGTTTAATAGCCATAAATTAAAGACCTTTTTTCTTAGCGTAAGCGAGGCAGAGTTCTTTGACTGAATCGAGACCTTGCAAAACCCCACGAACCTGACGTTGAAAATAGTTGTAAGAAACAACAGCGGGAATCGCGACAAAAAGACCCGCAGCTGTTGCCACAAGAGCCAAAGAGATTCCGGCCATGACCGTTTGTTGCCCAGCTTCGGCGCTGTTGGCAAGGTCATTGAATGCTTTCATGATACCCAACACAGTTCCCAAGAGTCCAATATAAGGAGCATTGGATCCCACAGTCGCCAGAAAATTCAAATATCTCTCCAGATCAGGTCGCTCCGTCAGTGAAAAAGAATTAAATGCTTCTTCTAAACCTTTGCTGCCACTGTCTTTGATGTGCTTCATTGCATAACCAAGAGCTCGACCTTCGACAGTCTCAGGGTTTTTAGTCATTCCTTCCACATCTTCAACGCTGTGACTCTGAAGTGCGGCTCTGACCTTGGCGCGAACCTCAGTGCTCTGGGCAGCCACTCGTCGCAAATAAAAGAATCTTTCGAGAATCATCCCTAGACTGACCACGCTTAAAATCAGCAGAATCCAAAGAACAACTTGGTCGGCAATCTGCGCAACTGCAAAAATTCTTTCTGTGAGCATATTCTTCCTCGTTTCCTTCAGGATTATCTCTGTTAATATCGAAAAGGGTCAAGGTCGAAGCGAGTGAAGCAAAGTACAAAAAAGATTTTCCTTTCCATTGCGGTTTTAGGTTTGAGCTTTGCGCTCGGTTCTTGCCATTGGGCTCCAAGCACTTCCTCTTCTTCAATGATTATTATTGCTGTTGATCAATTGGGAGTGAACGAGGTCAATTGTGACCCGCAAAGTCCTACACAAGCTCGTTCTGGAATCGCTTTGATTTGCCAGGAATCGGTGCGTTTCACCCATGCCTACACGACCTCACCTTTATCAGGACCAGCTCTGACTTCGGTCCTGACTGGTCAGTATCCTTTTCAACACGGTCTTCGCAGCAATTCCAAATCTTTCCTGCCTGGTCGAGTCAATACTCTCACTGAAGTGGTGCAAAAAAGAGGTTATGCCACTTCTTTTTTTTCAGGCGGGGCTCCGATTCTTCGAAAACTCAATCTTCAACAGGGATTTGAAACTTTTGACGATGCTTTTACCCCGACCCCGCAAAAACTCTTTAAGCCCTTCGCAGAATCTCAGGAAGCTTTCAAAACTTGGCTGCGAGAAATCAGATCGCAGAATTTCTTTTCGGTTTTCTACGTTCCTGATTTGGCGTTCACCCAGACCGTAACGGTTTCGGATTTGGGACAAACTCGAAACCTTTCTTTTGAAAGCCAGTTTGAAGAATTCGACGAATCGCTTTATAGCTTCATCCAAGATCTGAAATCACGAAACCTTTGGGATTCGACATTGCTCGTTCTGGTCGGTCTCAACGGACCTGATCGAGGCGAAAGATCGGTGGAACTTCCGAAC
The DNA here is from genome assembly GCA_041288045.1 of Pseudobdellovibrionaceae bacterium. Taxonomy (GTDB): domain Bacteria; phylum Bdellovibrionota; class Bdellovibrionia; order Bdellovibrionales; family Bdellovibrionaceae; genus 21-14-0-10-47-8. Next base: position 743 of record JBGGMM010000064.1, on the reverse strand, counting down.
ACCAATCTCTTCAGTGAGCGAGTGCAAGTCGGACTTTTGATCAAACCTTCGCAGAAACCCCGCGATCAAGGGTTGAACTGGAGTTACGACGGAAATTTGACCCTGGCGGATTTGGGAGTGACTTTTTTTGAACCTTTTGAGCCGATCCATTTGAAGGACCTTGATTTTCCTGTCCACTCTCTTCAGACAGTTTTAAAAAGTCCTTTCTCTGAAAAGAAAAATCCACCCGAGCGGTTCATTCTCACTGAAAGCGCCTGGATGGAGGATCAGCCGATACGTTATTCTTTGCGGTGGGGACAGTATCTTTTTATTTTGGATGAAAAGCCCCAGATTTTTAATTCGCTCATTGATCGATTTGAAACCAGTTCGCTCAAGACACATGAAACCTCGGTCCGTGATCTTTGGTCGAAAATTGAAAGCATTCGGCAAAAAAAGCAGTGGTTGCTTTGGCCCGAGCCTCTTTATGAAAAAGTTCTCAAATGGCAAGGACTGGCCGCTGGCAAATTGACCTCTTGGGAGCGTTTGGCTCACCGATTGAAAGACGATATGGAAATCAACAATCTTTACAGTCGCGAACTGCTGGCACTTCAAAACTGGGAAAACCTGGAGCGTTGGGCTCAAGGCATGAAATTCAAGGATCTAGAAAAAATCGCGCATAAAAATCTCAAAAAAGAAAACCGGCAAAAATTTGAGGACCCCTGCTTGGCGACACTGGATCTGCCCCATCCGAAAAGTTCAGATCT
>JBGGMM010000063.1:0-8037 GCA_041288045.1 Pseudobdellovibrionaceae bacterium | reverse complement strand
GAAGTCGCCAACCGGCTGAAAAAAAAGCAGCTTCTTTATCTGGGTCAACATGATTCATTTCTAAGATGCCCTTAGCACCTCTTGACCATGCGAGCTTTGCGAGCTCTCGAACTGTTGGCAGGTGACCTTTACCAGCAGCTTCGCAAGCATCAGGATTTTCTTTCTTTGCCGTATCAGGATTCACTCCGCTGGCTTCAAACCAAGTCATGTAGCGTACACTTCCATCGGCATTACGCAGGATTGCCCCAGCCTTAGCTTGCGATGTTAGAAAACTAAAAATACTCATGCTGAGTAAAAACAAAAGATTTGCTTTGTTCATAGCTGTATTAGCTCCTAATGGGACATGGCTCTTAAATTTAGGTTTTATTAGGGCAAAGACGATAATGACTAGTCAAGCTCATGAGTCTTTGGGCATCAAGTCATCGGCCGAACTGAGAATGCTAAACAAGAACTGAATCCGCCAATATCGATCTCGAAATCCAAAAGTGCCTTCAAGTCCATCATTCACTTGTAGCAGTTGGCTGATCTCACGATTCACATGGAGCTGGCCTAGCTCCTTTCCGTCTTCATCGACGAGATGGATAAAGTCTCCAGATGTTTGCTCGACGAAAAAGAGCCCTTGGACCACTCGCTCATATTTTCTCTTAAAAAGATCATTATTGGGCTTTTTTCTTCTTCGTTCGATTCGCTCTAATTTTTCAAATTCATCGAGAAGCCTTTCCTTGCGCTGACATTCAGCTGCATAAAGAGCAAAGAACTGATCTTCATGTTCTAAATTAAAAAGACCTTCTTTCATTTTCCACCGTCCACAAAAGCTCGAGTTAATTTATAAAGGCTGGCTCCAAGCCGATCTGCAATTTCTCGGGTTTCGCCCTGAGGAACACCGTCAAGATCTAAAATGGTCAATGACTCCCGAAAAGATCCATGAGCAATTTCATAGAATCGAAGTTTCTCTTTACGAGATTGCTTAGCATTTCCTTCGGCAAGGTTGAGAGCAATGGATGAAGATGACCTCAAGAATTGCTCTTTCAAATGCGGTGGTAATTTAAGATCTTTTGATGATCTGTAAAATTCTTTTGCCAGATCCAAAGTTCGAAATGATGACACAAAACCTCCGATGATTTTCGAGCCATCACTGCAAAATCGAGAACCCAGCCTATGCCACATTAAAATGAAAACAAGAGGTTTGGGATCCGGTATTCGGAATACGACTGTATACAGGTACGGATTCAGTATACCGGTCGGAACCTCAGTATTCAGTATTCAGAATGCTGGGGTAAGGATTGTAAACGAAGAACTAGTGGCGGGGTGGACGGGACTCGAACCCGCGGCCTTCCGCGTGACAGGCGGACGTTATAACCAACTTAACTACCACCCCGCGGTGATATTAAGAGCGAACTTTATAGCCAGTCTGTCTGCTCGAATCAACCCTAATTTTCGCGGATTGGGGGCCTCTTGCCCTGCGTTTGCTATTACTTTCAGCAGATTCCGAGATTTCTTTGTTTCCCTGAGGGATTTTAAGCCCTTATACTGTGCCACTCACAGGAGGTTTTATGAAGTTTCTCGTCGCCACTGGCGCGCTTTTCCTATCTATGACTGCAATGGCAGGCACCACCACTTACAACATCAAGGGCATGCACTGTGGAGCTTGTGCAAAGTCCATCGAAGAGAAGGTCTGCACTCAACCTGGAGTGACTGAGTGTAAAGCTCAGCTCACCAAGGGCAAAAAAAATATGGGTTCACTGACTTTGACGACTGCAGATGAGTCGACTTTGACTGCTGATAAGATCTCTGAACTTGTTGGCGAAGCTGGCGATTACACAGTAGTGAAAACACCTGCTGGTAAAGCCAAGAAAAACTAGGATCTAAAACTAAAATTCCAATTCGGACCCATCAAATCGAGAGTCAGCTTTGAGATTCACAAAATCCCAAAGCTGATGATCCATCAGCTGAGATTCGCGAATATTCGACATCGCTTTGAGCATCGAATTCCCCAGAAACGGAATCTCCTGCTCCAACTCCCCAATCAGCTTTTTCACTCGCTGCCGCTTCATCCCCTCTTGCGATCCGCAAAGATTGCACGGAATGATTGGAAACTTCCAAAGCGCCGCAAGTTCCTTCAGGTCCTTTTCAGCGATGAAACTCAGAGGTCGAATCAAAATATTGCGACCATCATCCGATTTCAGCTTCGGCGGCATAGCCGCAAGCTTTCCGGTGTAAAAGAGATTCATCAAAAGAGTCTCAGACAAATCATCCCGGTGATGACCAAGCGCCATTTTTGTGAAGCCATTGTTGTGAGCATGATCATACAAAATCCCACGACGAAGCCGAGAACACATCGAGCAATACACACCCGAAGTGACTTTCTCCTTCACAATCGAGTAAGTGTCCTTCTGCAAAACTGTGAGTTTCACGCCCAAAGACTCCACCCAACCCGCAAAGGCCTTTGGATCAAACCCTGGATGCCCCTGATCCAGCATCACTGCTTCGAATTCAAATTTATAAGGTGCACGCTTCTGCACTTCCGAAAGCAAAGCCAAAAGAATGCTCGAGTCCTTGCCTCCCGAGCAGCAGACCATAATGCGGTCGCCGTTTTCGATCATTTTGTATTCAGCCATGGCTTCGACCATGGTTTTGCGAAGACGGACGGCTAATGGATGTTCGAAATCGATTTGATGCATAGGGTTCAGGTTTTACAGAAGACCTGAATTTTAGGCAAGCGCTATGACCTTAAACTCCACGGCAATCGGAGTCGGCAAAGCCCCAATCTCAATTGTCGTCCTCGTCGCCTGAATGGCAGTGAAGTGTTTGGCATAAACCTGGTTGTAAGCTTTGAAATCTTTTTTCATATCAGTGAGAAAAACTTGCACATCGACAATCTTCTCAAAGGAGCTCCCGGCTTCTTCAAGAATGATCTTGATATTTTCAATCACAGATTCGGTCTGCACCTCGATATCATATGACAGCACCCGCCCTTGAGCGTCTTGGTGGACTCCGGGAATATCCCTGGTGCCAGGCTTTCGCGGACCCACGCCGGAGAGAAAAACAAAACCATTGGCAATGCGGGCGTGCGGATAAGCCCCAACAGGTTCCGGAGCTCGTTTTGTCGAAACGACTTTTGATTTTTCCATTTTCAAAGCTCCAGCTCGTTAGGGTCAAAATACCAGCGGTCATGATCCGGATCCCATTCATCCCAAGTCTTAATCTGCTCAAGCTTCGAAAGATAGCGATCTGGCACAATCCCGGGCACCAAGAAAGCCTTCTGCCGCCTCAGTGGGTAAGGATTGCGAAGTTCCATATCCAAAACTCCCAAAATCCCGCGGGCAATGTACCAAGTGGCTTGAGGATTCCAGCCATGCGCAATTTTAATCACAATCCCAAGCCCTTCAGGGTAATCCGGATGCGAAATCGCCATGCCGAGAAGCCCATCGGCTCCTTCTTTGGCGATGACTTTGCCTTTGGCGGATTTCATCACTGTGGTGTCCAAGCGATTGAAGCCCCCAACCAAGTCTGGATTTTTCACCATGGACTCCCAAATCCAATCCTCATTTTTGGTGCGAGCCAAGCCCGCATAGCACTGAGCGAGCTCATTCACTGTCATCGACACAGTCGGAAGCCCATCGCCATCGCGAGCAATTCGAAGAGGTTTCCAGTCCCGGCCGAGATATCTCTGCACCACTTTCATGTACTCTTTAAAAACCGGATGCGAAGGCAGAGTGTACCCCGTGCGGCTCCATCCTTTCAAACGGCAGCCCTTCAAGATCGCCGCGTGATGACCGCTGGAGTTGTTAAACCAGCGCCTAGGTCTTCTCACTTGTCGACCAAATTGCACCAGCGGCAAGTCCAGCGGAGTCTGCATCAAACCCCACTCGCTCTCGCTCAGCAGACTCTGCGAAGCTTCGACATGTTCGGCAGATCCGTTGTGCGAGGCCACGCTCACCGCTTTTTGCTCCCAATTGGTGGCATCATTGAGTGCTTCCGCAAAGACCTTGATATAGAAAAGCTTCATCATGCTTCGGCCATAACACAGGACGTTCCCGCCAAAGGAATGGATCAGCTTGTCGCCACTGAACCAGGCGATGGCCCCATGAATGGTGTTTTCACTGACTCCATTGCGCCTGTAATCGACCAGAGGTTCCCATTCCACATCCCGACCTGTGGGAATGCCCTGGATTTTTTCACCGAATGGACTTTTGGGGTAGATTTGCGAACTCTTCACTGGCAATCCTTCAAATTATAAATATAATTTTATCTATGCTCGACAATCGATACGGTCACTTTTTTTTGTTTATCGTTTCGATCCTGCTCATCTGCTGGAGTCTTTTTCATTTCGCCTGAGTTCTCAAGCTTCGTCTCCATCACCTTCATAGCCAGGATCTAAAGTCTGAGATGACATTCCACCCAAGCTCCCTGCATCGGCCAGCACATTGCGCTCACCCACGTAAACCTCTGGACTGTCTTCGTCAAATTCCAAATCACGAGTGGCAAATTGAGCCGGAGTCAGCCCGACAACCGCACAACCCGTTCCATAAATCGTTTCATAAACCAGCACATCGCCCTGATAGCGGTTGTGCGCACCCATGACTGTGGACAGCCACCAAAAGGGCTTAAAGTTATTCACTTTCTTGACTCGAGCTTCTTTGTGAATCTGGCGCGACAGTTGAGCCACATCTTCAAGGCGGCCTTTCTCGAGAAATTCCAGAATCTTCAAATTCCACTCTTGGTCTTTGAGTGAATGAATCTGATCCTTGGCCGGATCGATGAATTTCGAATGCAAGCGATTGGACAAAGTCGAAACTGCAATGGCCACTGCTTTTTTGTTTTGAGCTTTGAGAGAATCCAAAACCGCTTTGCCTAAAACCACAGTCTCAGCCCGATCGGCATACATATTCGAAGAAAAAATCACAGCCGGAATTTTCTGCCCAGGATTGATAAGCTTCATCGCAACGACGGATCCAGTGTCAATCGGAAAACCCTGATAATCCACAGACTTCATATGCAGTCCGCGCTTAGTTCCCGCTTCGACAATCGCATGGGCTAGCTTCGAGTCCATTTGAAGTTTGTAAGGGATGCTTCCCAGATCATGGAACTCTTCATCCACATGCACCCACTCGCAGAGGGATCTAGCTTGCACTTGGTGCCCCAAAACACTAGGCCACATGGTCGAATAAATCAAAAGCACATCTGGCTTCAGAGCTTCAATTTCTTGCGCAACTTTCTCGAAAGCCTGGCGCAATTTCTGGTAACCGGGATTGGCGTTCGGAGTCAGCAGAGGCTGCGGAAGTCCTGGCAGAACAAAACCTTTCAGAATCATAGAGCACTCCATTCAACCACAGCGTTACCAGTGCCAATCACTGTGCCATACCCGTAGACCTTGGCAGGCTTCGTCGGATAATTGAGAGCCGACAGCATCCAAGTGAGCGCTCCTGAATCCGTCTCACTGATGGCCTGCTCGGTGAAATCCGGCATCAGGGAAATGATCTCTTTGCTCTTTCCGGCTTTCATCAGTTCAATCATTTTCATATCCCACAGATATTGGCTGTGATTGTAAATATGCTCATGGCTCATATCTTCAGGCAGTGAAGGCTCTTTGGTGAAATGTCGATGCGACAATGAATTGCTCGCCAGCAGGACTGCGCGCTTGCCTGACTTTTCAATCGCTTTTCGAGTGGCTTGCCCCAGTTCAATCATCTGCTCTTGCATGACATCCACATTGTAATAAGCCGAAGCGGCGTTGGAAGAAATACTGACGATGGGTTTATCCCATTTTGGATTCACCAAGTGACAAGAAACAATCGTTCCGTAATCAACGCGAAAATCCTGATTTCGCATCATTTTCATTTCAAGGCCACTGGCCTTGGCTTCATCATGAATGCCTTCCGCTAATGGCACATCCACCTTCAGATCATAGTGATAGCGAAACAGATGTGGAAACACCGGATCCACACTGATGGATTTCGCTTGCGGGATTCCTAGAACATGAGTGCCCACATAAGTGCGCCAGTGAGGCGAGAGCACCACCAGCACATCATAGTTTTTGGTTTTGAGACTTTCTCTCATGCCTTCATAGGCCCAGCGCAAAGTCTCCCAACCGCATTCGGCTTTGGGTTCATTTTGCGGAGGATTTTCCGCATAGACCAAATGCGGAGGATGCGGAGCTAAACAGCCGGCAACAATCTGTCCTTGACCCATATCACCCTTTCACCACCACGGTGGTGGCTTCTGTGTAAAAATCAATCGAGTACTTTCCACCTTCACGGCCAATGCCTGAATGCTTCATGCCTCCGAAGGGCACGCGCAAATCGCGAAGCAGCCAACCATTGATCCAAACCGTCCCCACATCCAAATGAGAGACGATTTTTTTCGCTTTCTCAATGTCCTGACTCCAAACAGTCGCTGAGAGTCCATAAGAAACTCCATTGGCTTTTTGAATGGCCTCGGTTTCGTTTTTAAAACTGGTCACAGTCACAACCGGACCGAAAATTTCTTCTTGCAGACACTTTGAATTTTCAGAAAGACCAATGATCACTGTGGGCTTTAAGAAGTAGCCGTGTTTTAGCTGCGATGGAAGCTCTGGCCTTTCGCCACCAGTGAGAATGCGCCCACCTTCGTTTTTCGCATGCTCAAAGTAGCTCTCCACCTTCTTGAGGTGAGCTTCTGAAATCAGAGCACCCATAAAAGTTTCTGGATCGGCAGGATCGCCGACTTTGAGTTTCTTCGTTTCGGCAACAAACAGTTCGGTGAATTGAGAAAAGATTTTTTCTTCAACATAAATGCGCGAGCCGCAGAGACAGATTTCACCTTGATTGAGAAAACTTGAGCGAATCGTTGTCGCCACCGCTTGCTGCAAATCACAGTCCGCAAAAATCAAATTGGGGTTTTTCCCGCCAAGCTCCAAACTGATTTTTTTGAAATGCTCAGCCGAATCACGGTAGATTTTCCGTCCAGTTTCTGTGCCGCCAGTGAAAGAAATCAGTGGCACTTTCGGATGGCGAACAATCGCTTCACCAACGGGAGATCCCAAACCAAAGACGATATTCATCACTCCGGCCGGAAGCCCGATTTGCAATGAGACCTCTGCCAGCAGAGCTGCAGTCATACTCGTAAACTCTGAAGGCTTTGCCACCACGGTGTTTCCGCAAGCCAAAGCTGGAGCAATCTTCCAAGTGAGAAGATAAAGCGGTAAATTCCAAGGAGAAATCAGACCAGCCACACCCACTGGTTTGCGCAGGACTTCGCTGTGAAAATCGTTTTCCTGATAAAACTCTGCTTCTTCTTTTTCGATGAAGTCCGCGAAAAAGCGGAAATTCTGAATCGCTCGCTCAATATCCATTTTGCGCGCCAAAGTGACAGGCTTTCCTTGATCGCGACTCTCCATTTCGGCAAAAACATCAGCTCGGTCCTCAATCCCTTGCGCCAGCTTTCGAAGGTAATCGGCGCGTTCTTTCACCGAGAGCTTGGACCAAGCCGGAAAAGCCTGCTGAGCCGAGCGCACGGCCAAATCCACATCTTCAGCCCCGGACCTCGGAATTTCTGAAAAGGCCACACCCGTGGCTGGGTTGAGATTTGCAAGGTAAGCCCCCGTTAAAGGAGCTTCCCACCGGCCATCGATAAAGTTCTGAACTTTGATCAAATTCATAAGAGGAGCCCATCCTCTTTCAGAGAGGGATTGCGAGTCAAATGAAGCCGAATAAAAGCTCCACCAGGTGGCGGATAACGCCGGTCGCCAATCGATTGGTCCGCCTCTAGCACCGGGCCTCTGGCGCCTCGGGGCGGAGCTGCCATCTGAGTGCCGCAAGGTCCGTCTTTTTTGGTCTGGAAATCAAACCTCGAGCCTCCATTTGATTGATGATGAGGTAATTCAACACGGATTTAAAATCGCGACCCCACGAAATGATGCGAGTAAAGGGGCGAAGGACAAAAAGAGTTTTCAAATGAGGTTTTCGCGCTCTGACTTTTGCTGCCAGAATCGAGCAAAGAGATCTGATGAATTGATTGTAGTTCTCGCGCTCTTTGATCTTGATAATCATATGAATG
>JBGGMM010000062.1:0-6979 GCA_041288045.1 Pseudobdellovibrionaceae bacterium | reverse complement strand
GCTCCCATTGCTTTGTAAGACATCACCGGAATTTCCATCATTGTCGGGCAAAGTGAAAAGCACATTGCCAGTCAAAGTCGGAGAGGTGAACTGAACGTAGTTTGCGCCATTGTAAATGCGAAGCTGAGTGGCTTGCACAGTTTGCCCTGAGACAGATCCAGTAGAAACCAGATTTCCAGTGGTATTAATGGAGGTATCTCCAGAAATCGTGCCGGTGACAATGGCGTTACCAGAAACTTTACCAGCTGTGGTCAATGTCGGAATATCTGTATTATCAAGCGAAGCCCCCGCAGAAACTCGACCTTTGATATCCACTGTGACTTTTGGATAAGTGCCAGCGACCACACCTGTATTCGAAAGATCAATCGTTCCAGCTGAATTCAGAGTTCCACCCACCGAACCATCCGCACTCATCGAAGAGCCGACAGTGAGAGAAGTGATTCCACTTCCGCCGCCGCTGCCGATGGTCTGAACGCTCGAACCATTGTAAAACTTCACCGAGTTCGAAGTCGTATCATACCAAAGATCCCCAGCCGCCAAGCCTGACGGGTTGGAAGCAAAGGACGGAAGGTTTGCACCAGTAGCATCTGTTTTCAAAAAATTCCCAGCAAGGATACTTTGCAAATTGGTATAAGCCGGAGTGGTGAAAGCAGCTTCCAAGTTTGCTTGCGTGAGAATGGTGCTGCCAGAATTTTTCACTTGCAGGATATTGGAGGCATCCAAGCCCTGGATCGATTGCGCAACGATGGCTTGCGGCACCGAATTCAGCATCATATCCGGCACCAGAACATCTTCGCGATTTGTTGACGAAGGTGTGACGCTGATGCGGAAGTAACGAACATCGCCGGCGGTTGGCGTATAGGTGTCGCCACTGCAAACCTGCCATTGAGCTGCGAATCCTGTGATGGGCTGGATGTTTTGGAAAATCTGATGCATCGATGAGCCAGCATCACCGCCAGTTCGCTTCGAGCTTCCCAGCGAAGATCCCACTTGAATATTGAAATAACCTTGAGTGTTCGAAGTGTTCACTGTCTGCTGCTCTTCATACAGAACACAGGTCTTCGCCGGATTGAGAATTTGAATTTTCAATTTAACGCCAGATTCAGCGAGTGAGTTGGAAGTGCCGACGCGATAAAGCTTCCCATCCAGAGTGAATGTCTGGGGAGACTCATTTGCAGCGTCCGCTTGCGAGATTTGGAGATTCAGGGCCACTCCAAATAAAAACAACAGCCGTGCACAACTTGAACTAAACGTACCAACGACAAATTTCATGGCTAGGGAATTGATCGGAAAGCTGGGTCTAGGAGTTGATCGCTTTGAAGCGCTTTCTCGGATCGAAGCAGGAAAATCACATTTGCTTAAATTTTTTCAACTAAATTTGTAGCAAGTAACAGGGGTTAAATTCGGCAAACTGGAAGTTAGCCCAACAATTGTAAACAAAGTGTGATGGGAGGATACTGGTTTTAATTTGCCAGTTTATTCTTCGATAAGAAGATTGTGTTATTTACCGGCAAGCTTGGAGCTATCTCGACCTTGGGTGTGTTTCCGTCAAGGGCATTGAGGTCTATCCGCTTCCGCTTGATTCCCATCGAAGCTCTTCCGATAGATTGTGAGCATGAATCCCGAAATTTACCAGAGTTTGCAAAGAGCTTTGGATCATTACGTCGACAGTCGAAAAAAGGTGATTCCAGAGTTTTTAGAAAGACGTCTCAGTCTGAGGGAATGCTTTGAAATTCAAAAGAAATTTCTTTGGAAAGATTTAATCCGAAATCCATTGAATGCTGTATGGGCGATTCCGGCCCTTTCGATCCGTAAAGCCATTGAAGTGGCTGATAAACTGGGCTGGGAACCTGCAAAAGCATTCTTGCCGAAAATTCCACAAGCTTTCAGAACCGATTTTCAAAAGGAACTTGAGAAAATTTTGGCGACAGATCTTTTGGGGCTTTCGCCTGAACCAGGGGCTAAGTCTCAGTGGATAAGAGAGCTTGAGAAAGAAGCCGCAATCAAAAAAGCCTTTGGAGCCCAATGGGATTCTTTTCTCTTATTGCTGGAAAATGAAATTCGTTCAGAAATTCATGAGCAGTCGGTGAAGCACACTCATTTCACAGATCTTGTCTCCTCAACAGGGATTTTGCTGGTTGCGGACCAAATGTTTGGAGATCGGTCCTTGGATATTTTCGGAATTGGAAAAAAAATTGCTTCACTGTGGGCCCAGAGAGATGCGGAAAAGAGTTTTTTTCTGGGAAAGTCCCTGGGAAAAGCTTTTTACAAAGTCGCACCCGCGCCTCCGCCAACAAATCTTCAAATCTTTTTCGCGACTGGCCTGGCGATTCTCGCTTTGGCTCTCGTCAGCACTTTGATCGGGGTTCTCAGTCATCCCCTTCAGAAAAAGTTAGGCTTTCGGCAAAAGCAATTGGAAACCATGGTGGATAACGTGGGCCATCGACTTTTTCTATGTATGAATCGAAGCCTCAAGAAATTGAAGGCAACTGGCGAGATTGGAAAACTAGCTCTCTAAATCCAAGAGCGGTGCAAAAGTCATCGCTAAGGAAAAAATTTTGTCCCTTTTCTTTTTGTCAGTGGCCATGGACATTTCATTGATTTTTGCAGTGAACTTGCGAAATTCTCGAACGTAGAGTGGAAATTCAGAAGAATCAATGGCAATGACTAAACTATGCACGGACATTGTCGTTTTCGGCCATTTTTCTAAAGCACAAAAAGCTTGTTGGAGAAAGCCTCTGTGTGTTCTTTTGGTATTATCAGAATCATTGAAGTTCACAATATTCTCAGAGAGGACTTGAATCCTTCCGTCCTCTTGAATTTTAAAAATGCCGGCTTTAGTGAGGTGAAGAAGCGCTTTTTCGAGATCCTGAATTGAAATTCCAATCCTCTCAGCTGTTTTTTTCAGAGGTGGAAATTGAGACTTCGTGTCAACATATTCTAAAAGAAGGTAATAATACCACTCCTGAAAAGTTTCCTTGTCTTGAATATGAAGAGATTTTACTTTTTTACTAGGTCGAATCGAAATGACCTTCTCAATACTTAAAGCACTCTCAAGCTTGAGCCTTTTTCGGATTTTTAGAATGTTTTTAATTCCAAGATTTTTTTCACCTTTTAAAAATTTACTTAAGAGGGAAAAATCAATTTCAACTTTTCTCGCTAAATTTCGAATGGAGTAACGGGGGTTTTTAGCTTTTCTCGATTTCAGCTCTTTTTGTAAGATCTTACGAACTTGGTCTTGCAATTCCATATGGGTATGAACCTCTTTAGAGAATGAATGTAGCTGGTTCACGAGATTCCAGCAAGATGTCTGAGGCTAAACTCAGTGCCGGTGAAAATCTGCTTCCAATCCAAAGAGTGGGCTGTTGTCATCAGGGTCATTCAATGAAAACTTAAATATGAAAAAAACAGGGGGTTTCGACAAGATTTGTTTACAAAACAAGGCAATGTTTCGTGGACCAATTCAAAAAAAGTCCACACATCGGCTGCAACGATCTTTTCCTGGACTTGTTGGAGTGAATCCTTTCTGACAGGCTGACCAAGAAATCTATCAATCTAAAAAAAGGATTCATCCTTTGAAACATATTTTCATTTTTCTCACATTAATGGCTCCGCTTGTTTCTCAAGCGAAAAATTCTTGTTTTGTGGATGTGGACTTGGCCTGTGTTCCTCCATCGAACGCAAATCAGATTGTGTTTAAGACGATGACTTGGACGAGAAAGAGCACAGCTGCGAGAGCAGCCCTCTTCAATTCCATTGAAGTGCAGAACAATCCGGCGGCATGTTTATCCTTCGCACATATGATGAAAACTGAATGTGCGATTGCGACACCGATCGCCACTGTTTTTACGACAGGCGTCGCAAAGCCCATCATTTCGGCCATCGCGATCGGTTTTGATACCGATAAGTATTGTCGTGCTCCTCATTCAAAATCATTTCGGAACTACTTCAATCAACCCGCAGCGACTGGGGTTACGACAGCGGCGAGAATCTGTGGTCGGGCAAAGCAGGGTGCTCTGACGATTTTTAGAACGCTGCTGCAGTATTAACTGAAGTCACTTTTCAATCAAAACCGGTGAGGCCACTTTGAAAAACTGGATGATCTACCAAAAAAATAAAAAATACTTCTTAGCCATCGGGTTTGTCGTTTTTATTGCAGGCCCTCTCAGCTTTCTTTTCATGCAGGCCACATTCACAAGCGATGCGCCTCCGGCGGGCTCGCAACCCATCGGTTCGGGTTCGAATGCCGATGTCTATCAAAAAGGAGAGTCCGTTTTTAAGATCATTCGTGGGGGGCCAGAGACTCGAAATCAAATGCTCGATTTGCACAATGATATTGCCAAAGAATTTCCAGGGATAGTCCCTCGCATGGATCCTGTAGGAAATAACACTCTGTCTCAGGATTTTGCTCACGGATACACACGGGACAACTTACCGACGGCCGAGGCCAAAGTCGCCGCTACTAACAATACTTCGGACATTGTAGGTCGGGCGAATCGAATCCTCGGGCAGGCGTGGATCGGAGAGCCGTTAAATACCGGCGACAGCCTGACTCTGCAAAATGGAAATAAGATCGTTATCGATTGGAATGTGAAGAACTTCCGCTACAATTCCGATGGCAGTGTCAAAAAGTGGTTTGATACTGTTTTTATTGAAGATGCAACCAATCGGGGAACAATGCCTCTTCCGCCTGCGAGCACGACGACTCCCGCTCCGGCGCCATTGACTCAAAGACCTGGAGCTGTGACCTCGATTTCAGTGGCAGGATTTGTGGCGCTTGGGGTTGGGATTCCAATTGGAGTTGCAGATTTTGTCTCTGGTTACAACCTAGCGACAGACAAGAAAAAATACACAGCCAAATACTTCGGTGGATCTATTTTGGGATTGGCTGGTTACAAAGCGGCAGAGGTGGTTGGGGCCACAGCTCTTCGCTATATTGCCGGAGCTGCCATTGCCACAGTCGTCGGTCCCTGGATTGGGGCTGGGGCGATGATTGGTTTCACGGGTTACGGGATTTGGCATATCAGTCAAAACATTACGGCAGGTGGTGGCAACTTTACCACGGGCGCTGGTGGCTGGAGTGTTCCAAATCTGTCGAAGCTGGCGGATCTTGCCAGTAAAACGAATGGCTGTGTCGGCACTTGCGATCTTGGTTTGAACTATCGGCAAATTCACTTCGTCAATCAGGCTGTTGAAATTCAGGCCATTCAAGCCATGTACAGTCAACTGACGGCCACGCAGAAAACCAGCTTCGATCACATCGTTCAGGTTTTTTTGCTCAATACCGAGACTCATCTTTCGCAAATCGCGGCGGCCAAAGCGGCAGGTAAAACAGTGCCGCCGACAACGACTCTTGCAAAAATGAGAACGGCCGTCGCCTCCGGGGCCGGCTACACGGGACCAACGACGATTGGTTCAGCGACGGGCGGACTCGGTCAAGTGTCCCTGCCAACAGTCGTATCGGCCTACGTCAGCGGTGGGCAGACCGTTGAGGTGAATCCTCCACCGATGGCGGCTGGGAAGGTAGATGTCAGTAATTTGGTGAATTCGGATACTGGCGAAGTTCTTGCCGAGGGCGGCAGGTATTATTTTGATTCCAACGGACAGTACATCACGCCGGAAGCCTCTTACTCAGGCGGTGGCAATGGTTTGGGCGATTGGGGATTCGGAAACGGAATTGATGCCGGCGGCTTTGGTGGTTTCGAAGGCACTTTTGATATGGGCTTTGGTGGCGGGTTCGGTGGTGGCTTCGGCGGGGGTTTTGGTGGAGACGGCGGTAGTGGTGGTAGCTGCTTTGTTGCGGGCACTGAAATCACGCTGGCCAATGGACAGAAAAAAGCGATCGAAGAAATTCAAATTGATGATCAAGTGCTGACTTACGATGAGGATCAGAATCGGTATCTTTCCTCTCGCGTGACGGCTCTTCATCATCATCCGGCTGAGAATCGACGTCTGTTTTTGATCACTCTGACAGATGGTTCACAGATAACTGCAACAGGCATTCACCCCATCTATGTCGTTCAAGCATCAAAGTATTTGAAGGTTGATGAGATTTACAGAAACCACAGACGGGGAGCTGAGATTTCTTTCTTGAAAGAAAACAAAAGCGAAACTGTGGCAATTTCAAAAATCGAAGCTCGGGATCAGATCGTTCCTGTCTACAACTTCGAAGTCGAAGGATTGGCGGAGCACACGGAACTGATGGGTGAGTACGGTCGCGGACACAATTTTATGGCCGAAGGCTTTGTTGTCCACAATGCGATCTACGCGCTCTCGCTAGTGGACCTGCTCAAGTTCACCACTTGGAATGTGACCACTTCGGCTTCGGCCGAGCCGATCAGGAAATTTTAAACAATAGAAAATAATTTTGAATTTAATTAAAGGAGAAAAGAACATGAGAAAAAAATTAGCCAGCTTCGGATTTGTGATGGTTTCCTTGGTTTCAGCGACAAGCTTCGCTTGGGATGGAACGCATATGGGGAAGAAAATTTCCATGGTGGAATTTTCGACTTCCAACTACCACCTGCGTCTTCGTCTTGAGGGCAGTCCCGCTCTTTGTGCCTCAACGGCCATATGGGCTTACCTCAATGAAACTGATGAGAATTTCAAGGCCATCTCGGCTGCTGTTCTTTCAGCGAAGGCATTGAATCAGTCCATCAATCTGTACACCACGAAGGATGCGACGACTGGGTATTGTAAGATTGGGTATTTCGCGGTTCTGTAGTCTACTTTTTTAGTGGCGCGAACCCTGCTCTAAAATGAGACGGCCAGAGATTTTTCAGTCGGCCAATTCCAGTTCAGATCCGATCGGAGACAATCAAGGTCCATGATCAATGAAAGGCTTGGCGCCACTCATTGGTATCATTCTTAAACAGTCGCCATTCTTGCATATTATCGGGAATGAGGCCGAGCAGGGAGAAACACAGTGACAAAACAAAAGAAATACTTGTCTCTCTCCGCTGCGGCCACCATTGCTATT
>JBGGMM010000061.1:0-5355 GCA_041288045.1 Pseudobdellovibrionaceae bacterium | reverse complement strand
ATTCAATCCAAGCCATGAGCCCTTTTCTTTTCCGGAAATTTCCCAGGGCCATAGGGGCGGCGGTTCTTAAAATCAAAAATTTCATCGTGCGCCAGAATGTGCAAGCGAACATCGTGCATGGACATGGTTTGATCGGCACTGGCTTCAGAAATATTCGTGTCCGTGACATTGTGTCCGTCAATCACATAGACAGCATTGCTTCCCATGACTTGAAAAAAACCATTTTCCACCAAGACCGCAGTGTCTTCATCAATTCCAATGCCGAGAATTCCCGGATTCAAAGCCACGGCACCCAACAGTCGTCCGATGCGTCCACGCTGCGCAAAGTGCTGATCAATGATCATGCCTGAGGCCAAGCCAAGTCCCGGAGCCATCATCCAATTTCCCACTTTGTGAGATTCTGAATTGCCCCCACCAACCAGCATTGTCTGCCCCATCACGGAAGCACCAGCAGAAGTGCCAGCAATCAAGCCACCACTGTTGAAAATTTTGAGAATGCTGTCTTCGACGGGAGTGCCGCCAATTTTGGTTGTGATTTTCAGTTGATCCCCACCAGTGAAAAAAATGCTACTGGCATTTTCTAAGACTTTCATCAGAGCTGGATCTCTGGCGTCATCAGGCCCAGAGATTTCTAAATGATCGACTTTTCTCAATCCTAATTCACGAAAGAGAAGCTGATAGCCCTTCCAAAGCTCGTCCGCAAATTCGGATGCAGCAGTCAGGACGACCAGTTTCCCACCTTTCGTTTTTTCCACGATTTTTTTTAGGATCAGGCATTCGCCCTCTTTGTCTTCCTTGCCGCCAATGATCAGGAGCTCTCCCCTTTTCACAGGTTTTTTTCTGGCATTTTGGGCGAAAAGTTTATGATTGGCTGAAGATATGTGTTTCTTACTCATATCAATGAACCGCCTGCTGATGGAAAGTCGCTTGGTCGCCAGAAGCCCATTCGGGTTCTTCTTTTACCTTTGATTTTTCCAAATTTGGGATCATCGCAATGGGCACTGGATCATACTGGCGAATCAATGGCATGACCGATTCAAAAGAATCAAAATAAATCACCACAATCTCATCAGACTGTAAGTGACTCAGGACCGATTCCACAGCTTCCTTTTCGCTGGCAGCTTTTCGGCATATCACCCGCTCGGATTTAGCCTTGACCCATTTTTCTACTAAGTCGGAAACTTCAGCTTTTTTCCTTTCGCGCAAATCATGGTCATCTCGAACGACCAAACGGTCAAAATATTGGCAAAGATTCTCAGTTGCCATTTGCAAAATATGATCAGCCCGATCCCCTGGCAACCCAAAGACGGCCGTTTTTTTGGCCTCAGGCCATTGCTGAAGAAATTCTCCCATCGCGGAAATCGCATCGGGATTGTGACCATAATCCAAAATCACAAGACCTTCACCAACCCGATAAAGATTCATACGGCCGCGGTTTTCAGTGATGGATTCAAAACTCATCAGCCCCATGATGATTTGATCTGAAGTCGCCCCCATTGCATTGCTCGCGGCAATAGCTGCCAAAGCGTTTGATATTTGAAATCGAGCTCGCCCTTCAAAAGTGAAACTCAGATTCTGCACCGAAACCAGTCGGTGTGTGATTCCCTGAGTTTGAAGATAGAGCCAGCCCTCTTCATACCAGGCCCCGTCTCCACCGGAGAGAATATGCTCTCGAAAGGCCGCTTGATTGCCATCCACAGAATAAAGAACCAAATGCCGATGGTGATTTTTAAGACGAGGCGAAAGCCGCAGTTGGAAAGCTTCAGGATCATCGGCATTGAGAATTAAAGTTCCATTTTCTTTCACTCTTTCTGCGACCAGAGATTTGATCCACACCAGATCCTCCAGAGTTTCAATTCCGTCCTGACCAATGTGATCAGGTCGAATGTTGGTGATCACTCCGACATCAGACCAATCATAGGCAAGTCCTCGCCGCAGAATTCCGCCTCGAGCCACTTCCAAAACAGCTTTTTCCACCAAGGGATCTGACAAAATCATCTGCGCGGAAAGAGGTCCTGTCATGTCGCCACTGGCGATTTTTTGATCGCCGATCCAAATCCCATCACTGGTTGTCATTCCCACTGTGGCATCACTGGAAAGAATTTTATGAATCAAGCGAACCACTGTGGTTTTCCCGTTTGTGCCAGTGACAGCAGCAATTGGAATTCGAAAAGGAGTCCCTGGCGGATAGAGCATTTTGAGAATGTCTTCCCCGACATTTCTGACCTGTCCTTCGGTGGGCGCTAAATGCATCCGAAGCCCCGGCCCCGCATTGACTTCAATGACCCGCAAATTGGAATTTTCAAGTGAGGCAGCCAAATCCAGGGAAATCAAATCGATTCCACAAATATCTAAATCCACCAGACGGGCAATGCGCTCACAGAGGGATTTGACCTCGGGATGCACCAGATCCGTCACGTCCCTTGCCGTCCCACCACTTGAGAGATTGGCATTCGGGCGAAGCAGGACAAACTGATTTTTCTTAGGCACAGAATCCAGATTCCATCCCTGCTTTTGCAATGTTTCGATCAAGACCTCATCGATTTCAATTTTCGAAAGCAGTCCTCCATGACCGGCTTGTCGACTGGGGCTTTGATTGAGGCTTTCAATCAGTTCTTGAATTTGTCTTTTCCCGTCGCCAATCACCGAGGGCGGAGTTCTTTCTGAAGCTGCGACAAAGCGGCCATTCACCACAAGAACTCGGTAATCAAGCCCCCCACACATTTCTTCCACAAGAACTCGCGAGCAATACTCTTGAGCTCGGTGAAAGGCTTTCAACAGCTCCTCTTGCGTGGTCATATTCAAAGCCACACCATTGCCGTGATGACCGTCCAAAGGTTTCACCGCATAAGGTCCCGGAATTTTCTCAGCGGCCAGCCAAAGTTCTGCCTCCGAAGAAACCACTTCTCCGCGCGGCACTGGCACACAAGCTTCCTCAAGCACTTGCTTGGTGCGCTGTTTGTCTTGCACAAGATCGGTTGCAATCAAACTGGTTCGATCGCTGACTGCAGTTTGAAGTCGTCTTCGATATTTTCCATGGCCAAGCTCCAGCAAGTGATCGTCACCCCAAGTGCGAATCGGGATCCCACGTTTGCAGGCCGCATCCCAAAGGGCTTGAGTGCTCGGACCTAACTGAGTTTCGATGATTTTATTTTGAATCGCTTCAAGCTTGGATGCGAGGTGGACTTCCTTCCCTTCAGCCAAGGAAAGAAAAATTTCAACACCACTTTGTAGGCAAAGCTTCATTCCCTCTTCGTTATGAAATCTCACAATGACATCGTAAACGCCGGGGCTTCCTGCGTACCTTGTTTTTCCGAATGAAAGAGGGCTGTCGGCCAAGCAGCTCAGCTCCAAGGCCAAATGCTCGACGATGTGAGCCGGGTAAGTTCCCTGGCGAAGGCGCTCAATAAAGCCGCCTGGATACCCCGGAGAGCAAGTGTGGGAACGAAGGCTCGGAATCAGATGAATCAACCTGTCGGTGAAGCCCGGAATTTCATGACTGCCCTTTTCGCTCCATTGCTGCAAATCTATTTTCATCATCAGCACGGGCTGAGAGTGATAAACATTCGGCCCTTTGATCGTTCGAAACCCCAAAATTTTCATATAGAATTTCCCCTGTCTGCTAAATCGACTGACTTCTCTCGAAACACTTGCAAAGCGAGCTTATCTTCGCGAAGGCCCTGAAAGACGGGAACACGCAAAAAACCATCTGCTGTCCAATTTGAAAAACGAACTTCAGCGACAAGCTTGGGCTCTACCCAGTGAACTGCTTTCTCCTGCGGGATGAAGCCCTGAAAGGGGCACTGACGTTGCTCAAGGGCTGAAAGTTGCTTTCGCAGTGAAAAAAGAGACTCTATCGTGAATCCCGCCCTCACTTTGCCAACATAGCGGAGCTTTTGCTTGTCATAGACTCCCAACAGAAGAGCGCCAAATCCCTGACTGGTTTCTTCGCCCTTCGTAAACCCACCGATCACAAATTCCTGTCGCTGCTTGCACTTGGATTTCAGCCAATTTGAATTTCTGCCAGACAAATAGGAACCATCCAATTTCTTCGATACGATTCCTTCCAATTGATAATCACAGGAGACCTCTAAAAATCCCTCTGCTTCTCCCAAATGATGGTCGCTATAGAGAACGGCAGTGCCCTTCAGAGGTGCCAGCGCTTTTTCCAACAGTGACTTTCGCTTTTTTAATGGCAATAAGCGAAGGTCTTTGCCATTGAGAGACAGAAGATCAAAAACATAATAAAGAATCGATGTTGATTCTTTTTCTTTCAAAGCATTTTGCAGCTTCTGAAAATCGCTGCGACCTTTTTCATCCACCCAAACGATTTCGCCGTCGAAAATGGCCTCATCGATTTTGGCTTTTTGCAGAGCTCGCGCCACTGTCGGAAATTTCGCTGTCCAGTCCTGGGCCGTGCGAGTGTAGAGCTGAATTCCTTCTTTTCTCAGATGCGCTTGGATACGGTAGCCATCAAATTTAGTTTCATGAATCCAGCCTTCACCCGATGGAGGAGAGTCTACCAAAAGGGCCAGCTGTGGTTCGATGAAGCTTGAAAAATCCTTGATTTTTTTTGCTACTTTCGAACGAACTGGTTTTTTCTCCAGCGGATTCAAATGAAAGGGTCTCATACGGATGTGGCCTCAATGCAAGGAGCGGGAAGATTTGGATTTCCTTTTCGCTTCCAGGCTTTTTCTGAGAAGTGGCAAGAGGTCTCGGACATTGCTCGGAATCTCAGAGGCCTCTTCTTCAATTTCAGGAGCTTGAAACTCTTTGCCTGATTTGGCTTTTTCTTTGATCATTTTCATGACGTCTTCATAGTAAGTGTCTTTGTAACGATCGGGCTTCCAGTCTGAGCTCATACCTTTGATCAGACTCTCGGCCATTTCGATTTCTTTTTCAGAATACTTGGCTTTCTTCACTCCTTTTAAAAAATCTGCCTCTTCCAATTCTTTGACCTCATGCGAGAACCGCAAAAGTTCTAAAATCAGATAATCTCCTTGAGGAAGAATGGCGCACAGATGCTGTTTGCTCCGAATCACGATTTTGGCAATGGCGACCCTTTGCGTGTTTTGAAGCGCATCTTTTAAAAGGAAATAAGCTTTCTCCCCCTCTTTTTGTGGAACCAGGTAATAAGGTTTTTCAAACATCAAAAGATCGATATCTTGAAAGGGGACAAAATCCTCAATATCCACCGAGTGTGTGGCTTTTGGGTTCGCATTTTTGAAATCCTGATCGGTCAAAATGACAAACTGGCCTTTTTTCAGCTCATAAGCTTTGACGATTCTTTCACTGGGAACTTCATGACCAGTTTCAGCATTGATTTTTTTATAGTGGATGGGGGCTTTGTTCTGT
>JBGGMM010000060.1:0-21689 GCA_041288045.1 Pseudobdellovibrionaceae bacterium | reverse complement strand
ATGAAGATCGGAATGATAGAAGCCGGATTTGAAAAACACTTCTTCGGCCCACATTTTGGCCATGGCTTCAACAATTCCTTTTCCAAGTTGGGGAATGGTTTCGGTGTAAACCAGCATTTCACTTTCGAACTTACGCCCTTCAATCAGCTGTTGAACCATCAGGTTCGAACCCACTCCGCCGTCATAGACTTTAGGGACGGAAATCACGAGCTCATTTTTATAATTTCCAGTGTTTAAAATCTGCCGTCGGCTGTAAACTTTCTGCCCCAAGACCTGTCTTTGAATGGTCGCTCGAAGATCCAATTCATCAGTCACAGTTTTGTTCAAATCTTCAATCACTGGCTTCAACCTTGGCAAACCGACGGAACGAAATCTTTCATCAGAGTCCATAATGCGAGCGATTTCAGTCAGAATTCGAGCGTCTTCCTGCACACGGTTGTCGATTTCAGGCTTTAAAAAACGAATCACAATGTCTTCTTCACCCAATTGCGTCCGAATGCGACCCTTGTGAACTTGCGCCATCGTTCCAGTCCCCAGAGGTTCCAGATTGTAACTGATCCACTTGTACCGCTCTCTTTCAGCTTCAAACAGTTGGCGAACAATTGGAGCTGGGATCGGAGACACTCGAGATTCAAGTTTCTTCAAAATTTTCTGCAAATCAGCACTGACATCAGAATTTCCAGCGATGATCTGCAAGAGCTTTTGAAATTGAGGCCCGCCACTCATCAACATAATTTCAAAACGCTGCATAGGATCGGCATTGAGATTTTCACCCAGAAACCTGGAAACCAATTGCTTCTTTGAATTCAAGCCCAATCGTGAAAAATAATTTTGCAGCACAGATTCAAGAAAAAGACGAACGGATGGCTGCAATCGAGAAAGCTTTCCCGAAGCCGCCATCTGCTCTCCAACTTTCTCTAATTTGGCAAACTGCTGGTTGGTCAGCTCAGTGACTTTTTCAAAGCCCTGAAGAATCAAAGTCTGACTGATGGGTCCCTTGATCGCTATGTCCATCATCGATGCTGAAACTTGCGCCAAGCCGGTCATTGGATGATCTTGAAAAGTCGTTCTCTCAAGCAGCATCTCATTTTGCTGCCGCATAAAGCCCTTGATTTGACTGTCCAAAGCGGGATTGAAGCGACCTGAAGAGTCGACAGCTTCGAACAAAACAGGACCTTGCATGGCTTGAGATTCAATCAATTTTAAATCCGATTGAACTGAATAGGACCCGGGCCAATCGCCACGGTAGACTTTTAAAAATTCTTGGAAATTGCGAACTTTTTTTCTTTCCACATCGGTGTGGACATATCGTTTTAAAGTGTTTGCTAGGCGCGAAGCCAGTTGCAGCTGAACTTCGGGTGTCTCGCCAGCTCCTGCCAGCAGATAAGTCATGATCAGACGCTTTTCAAAAGAGAGATAAAGAGGTCTCTTTGCAGAAGGAACAGCCCATGAAAAATTCAACCAGAACAATGCTGATAAGAACAAAGTGAGAATTCTTGCTGATAACATCCATTCACCTCAGATAACGTCCTGCAGTTTCAAAAGGCTCATTTGAACCCATGGCTCCGGCGTGCTATAGAACAAGACTCGTGCCAGTCCCCAAGCAAATCTAAGAGCTTATGGGCTTCTGAGGACCTGTTAAACCTTTTGACAAGGACAGATTAATTTCATGATGCCTTCACTTTCAATTCCGCTCGTCAAGTCCACTCCCTTCAATCCAGAAATCGCACTCAAATCTCTTCGCGGACAGGCGGATTGGGTGGGTTTAAGATACGTCAATGAAAAGACTCACAGCCGCTCTGTTCGCAATGGCAGGCCTGAAGACAACAGTGTTGTTTTTGATCATGGTGCCATGGTGGAAGTCCTGATTGACGGCCATTTTGGGTATGCTGGAACCAGTGACCTCAGCTCCACGGGCCTGCAAAAAGCATTGGACCGCGCCAAAATGTTGGCAAAAGCGGGATCTCAACACAAAGTCACCCATTTTGACCTGTCCACTCGCCCCGCTTCTGTGGGCCACTATCGGACTCCCTATTTTCAGGGCTTGGATTCCACGAGTTTGAGCGAACTCACCGATTTGCTGATAATGGCCAGTGAAAAACTGAAAGCTTCAGAAAAAATCGTCACTGCTTTGGCTCACTTGCGTTTTATTGAAACCACTTTGCATTTTGTTTCCAGCAATGGCGCCAACACCCTTCAAGAATTTCTTTTTCTCACCAATAATTTTCAGGCAACAGCTCAAGAAGGCAGCGAAAGCCAGACTCGAACTTTGAATGGCGGAGTGGCTCGATGTCTGCAAATGGGTCTTGAAGCTTTCGACCGTGATCAGGCCTTGAAGGATTGCGAAAATGTCGCCAAACAAGCTTTGGAGCTGCTGGCTGCTCCGAATTGTCCAACAGACCAATTGGATTTGCTTCTGGCTCCGGATCAAATGCTTTTGCAGATCCATGAATCCATTGGTCACCATTTGGAACTGGACCGGATTTTAGGAGACGAACGCAATTACGCGGGTTGGAGTTTTGTCCAACCTCAGGATTTTGGGACATTGAAATATGGCTCTTCACTGATGAATGTGACCTTCGACCCTTCGGTGCCAGGTGAATTTGCTTCTTATGCATTTGACGATTGTGGAAATCCGGCACAGCGTGAATTTCTGATTGAAAAGGGGCTTTTGAAAAAGGGCCTTGGCAGTTTGGAATCTCAATTCCGCTCTCAGATCCCAGGGGTCGCGAATTTTCGTTCCTCGTCTTGGAACCGGGCCCCCATTGATCGCATGGCGAATATCAATCTGGAGCCAGGCAATTCCAAACTGGCAGACATGATCTCTCAGACGGAACGCGGAATTTACATGGAATCCAATGTCTCCTGGTCCATTGATGACTATCGCAACAAATTCCAGTTTGGCTGCGAGTACGCCCGGCTGATCGAAAACGGCCAGCTGACCAAAGTTGTTAAAAACCCCAATTATCGAGGCGTCACTGTTCCTTTTTGGAATTCGCTCAAGGCCGTTGGCAGTGCTGATGAAGTTGAAATTTTCGGATCCCCATGGTGCGGAAAAGGCGAACCCAGCCAAGCCATCCGCGTTGGCCATTCAGCTCCTCCTTGCCTGTTTGAAAAGGTCGAAGTGTTCGGAGGTGGAAAATGAGCATGATTCCGCAAATGGAGAAAAATTTTTCGACTCTTTCAGAAAGCCTCTTTTCAGAGCTGAAGGCTGGTGAGGAACTGAATCTGAATTTCAATGCTGAGGATTCGGTCTTTGTTCGCTTCAATCAATCTCAAGTCCGTCAGAACACTTCTGTGGATCAAAAAGTGCTGACACTTCAGTTTCAATCGGACCAAAGGAAAATTCGCTTTGAATGTTCTTTGAGCGGTGATTTGGAAACCGACCGACAATTGGGGCTGGAGCTCTTGCAGCGAGCCCGTGAAGAAGCTCGAGTTCTGCCGGCGGATCCCTTTGTCGTTCCAATGGAAAATCGAGGCGAAAGCCACAAGCACCACCCAGGTCGGTTGCTAGGACCTGAAGAGGCTATCAACTCTTTGATCCAAAGCGCTCGGGGAAGCGATTTTGTCGGTCTCTATGCTTCGGGGCCCATTGTGCGCGCCACTGCCAATTCGAAAGGACAGAAGCATTGGTTCTCAACCGAGAGCTTCTTCGTTGATTATTCTCTTTTTACGACCAATGCCGATCAGGAAAACAAAGCGGTCAAGGGCACCTATGCAGATTCTCATTGGGATCAAAATCTCTTTTCGCAGAAGCTCCAGGACTCGCAAAATCAATTGTCATTGATGAAGCGAAAATCCCTTTCTTTGAAGCCCGGTTCTTATCGAACTTATTTTGCCTCTGGGGCTGTGGGCGCCATTTGCGATATGCTGTCTTGGAATGCCTTGAGTCTCAGCGCACTTAAAAAAGGCAATTGCGCTTTTGCCAAGCTCTACGACAAAGAAAAAACACTTTCCCCGCTTTTCCATTTGAAGGAGAACTTCTCAACTGGCCTCAGTCCTCAATTCAACTCCTTGGGGGAAATGGCCCCAGAAGAACTGACTTTGATTGAAAAAGGTGAACTGAAAAATATGCTCGTCAGCTCGCGGGCCGAAAAAGAGTATGGGGTCAAAGCCAATGGATCTGACTTTAGCAGCTGGGGATTTGAGTATTTGCGAGCACCAGAAATCTTAGGTGGCGAGCTTGAAGAAAGCAAAGCGCTTGAAGCTTTGGGAACTGGCCTTTACCTCAGTCAGCTTCACTATCTCAATTGGAGTGATATTTCTCATGCAAGGATGACCGGAATGACCCGATATGCTTGTTTTTGGGTCGAAAAGGGCGAAATTGTCGGACCGATCAAAGACCTGCGCTTTGACGATACCCTTTACCAAATCTTTGGTGGTGAATTAGAGGCTCTGACACGCGAGCAACATATAGATCCGGTGGTTGATACTTATTTTTCGCGCAGCTTGGGAGGGAAAAAAGTCCCAGGAGCCCTGGTTAGACAATTTGCGTTCACTCTCTAAAAATGGATGTAGTTTTTACTCGAGTCAGTGCGGCATCCTGCTCCGAAGCTTTTTATCAGAGAGAAAATGCGCTATAACCACAGAGAATTTTTGCAATTCCTCGAAGGAGAAAGCCTATGAAACTGAATTTAAGCGTCGATCTCAAAAAATTAGTCCATGAGATGCGAGGTCCCAAGGGCGCTGCTGCTTTGACTGAAGAATTCGAACGCATCAGCACAGAACTTCGCAAGCTGAAAGACGAAGTGAAGCCGAAAGCTCAAGAGCAGTTGGAAAAAGCTGAAGAGCGCTACCAAGACTTGCTTAAAAAACTGCACTCAGCTCAAAAAGATTTGGACAAAGAAGTCACAAAGCGAATCAGCGTTGTGAAAAAGCAAGCCAAAGAAGTTGAAAAGAATCTGGGCCAGTACAAAAAATTGGCTTTGAAACAAAAAGCGAAACTTCAGGCTCGTTTCACGAAAAAGAAGGCCGGAACAAAAAAATCCGCTTCCGCGACAAATGGAGCTCGCAAAACTTCGATGAAAGCGGCTGGCGCCAAGCGCACGTCGAAGAAGACCTCCTCCAAAGCAGCAACTGTCTAAGTTTCTGCAGAGTTACACAAAAACCACCTCAAAACCCCTCCGAAAATCTGAGGGGTTTTTCTTTTTTTGCTGACCGCGTTAGCGGCAGAGCCTCAAGGTCTTTCCTACTCTGAAATCTCGGGGTGTGATAGCTTCTCTGCATTCAAAAAACTGGATGTCCTTGATCGACCTCGGAAGCAAAAATATTTTGCCAGCCGGTGGGCTGAAGGACGGCTGAAGGAGCAGGACTCATGAACCAGGACTTTTTTTCCACTCAGGGTGAATTTCAAGAAAGACACATTGGTCCCAACGACACTGAAATTCGAGAAATGCTCAAAGAGCTGGGTTTTTCTACTTTGGATGAAATGGCTTCCAAAGTGATTCCAAAAAATATTTTCTCAAAACACCAGCCACAAATTGGCCAGGGTGTTTCTGAATTTGAACTGCTTCAGCGATTGAAAACCATGATGGCGAAAAATAAAATTTTTCGCTCTTACATCGGCATGGGCTATCACGACACCATCACACCGACAGTCATTCAAAGAAACATTTTGGAAAATCCGGTTTGGTACACAGCCTACACGCCCTATCAGCCAGAAATTGCTCAAGGTCGATTGGAAGCTCTTTTGAATTTTCAAACCATGGTCAGTGATCTGACGGCGATGGAAATTTCGAATGCCTCTCTTCTCGATGAAGGAACTGCGGCGGCCGAAGCAATGGCGATGGCTCACAGTCTTTCAAAGAACAAAGCCAATGCTTTTGTGGCTTCTCAGGATTTGCATCCACACGTGCTTGAGATTTTGAAAACCCGCTCCGAACCGCTTGGGATTGAAATGTTGGTGGTGGATCCATTGAAATTTGATTTTTCAAAACCCGTGTTTGCAGTGATCGTCAGTTATCCCAACAGCGATGGCCGAGTGAATGATTTCTCAAATTTCGCTCAAAAAGTTCACGACAAAGGGGCCTTGTTGATTGCTGATGTGGATTTGCTGTCAATGACTCTGCTCACTCCTCCTGGCGAGTGGGGGGCGGATATCGTGGTTGGGAACACTCAGCGCTTTGGCGTGCCGCTCGGATTTGGCGGTCCACATGCAGCTTTCTTAGCCTGCAAAGATGCGCACAAGCGCTTGATGCCAGGTCGCTTGGTCGGAGTGTCTGTGGATGCTCAAGGCAAAAGGGCTCTTCGCCTGGCTCTGCAAACTCGCGAGCAGCACATCCGTCGCGAAAAGGCGACTTCGAATATTTGCACGGCTCAGGTCCTTTTGGCCAACATGGCTTCAATGTACGCGGTTTATCACGGCCCTCAAGGACTGAAAAAAATTGCGACTCGCATTCACTTGCTGGCAAAGACAGTGGCTGAGGGGGCAAAACAATTAGGACTGACAGTTTCAACAGAGCCTTTCTTTGATACTGTGAAAGTTTCGACCCCGAAAGCGGACGAAGTTTTGAAGGCGGCTTTGACTCTTGGGATGAATTTCCGCAAGCTCAACGATTCAACGATCACAGTGTCTTTGAATGAAACTGCCAGCTTGAAAGATGTTGAAGATGTTTTGAAAGCTTTCAATCTGGGAAATACACTTTCTTTTTCCGTGAAAGACTTAGCTCATCAACAAAAATTGAATTGGCCGGCGACTGTCACTCGCAAGTCCTCTTATTTGGCTCATCAAGTGTTTAACACTCATCATTCAGAAACTGAGCTTTTGAGGTATATTCATGCGCTTCAAAACAAAGATGTGACTTTGACTCACTCGATGATTCCGCTGGGGTCTTGCACGATGAAGCTCAATGCGACCACAGAGCTGGTGCCTGTATCTTGGCCAGAGATTGGCAAGCTTCATCCTTTTGCGCCGCTCTCGCAAGCTCAAGGCTTGGTCGAAATGATCAAGGACCTGGAGCGAGAGCTGTGTGAGATCACTGGCTTTGCCGCAGTTTCATTGCAGCCCAATGCCGGCTCTCAAGGTGAATACGCAGGACTTTTGGTAATTCGCAAATACCATCAATCCCGCGGCGAAGCTCATCGCAACATTTGCTTGATCCCTTCCAGCGCTCACGGCACCAATCCGGCTTCGGCTGTGATGGTTGGGATGACTGTGGTGGTTGTGGCCTGTGATGATCAGGGCAATGTGGATTTGAAAGATTTAAAAGCCAAAGCTGAGCAGCACAAGGCGAATTTGGCGGCTTTGATGATCACTTATCCTTCCACTCACGGTGTGTTTGAAGAAGGGATTGTTGAGATTTGCAAAATCATTCACGACAACGGCGGACAGGTTTACATGGACGGAGCCAATTTGAACGCTCTCGTTGGAATTTGCCGACCCGGTGAATTTGGTCCCGATGTTTCCCACATGAATTTGCACAAGACTTTCTCGATCCCTCACGGGGGCGGCGGTCCTGGTGTTGGTCCGATCGGGGTGGCAGCTCATTTGAAAGAATTCATCCCCACTCATGGAACGACTCCGGAAGCGGGTCCTGCCAAGGGGATTACAGCTGTGTCGTCAGCTCCTTGGGGCTCGGCGAGCATTTTGCCGATCTCTTGGTCTTACATCACCATGATGGGGGCTGAAGGTCTTCGCAAGGCGACGCTGGTGGCAATTTTGAGCGCCAATTACATCGCTAAGAAATTGCATCCCCACTACCCTGTTCTCTACAAAGGCAAAGAGGGCTTGGTCGCCCATGAGTGCATCATTGATCTTCGTCCAATCAAGAAATCTTCTGACATTGATGTGACCGATGTGGCGAAGCGATTGATGGATTATGGTTTTCATGCGCCGACCATGAGCTTTCCTGTGGCTGGCACTTTGATGATCGAGCCGACTGAATCTGAATCCAAAACGGAAGTCGATCGCTTCATTGAAACCATGATTCAAATTCGCAAAGAAATCAAAAAAGTCGAAGACAAGAAAGTCGATGCTGAAAACAATCCACTGAAGCATGCTCCTCACACGGTTCACACTGTGACTGCGACCGAATGGAATCATCCCTACACTCGCGAAGAGGCGGCTTATCCCCTGGCTTGGGTGCGCACACACAAGCTGTGGCCGGCGGTGGGCCGCGTGGACAACGCCTATGGCGATCGCAACGTCATGTGCTCTTGCCCGCCGCTTGAGGAGTATCAGTAAATCATGAAAGTCATTTTCCTTCGGCTTGATAAGATCGGGGATCTGATTGCCACTTTGCCAGTGGACCAGCTCCCCTGGCTGAAGGAAAAAGGGATTCAAACCCAGTGGGTGATTGCCAAAGGCCTGGGCTCGATTGCTCAGCTCGCTGAACCCAAACGCCAATTCATCGAATTGGATTTGCAAGATCCGAAAAAATCGAGGCAGGAGCTCACTCACTATCTGAAAGCTGAAAAGCCAGATGCGGTCGTCGTTTTCTACGCACCTTGGTGGGTGGGTGCTGCTTGCATGCTGGCTGGTGTGCCTTTGCGAGTGACACGAAAATCTCAGTGGCACTCTTTTGTTTTTTACAACAGAGCGCTTCGCCAATCGCGATCCCTCGCTGAAAAGCATGAAGCGGATTACAATCGCGAACTGGTGGAATTTGCTTTTGATCAGCCTGCGGGCTCAACGCCATTTTTGAAATTGGATCCGCCCATCAAAAGGCAGCTGTTTGAAAAATACGCTCTGAAATCCGGCGAATATTTTATTGTCCATCCCGGAATGGCAGGCAGCGCACTGAATTGGCCGCAGGCTCATTACAATATTCTGATTGAAAAGCTGATCAATGCCGGCCCTGTGGTGATTACTGGTACTCCCAGCGATGATCCTTACCTCACAGAAATCAGACCGCAGTGGGAAAATCATCCTCAAGTGCGATGGCTGCAGAATCAGCTCTCGATGGATGACTTGCTGAGCCTACTTAAAACTGCAAGAGGTGTGGTGGCACCCAGCACAGGTGTCGCGCACTTGGCAGCCGCCGTGGGCACACCCGTGGTTGGGATTTATTCTCCGATTCGAGTCCACAAAGCGACCCGCTGGGGCATTCGCGGCGAGAAAGCGGTGGCTCTCACACCAAAAGTCGACTGCCCGGCCGGTGAAAAGTGCTGGGGTGAGCGCTGCCCACACTTTCTATGCATGGAACAAATCACTGTTAACGACGTCATCAAGCACTTGGGCCTATGAAGCGGGAATTCTCTTTGCCAGATTGGCTTGAATCGGCGATTTCGATGACACTCAAAAATTGGAATCTCGGAGTTCAAGATTCAAAGCGAATTGCCGAAGCCATTTTAAAAATGAGCGATTTTTATCTCGCTCATCCCGAGGATGCGACACCTTGGAAAGAAACTTGGTGCCAGATCGCTCAAGTCGCCTATTATCTGCCGCTGAATTTTTTGCGATCACAATCTGTCTTGCAAGAAGCACAAGCGAGAAATTTTCCTTTGGGCGAAGGTGAACTTTTGGATTTTGGCTCAGGTTTGGGAGCAGGCTCTCTGCCTTGGCTCGCTGGCTTTCAGGGACCTTTTGTTTTTGTCGAAAGATCTGCCGAAGCGCAAAAGCTGCATCAAAAAATCCTGCAATCACGAAATTTTCCACAGCGATTTCATTGGATTTCCGAAAGAGAAATCCGCCAACAAAAAAACAGAACGGCGCTTTTCTCGTATTCGCTGACGGAACTGTCCAAAGTCCCCGACTGGGTCAAGGAATCTGAATCCTTAATCTGGATTGAACCTTCTACCCGAGAGGACGGCCGGAAACTTCTGGAAAAAAGAAAAGACCTGCTCGCTCATGGTTTCTCCATGTGGGCACCATGCCCGCACCAAGAAGGCTGTCCACTGCTTGAAGATTCCAAGACAGATTGGTGCCATGATCGCATTCATTTGAAAATGCCCGATTGGTTTTTAGATATTGAAAAGCATCTGCCTATGAAGAATTCCACTCTGACCTTCACTTACTTACTCGCTTCCAAAAAACCTTCGCCCATGCTTGGCAAATGGAGAATGGTGGGGGATCAGCTCGAGGAAAAAGGGAAAACAAGACAGCTCCTGTGCCGAAATTCCAAACGCCAATTCCTGACATGGATGCATCGAAATGGCCCTGTGCCTGATGTGCCTCGAGGTGTTTTGGTCGATGTGCCAGAGAGTTTTGAAGAGCGTGCGAATGAAGTCCGGGTTTTATCTTGAACAAATGATTTCGAGCTCAGCGGTGACGATGGTAAACGTGCAGGTTGTTTAAATTTCTATTTATTTTATGAAGCAACTCTGCACTCTGATTATCGTCTGCTTATGGGCAGACGATAATCAGAGTGCTTGAACTAAACTATCAATCGCGGTGTTCAGAAAACGCTGCGGCATTCACAGTCACGAAATCACCCTTTGTACTGAGAAAACATCACTTCGTTTCCCTCAGGATCTCGAAGATCGGCGAGAATGATTGGCTCCCCGGCTCTTTCTTCAGGAGCTCGAAGGACTGTGGCTCCAGCAGCCTTGGCTTCTTCGCAAGCTGTGCGGATGTCTTGGACTTGAAAGCTCAAGCCGGTGCGATTCACTTTGCCATCCCAGCCGCCGTGGAGGGCGACGGTGCTGCCTTCCCATTGCAACTCGGTCCACATGTCGGATTGGAAGCGTACACTCAGGCCAACTGTTTTTGTGTAGAACTGAACGGCGCGGTTCATGTCTTGGGCCATGATCATGTATTTGATGGTTTCAATTTTCATCTTCGACTCCCTTTTATTGTTTGATGCCTTGAAAGTTTTTGCACCAATAGAGAGTGAACACTCGAGCGAGCTCATCGGCGCGGTGGTAGGGATACTCGCGTTTCTCACAAGAGTCAAAGAGAGCAAATTCCAGCGGATCAAAACTGTATTTATCATTTCCGACCATCAGAGCATCCTGGCCGAGAAGGGATTGGATTTCTTCAGGAGTGGTTTTGAAAGTGTAATGACTCCAAGTGGTGCTCAACATGTAGGTTCTTTGCATTGTGGCTTTCCAGATTTGAGCTGTCATTTCGTAGCGGTGACCGGCCATAAAAGGCCGCTTTCCCGTCTGAGCTTCGATTTCGGATTGCCACTTCAGAAGCGCTTCGCCCACTTCGGGCCAACCGAAAAGCTCATTGCTGGGATCATTCTTTAAGTCCCACTTGGCATCAGGCGCCACAGCTCGAACCACTTTTGGAACCCAGGGATAGACCACAGGTCCGTAAATCAAAATCACATTCATCGGAATTAGAAAAGCCAGACAAGACCAGAGCATTTTGCGGCTGTGGGGTTGGATCAACTGCCGCTTTCCCCATTGCCAGCCTTGTGACCACAGCCCCCCCATGCCAAATGAGAGAATGAGATAGGCAGGACCCACCCAATGGGGTTTGAAATCAGCCCAGAGGGGTTGTGGGTAGAAAACGCAAAGAGTTGGAAAACAGAGACAGGTCAAGAGTCGCCAGCGCGGGTCCTTGAATTTTTGAAAACAGGCGACCAAAGTTGTCACGATGAAAAAATAAACTCCGGGACTCAGAAGGCCGATTTGCATTCCGAAGTATCCCAGCCAACGTCGAACACTAAATTCTTCGCCCTTATGCCGCTCGCTGAATTGATATTTAAAACTGGGCCAATCGTACTTGAGATTCCAGTAAATCACTGGCGCCAGCATGGCAGTTGCAATGAGGACTCCGATCCAAGGCCAAGGCGAAAGCAAATCCTTTCGACGTGACGGAGTGAGCAGCATGTAAAGCCCAAAGCCTGGCGCAATCAAAATCATCGGGAATTTGGTGTTAAAACCCAAGCCCATGATCACACCCAGCCACAACCAAGTCTTTTTCACGCTCCATCTTTTGGCGTCTTCGCGAACTCCATTCCAAAACACCATAACGGCGAGAACCCAGAGCAGGATAAAAGGCGGCTCTGGTGAAGAGACGTGACCACCAAAACCCCAAAGCGGCACAAAGAGAATCAAACCTGCAGTAAAAGTCGCGGCCCATTCGTCAAAAAGATCGCGCACCAATTTCCAAGAAAGAAACACAACGAGAGAAAAACAAATGAAAGAAGGAAGGCGAATCCCCAGGCGATTGTGACCAAAGATCGAAGTGGAAATCCACTCGAGCCAAGCGATCATCCCCGGATGGTCAAAGTAAGACCAATCCATTTGCTGAGTCCAGCTCCAGTGATAGGCATCGTCATCGACGTAGCCAACAGACAGCGCGAAAACAGCGCGCAGGAAGAGAATGCCGATAAAAATCCAAAGAAATTTTTGGCTGTTGAAAGGGCGAGAAACTGAATTTTCCATGGGTCTCAATGTGACCCATGGAAAACAGACTTGTCAAATTCGATTAATGCTTGAGTTCGTGAATATTGCCGCGAACCTGATCGGCGTTGTCGATTGTCGAGTTCAAGAAGTGAGTCGTAGATCGACGCTCTGGAGCCAAGTACTTCACATGTGAATTCACAAGCACGAGGTTTCCAGTTTCTTTTCCTAAATGATCAACAGTCATATTACAGATGATCAAAGATCCATTGTGGCTTTCAACTCGAGCGAGGCTTGGATTTTCACCAGTACCGACGATCACGAGTTTACCAGTGGATTTATCAACCAATGGGACAGAGTTGGCTTGAACCACTCCACCACCTTTGAGACCAACAATGCTATCAGCACTGACGTTCTTTTTGCTATTGAGCTTGATTGTCGGCTGCTTCAAGCACTCAGCAACCAATTCAGACTCTGGAGGAGTCGGTTGTTGCGGAGTTTCACTGCCCGTGTTGCTTCCACCATTGCTGGCGCCACCGTTCATGTCTCCAGCGATGGAGGCTCCACCAGTCATTTCCCCACCAGTGCTTGAACCACCATCCATTGTTCCTGCAGTTGAAGTTCCGCCGGTCATTTCGCCACCAGTGCTTGAACCACCGTCCATTGTTCCCGCCGTTGAGGTTCCGCCAGTCATTTCACCGCCGGTGCTTGAACCACCGTCCATTGTTCCCGCCGTTGAGGTTCCGCCGGTCATTTCCCCACCAGTGCTTGAGCCACCGTCCATTGTGCCAGCTGTGGAGCTTCCGCCACCGTCTGAAGATCCGCCGCTAATTTCGGCTCCACTGATTTCATCTGGAGGAATGACTTGTACACCCTGACCATCAATCTTCTGATTGGCAGTCGCTGCTAAATCCTGAACTCCCACTTTGGAGCAGTTCTGGTAGCCAAAAGAAAGAGTAATGGCTGACAAGGCAATCAATGCAAGACACTGATTCTTAGACATTTTGAACCCCCAGTTCATACATGACTCCTTTATTACAAGTTGCGGACCAGGGCTTTAAACAGCTCCCTTGCCCTTCTTATCGAGATAAACTGTAGAAAGATTAAATTTCGCCTATCCCTTTGACGGGCCTATTTTTGAGCTGAGGATGATATGGCTCATTGTGGATCAAACGGATTTGACATTTCTTTGGCTGGCGTGGAATTTAGGCCCTTCTGAGGTGAAAACATGGCTGAAATTTTAATGAAGACCCCGCTGGCTGATGAACATGTGAAGCTGGGGGCAAAGATGGTGGACTTCGCAGGATGGCTCATGCCGATACAATACAAGGGCCTGCGCGAGGAACACACTTGCGTTCGTACCAATGTGGGATTGTTTGATGTCTCTCATATGGGAGAGATTCGAGTCAAAGGACCGAAAGCACTTTCGACTCTGGAATGGCTGACCACCAATGATGTTTCGAAATTGCAAAACGGCGAAGCTCAGTACTCGTTGTTGCCCAATGACCAAGGTGGACTGGTTGATGACATCATCATTTACTGCCTCGAGCGCGATGCGGATTATTTGGTCTGCGTGAATGCCTCAAACAAAGACAAAGACTTTGCTTGGATGCAGAAGCACAACAAAGGGGCGGATATCAGTGACGAGTCTGCATCATGGGGGCAGATCGCTGTGCAAGGACCAAAAGCTTTGGCACTCTTAGATCAGACTTTCAAAACCAAAATCAGCGAGATGAAACCCTTCACTTTCCTGCGCACAACTTTCGTGGGAGCTTCCGCCATTGTTGCAACCACGGGTTACACTGGCGAAAAGGGAGCCGAGATTTTCATTGAAGCTCCAGCGACGGCTCATCTTTGGAACACTCTTTTGCAAGAAGGCCAGGCCTCTGGGGTTCAGCCCATTGGCTTAGGAGCAAGAGACACGCTTCGCACAGAAATGAAATACAGCCTTTACGGTCACGAGATAGATGACACAACGAATCCCTATGAAGCAGGGCTCGGTTGGGTGATCAAGCCGGCGAAAAAAGATTTCATGTCGAAAGCTCAGATTGTGGGCGCGAAAGATCAGGGATTGAAGCGCTCTTTGGTGGGATTTCAAATGCTAGAAAAAGGCATTCCTCGCCAGGGTTACACTCTTCACTCTTTGGACGGAAAAGAGATTGGCGTGGTGACCAGTGGAACGCATTCGCCTAGTTTGGATGCACCGATTGGCATTGGCTACCTTGCGACGCCCTATGTCGCAGAGGGGACAGAGTTTTCAGTCGACATTCGTGGACGAAAAGTCAAAGCAAAGGTTTGCAAAACTCCGTTTGTTTCGCGATAAATAGAGCCGTTCAATTTTGATATCACGAGGAGCAGATCAAAATGGGTACTTTCCACGTTCCAGAGGACTACTACTACACGAAAGATCATGAATGGGCTCAAGTCGATGAGAACATCGTCACCATCGGAATCACTGAGTTCGCTCAAGATTCTTTGGGTGAAATTGTGTACGTGGAGCTTCCTGAAGAAGGACAGAAAGTCACTCAAGGCGAACCCTTCGGCGTGATCGAAAGTGTGAAAGCCGTCAGCGATCTTTTCGCTCCCGTGAGCGGAACTGTGATCGAGATCAATCAGTCTTTGGGCGAAGACCCCTCTGTTCTGAATGACGATCCTATCAATAACGGATGGCTGATCCGAATTGAGATGGACACTGAAAAGGAACTCGCTGCTTTGATGCGAGCTCCGGACTACAAAAAGCTGATTGCGGAGAACAACAAGTAATCGGCTGCTTTTAAAATTAAATATGTCTGTGCCCGGCTGGTGAAATTGGCAGACACGCCAGACTTAGGATCTGGTGCCGTAAGGCGTGGGGGTTCAAGTCCCTCGTCGGGCACCAAATCAAAAACCGACCTTCTGGTCGGTTTTTTCATTTGGTGGCCTCCTCTGGACTGTCGGGCGAGACTTTGCCTGCGCAAAGCCTCTTCCTCCATGCTCCACCTCAAAAAGCTCCACAGGAGCTTTTTGCTGCGGGCACAACCTCGTCGGGCACCACTTCTCTCAACGACCCATCCTGTTCATTTCTTTGAAATTTCACCAGGTGCTTCGCTACGTTCTGTTAGTGGCAATCTGCTTCGCAGATCGCTTTTTCAAATCAGATGGTGATCCCGCCATCTTCTCAAATCCGTTGAAACCTCCGAGGTTTTAAGCCTGGTGTTGCAACCTCATTAAGCCCTGACTTCCAAAAATTCTAGATCAGTTCTTTAAGGATCCGGAGAATCAAAAGCACAAGCTTTAAAATCCTCTCAAGGACCCACAAAATCTTCCGATAAGGCCTATGTCGTTGGGACATAAACACCTCCTGGTTAGAGGAGGCGACTTTCCAAAGTCACAGATGGCGGGATCAGATCCTGCCATTTGCATTTTTGGGGCTTCGATCAAATCCACTTTATCATCGATCAGTGTCCGAGCTTCGAGCCTCAATAACTTGGATACTGTTACTATCAAAATTGAATCGAAACGTTCTCAAATTTGGCTTTTCCTTCTACCCTCGGTACAACTTCTGCAGTCCACTCCTGAAAATCGACGAGATCTCGTCATCACAAAAGGAGTGGATATGCCATACATCACAGTCGGCCAGGAGAATTCGGGTCCTATTGAGCTTTACTTTGAAGACCATGGTGAAGGACAGCCGGTCCTTCTCATTCATGGTTGGCCTTTGAATGGGGCATCTTGGGAAAAGCAAACCATGGCGCTTTTGCAACAAGGTTACCGAGTGATCACTTATGATCGACGCGGATTCGGTCGCTCTGCCAAACCTGTGATCGGTTATGATTACGATACGTTTGCTTCAGATCTTCGCCAGGTGATCGAACAATTGGATCTCGAGAATGTGGTGTTGGTCGGATTTTCCATGGGCACCGGCGAAGTGACTCGCTACCTTGGAAAATACGGATCAGAAAAAATCAGCAAAGCTGTCATGATCGGTGTGATCCCACCTTACCTTTTGAAAACTGCCGACAATCCCACAGGAGTCGATCAAAAAGTTTTCGATGAGATCAAAGAGAATCTTTTGAAAGATCGTCCTGCTTACATGAAACAATTTTTGACCAATTTTTATAATTTCAAAAAGCTGGAAGGAAAACGAGTGAGCGAAGAAGCCCTTCTCGCCAGCTGGAACGTGGCTGTGCAAGCTTCTTACTTTGCAGCCGTGAAATGTGTGGATTCTTGGCTCACTGATTTCCGCGCCGATCTGAAAGCATTTGATATTCCAACCCTGATCATGCACGGAGATGCCGATCAAATTCTGCCAATCAAATCCTCTGGTGAACCCCTGTCAAAACTTTTGAAAAACGCTCGCTATGTTGAAATCAAAGACGGTCCTCACGGAGTCTTGGTCACCCATGCCGAAGAAATCAACAAAGAGCTTTTGAGTTTCCTTGGACCAGCGCCTAAGGAATTCAAAAAAGCCCAGGTGCTGTCGGAAAGCCGGCCTCAGTTTCAATAGGGAGTCATCCGCAGCAGAAAACGCTGCGGCATTTTTTGAACGGTTACAGAATACCTTCGAGAAATTCGCCGAGTCCCTGAGCGATTTTGTCTTTGCCGGTCCATTTCACGGGATCCGATTGGCGGGTTAGCAGGTGGGCGATCTGTTCGCCTTTGGGGCCGACTTCTTCGCCTCGGTTGATGACGACGGCGAGATGGCCTTTGTCGACTCGGGCGAGGCCTTTTTTGACCAGGGCTGCGTGTTCGATGTTTTCTTCGTATTTAAACGAGATCATCTTGGTTTGTGGAAATTGCTGTTGAACCAGGTCGATGATTTTTTCTGTGGGGACGAGATCGAGTGATTTCAGGACTCCGCCACTGGGGATTTTTCCCGGATGGACTTGGGCTGGTCGGTAATCGGCGACAGCTGCGGAAAAGATGCCGACTTCGGCAGGCCACGCCTTCAAAGTTTCAAGAGTCGATTTTTTGTAGTCGTCGTAAGTTTTAAAAATCTTGGTGTCCAGATAAGCTGGTGGAGTGTTGGATCCTTCGCCCAGGAGCAGCTTCACGTCGGCGCCGCTCAAATACAAATGCCGAGCGATCTCAATTCCGAGGCGGCCTCTAAATTTATTGACGATTCGTCTGACATTATCGATTGGCACCGGAGTGGGCCCCGCAGTGACGAGAATTTTTCTGCCGCTGAGAGAGCTTTTGCTGGCCACATGCGAGACAAAAGCGGCGATGTTTTCTGGATCTGGCAAATTGTGTTTTCCAAATTCGTCGCGTGGAGGACAGATATCCACTCCCCGCGCTTGCAGAAATTCAAGGCTCTCTTGCAAAATTGAATTGTGAAAATCACCATGCATCACCGGTGCAATCACAATTTTGGCCTGACCTTTTTCCAGAGAACCCAAAGCCGTTGCCAGCGTCGTTGTCACTGCGTTGTCGGCATAGCCATTGCGAACTTTGTTGATAGAATTGTAAGTCGCGGGCGCCATGACGAAAATATCAAAAGGATTGGCTTTGGAAAGATGCTCAGATTGAGGTGAGAGTCTGTGCACGACGGGATTTGTGCTCGCCCATTCTAGAGAATCAAGAGTGGTGTATTTCAATGCCTCTTCAGTTGCGAAAACCACGACCTCAGCAGAAAGCCTTCGCAGAGCTCGCACGATCAGTGGAGCTTTCATGGCGGCAATTCCGCCGGTCACGAGCAAAGCCACGCGGCGGCCCCTGAGCTGCTCGCCGCGAATGAAAACATCGTGGTCCAACAAATTTGAGGACCCTGGAGGTTTAATTTCCCACTTTTTCATTTTGTGATCTCAACTCCTGCTTAGGCATTCGGAAATTGATTTTCTTCAGAATTTCCTGCTCTGCTAAATTAAAATCCTCATTTTCGACGGGGAAGGTCGAACTGAGCCAAGAAAAAAAGCCCCCTTCAAGATCAGTCACATGGTTATAAGCTTTGCCATGCAATCGAATGAAAGTGAGATAGAGATTCATCACATTGATAATGGAGCTTGGCAGTCTCATTTTTTTGCCAAGAATATTGTCGATATGGGGATAACGAATCGGATCGTCGAAAACGATGTGATTCTGATCTAAATTGATCATCGCATCTGATTGCCCATCGAACACAACCAATTCTGATTGGCGACAAAGATGTGACGAACTCAGACACAAAGTCTTGTCGTCCGTGCCGTCAGCCTTTAACCAGCGACCTTCGACATTGAAAGCTGTGTAGATATGCAAAGACTCATTGCTCATAAAAGCAGAGAATCGAGGAGTGCAAACCGGTCCAAAATAATCTTTTGTTTTGACTCGCATGATATGAAAAGCTGCTGGAATTTGCGCGGCGCGAGCCAAAGCCACCATGAGATTTGCTTTGTTGGTGCAGGACCCCGCTCGACGGACCAAAGTCCCGGCGGCTGTGTCAGGCCGAAGGCCCAGTTCATAGCTGATATTGTCACGAACCCAGCTAAAGATCTTCACAGCTTTTTCGGCTTGAGTGTCTCTGTGTGAAACGATTTGATTGAGGAAATCTTTGAAATAGGCAGTGGTGAAATTGCAGGTGGCCGAGCTTTGAAGATAGGGGGATTCCGGGGCAAGCGTCTCGCGCTCGAATGTATCCATGTTAAATCATCCTTTACTCTTTTTTCGATTCAATCCATTCGCACTTGAGCAAAAGTCATACTCAGTATCCTTAAAGGATTCCCAAGTAAATTCCGATCTTTCCTTTAACCCAAACCTAACCGGAGTGCAGGCTTGAAAAAGCGTATAACAGCGCACACCAATCTTTTTCATGATTGGCGACTGAAAAATCGCCTCGGTTATGCATTATTCGCAAACGGAATGGGTCTCTTCGCTTCTGTGGTCATGATTTTTTTCGATCATCTATTTTTGGTCAATCCTATATTATTTACATCCATTCGAGCGGTCAACATCCTGCTCATCATTCCAAATCTGTTTTTCATTCACAAATGGGGCACCCGCGAAAAACACACAGAATCGGCACAAAACACATTTTCATTTATGATTCTGTGGCCCATTTTTATCTTCAACCTGTCGTATTTCATCTTTTGTTTTTATGGAGAAGGCGAAAAGTTTTTTGTTTATTACACAGGGCTTCTAGCCACCAGCTTTTTCTGTACCTTCATGCTTCATCGCTTTCCACGAGAGCAATACATCTACAATTTTGGAATTTCTTTTTTGGCTTTGGGATTGATGGGTTTTTTGCGCAGCGACCAGTTTGATAATCTCTACATTGTTGTCATCATCCATCTCTGTGCGAGTTTTATGTCCATGTACTTTCGCCGTCAGTTTGTCAAAAGCCTGACTTTTCAATTTGATCTTTTGCGGACCATGGTACCAGAAAAAATCGCTCAATATATCGTCTCTGGAGGAGAGCGCTTGCGGAACAATGTGCGCTTTCAACCCAGAAACCGATTTTCGGTTTGTCTTTGTGCCGATTGGCGGAGTTTTCAAAAACTCTCGGGCACCAAAGACCCTGAGCAAATCACCGAAATGCTGGAGAAGTACTACGACATCATTCTCAGAAATCTAGAATCTCTTCTGCCGGATAAAAACTATTACTTCAATTGGAATGCCGATGAGCTCTTCGTGGTTTTTTTCAATGACCATGACGATGAGCGCTTGGCGATCTCTGAAGGTTTGAAATTCGCATTTCAAATGTGCAATGAAATCTATGCCGAGGTCGATCGCGAATTTCGTGGAGAAATCCATTATGACGTGGGGCTTTCGGCAGGTATCGGCTATCTGGGGCTTGTGGGCCCACGAGAGATGAAGAAAACAACCATCAACGGCCAAGTGGCCGGCCGAGCGAAGCGGCTTGAGCAAGAAGCAAAATTGATTCGCAAGCAAGAGGGCGGCGAATCTCCTCGTCTGGTAATGGAAGAAAGACTATTTGATCACGTGATGCGCTTGCAATTGGGGGGAGAAGGTCACTTTGATTTGCGATCCGCGCAAACTCCCGACATCAAAGATCAAAAAATTTACGTCTGGATTCTCGCATCGAAATTTCAAATTAAAAAAGCTGGGTGAGACACAATCCCCTTCTTTTTATGCCATTCCACATACAATTGAAAAGATCGAAAAATGACTGTCTCAGTTTGAGAATATGAAGAAAATCTATCAACTCCTAGACGTTGGGCTCCGATAAGT
Source organism: Pseudobdellovibrionaceae bacterium (assembly GCA_041288045.1). Lineage (GTDB taxonomy): Bacteria > Bdellovibrionota > Bdellovibrionia > Bdellovibrionales > Bdellovibrionaceae > 21-14-0-10-47-8. The sequence goes on along the minus strand of JBGGMM010000060.1, from coordinate 1,313 downwards.
CACATAGCCATGAAACGCAGAAGCGGGACGTTTAGTTGTCGTAGTTGGGCACAGCTGTTGGTTATTTTTGGAGTGGCACTGATACTCCAAGTTCAGCAAGCGGATGCTGCAAATGATTCTCCCCAGACATTCACTCTGGATGGACGCCTTTATAAAACTGGCACTCTCAATCCACTGGTTGAATCTTCAGTTAAATTAAAAATTCAAATTCTCAATTCGGCGAAAACCTGCATCCTCTATGAAGAGCAGCAAACAGTCAGCACTCTTTTGACTGCTGGTTATTTTAACATTCAGGTGGGTTCTTCGACTGGCAGTTCAAAGCGGACCTCTGATGATCCTGGTTCGACGATGACTCAGATCTTTCAGAACATCACACCGATCTCAGGCATGTCTGCTCCTTCTCAAGCTTGCGGCGGCAACTCCTACACTCCATCAGCTGGAGATGTCAGATATTTTCGAATCTCAGTCACACCCTCGTCGACAAATCTAGAAGACGTGCTGGCACCGGATATGGTCTTGAATTCAGTTCCTCAAGCCATCGTCGCTCAAAATTTGCAAGGTTTAGAAAAATCTCAAATCCTTCAGGTCAACACCGCTGGCAGCACCGATCTCACGCAAGCCCATCTTGAAGCGCTTTTCACCACTCCGGCCTACTCCAATTTGCAAAGCATTCTCGCCGGCAATTTTCTGCGCTCGGATTCAACCGGCGCAAGTCTTCCCAGCTTTTCTTCTAACCCGACCAGCCCGGCCGCCGGAGATATCTGGTATGACTCTGTGGGAAACACAATTAAATATTATAACGGAACCGCAGTGCAAACCATTGGCACTGGCGGAAGCGGAATTTCGAGTCTCACCGTCGGCTCTTCACTCAGCGCCGACGGCACAGTCGGTGGTTCTTTGACAAGCTCAGGCACCATTGATCTTTCTAATACAGGAGTGAGCGCTGGGACTTACCAAAAAGTCACAGTGAATATCAAAGGCCGAGTCACAGCCGGCGCATCACTTGATAACTCCGACATCCCCACACTCACAACAGCCGGTAAAGTTTCGGGAACGGCCATTATCACTGGCACGATTTCTGGGGACACGTCGATCAATACCACTGGCAATCTCGTCAGCAGCGGCACTGTTTCAGGTCAAACAGTGCAAGCGACCCAGCTACGAATCTATAATGGTTCCAATTACGTCCAATTCTTAGCGCCTTCTTTGTCTGGAAATGTGCTCTTCACTTTGCCTGACAATGACGGAAACGCTGGCGAAATCCTCAAAACCAATGGCAGCGGCGTTCTTTCTTGGGTATCCCCTTCTTCGGC
>JBGGMM010000059.1:0-3973 GCA_041288045.1 Pseudobdellovibrionaceae bacterium | reverse complement strand
TCGATCTGATCAAAATCCCCACTATCCAGCCGACGTGGCGAAGTTTTTCCCTGGATCTCTTCACTTAACATGCAAAGGAAAAAGAGGAGCCATGACCGGACAAGGTGAATTAAAGAAAGTTCGGCATGATCCGATTTTTAGCTTAAACCACACTTGTGCAAAACTTAGAGCCGATATCAATCGATTGGTTCGACGAACTTGGTGTACTACAAAGAAAATGGATCGTCTCACTGCTCACCTTCACATCTACTCTCAATATCACAACCAAAACTTGGCTTAAAACATGACCCCTATGCCTTAAGGTCTCTTTCAAGAGTCAGAAGTTTCAATCCTTATGAACAGCAAGGTGGGCCAGTTTAAATTGATTAAGCTGTGAGTTTGACTTTGTAATCGGCATCAAAGAATTGACCCGGAAATTTTCCTTTGGCGTCCAAAACAAATTTTGGCACGTAGGCAGTTGAACTAATTCCCATACCGTCGATGTACTTAAAAACACTCTCCGTGATGTAGCCACTTTCATTTCTGCCGATCACTTCCAAAACCTCGCTGACCCGGCGCTTACCATCGGTCGACCGATTGGTTTGAATGACAAAATCGATCGTGCTCGCAATATCATGTTGAATCATTTCTAAGGGAGCTTCAATCCCTGATCGAATGATCATGGCCTCAAGGCGGCGAAGCGCATCAGTCGCTGAATTGGCGTGAATGGTGGTCATGCTGCCTTCATGGCCCGTGTTCATGGCCATCAACATATCAAAAGCTTCAGCTCCACGGCACTCACCGATGATGATTCGGTCAGGACGCATGCGAAGAGCATTGCGAAGCAAATCGGACTGTCTGATGCCTTCTTCGGTCATCCCCGTTTCAAGCCGGACCAAATTCTTGACGTTGATTTGCATTTCGGCCGTGTCTTCGATGGAAACAACTCTTTCTTTCGAATTGATGAAAGAGGATAAGACGCCGAGGATGGTGGTTTTTCCGCTTCCCGTTCCACCGCTGATCAAAATATTTTGCCGGCAGGTGACGGCCTGCTTCAGAAAGTAAGTCAGCTTGTCATCAAAAGTTCCTGCCTTAATCAAAGTCTGGTAGTTGAAGTTGCTGACTGTCGCTTTCCGAATTGTGATTGCCGGACTTTCAAAGGCGACTGGAGGAACCACAATATTCAAGCGTGATCCATCTGGCAGTCGAGCATCCAGATAAGGAGATTTCCGATTCAAATCCCAACCCATAAAAGCGCAAAGCGATTGAATGAAGCGATTGAGCCCATCCGCATTATGGAATTTGTATTCTGCAACCTCAATGACACCGTTTCGCTCAATGAAAATCAAATCCCAACGGTTGACCATAATCTCACTGATATTGGGGTCATTTAAATAGGTTTTCAAAGGGCCCGATTCCTGTTTCCAATCGGCGACAACCCGCGGGGTGCTCATGGGCTTCTCCTTGCCTCCAGCTTTTCGGACTCTTGCCTCAAAAAGATGAGGAACTTCGGCCAGTTGATTGGGAGTTTGATCCTTCGTCGAGTCGAGCGCTGTGAATTTCCCTTTGCGAAGGTCACTCAATCCTCGTATAAAGGGCCCTATGGCTAAAAAAGACTTATTCGGCGATGAAATTCAGGACAAAAATGAAGATTTTGGCTCTCTGTTTGAACAAAGTTTGAATCGTGCCAAATTGAAACAAGGCGACTCTTTCAAAGGCGAAATTCTTTCGATCAGCAAAGAAATCGTTTTTGTTTCCACTGGCTCAGCAATCGATGGCCAACTGCCAACTCGTGAAATTCTGGATGAGAACAAAAATTTGAAATTCAAAGTGGGCGATCTTCTGGATGTGGTGGTTTTGAAAGTCCGTGAGAACGAGATCTTTCTTCGCTACAAACAAGCCAAATCAGGCGCTCAGGATGTCGAAAATTTAGAAGACGCCTTTGATATGGAATTGCCGGTCGAAGGTCGCGTCCTTGAAGTGGTCAAAGGCGGATTTCGTGTTGAAATCAGTGGCCATAAAACTTTTTGCCCCTTGAGCCAAATAGAACTGCGAACACCGCAAGATCCTGCCAGCTATGTGGGACGTCGTCTGGAATTCATCATCACTGCCTATGAAAAAGAAGGACGCAACATCGTTGTTTCTCGACGGCGAATTCTGCAGCAGGGTCAGGCGGAAGCCGAAGGACAAATGCTCGAAAAAGCACAAGTGGGCGATCTTTTCGAAGGCAGTGTTTCACGGCTTGAAAAATTCGGCGCTTTTGTTCGCTTAGAAAGCGGTCTCGAAGGGCTGATTCCGGTCTCTGAATTGTCCTGGGCCCGTGGAGTGAAAACAGAAGACATCGTTCATGTCGGCATGCCTGTGCGAGTGAAGCTTTTGCGCATTGAGGAAGAAGAGGGACGACTGCGAATGTCCTTTTCTCTCAAACAAGGCGGTGGTGAATCGGATCCTTGGTTGAGCGTCACGCAAACTTTCCCGATCGGTCGGTTGATTGAAGGGACTGTGGAAAAGAAAGAGAACTATGGCCTTTTCGTCAACCTCGCACCAGGGATCACGGGACTTCTGCCGCGCTCAAAGTGGCGGGATTCAACAGAAGGCTCTCAATATGAAAATAAAAAACGCGGCGACAGCATCCAAGTGCAAGTGGACGAAGTCCGTCCCGAGGAAAGAAAGCTGTCTTTAGGCCTACCCGGAGAAGTGAGGGATGATTCTTGGAAGTCCCACACAAGCACCAGTTCTAATTTTGGAACTTTTGGTGACTTGCTGAAGGACTTCAACAAGAAAAAATAACCCACTCGGCCTCTCTGGGTTCTATGTTGTTGCAGGACGGAAAGGCGGAATCGCGGCACTTTCTTCACGGAAGACTGTTGTTTTGCGTTTCGCTTTTAATCCAGCAACTCCTCCAGAGATGGAAACGATCAAGCCCAACAAAGTAATCACAAAAAGGCTCCAGCCTGTGATTTTCAGAGCGCCAGCGGTGGCTTCTCGGGCTCTCTCGCCGGCAGCAGTTAACTGCGATTGAGCAGATTCAATTCGCTGATCCACTTCTGTTCGAGTGAGAGTGGAATTGCGAGCCAGATAATTTTTTGCACTTTCGGTTTCACCGCGAATCAGCCGACTGGCAAGTCCACCTGCAATTGTTCTGGCATCACCTTTTAGTTGCACTCCGCCTAAATTGTCTTCGATGATGTCATTCATCCCAATGTCCAACTGATGGGCGACACCTTGTGCCAGTGGAGCTCCGGCCTGAACAGCGCCTCCAACGAGATTGCCAGCTGATTTTGTCATCCAAGTGGCGAGGCCAACAAATTGCCAGAGCAAGATTCCCAAGAAAAGCGCACAGAGAACAGAACCCTGAGCCACACCCGCCCAAGAAGCGACGAATGTTGAAATCCGACCAGAAAAATAACTTCCGGCAAAAAGGGCAAAGAAAATACTCAAAAGCATCCAAACGGCTCCCAAAATTCCAGAATTTCTCAGATTCGCCCCATCGGTGAGACTGACTCCTCCAAGAGCCACACCCAGACTCAAAAGAATGCCGAAAATTAGAAAACTGACCAACAGCCCCGCAATCGTTGCTCTCCAACTCATCGCAGGATGCGAATCCGCAAATTCAAATTCAGACGTTCGTGTTGCCATAATTAGGCCTCCTTGCTAACTGATAAAAAAAACCCACTCAAAAAAGAAAGCAAAGATGATACCGTTTTCAGCAGCGACACGGACCAAAGCTCCGGCAAATCACGGGGCAATTTCACCTGATGGCTGCTGCTGGAAATTTATTTTGAATGACAGGGTTTGGGTCGGGGCCGACTTTGTACGATCGAGCGAGCAGTCATGACCGCAAGTCCTTGAACTTTCTTTTCGGTCGTGAAATCAAACCTCGAGCTTCCATCTGATTGAGAATCAGGTATTCCACCACCGACTTGAAATCCCGACCCCACGAAATGAGACGAGTAAAGGGGCGAAGGGTAAAAAGAGTTTTCAAATGAGGCTT
>JBGGMM010000058.1:0-11769 GCA_041288045.1 Pseudobdellovibrionaceae bacterium | reverse complement strand
TCGCCTTTACCAATTTGGTTGGCCTGTCGAGTTTCAAAATTCACTACATGCTCGTAGGAAATATTCAATTCACTCGAGTCCTCAATCACCAAAAGCCTTTGCCCTTTGGGGATCCGCGAACAAAGCAGAGAGAGCAAAGTGGTTTTTCCCGAACCGGTCCCACCGCTCACCAAAATATTTTTTCCCAGAAACATGCAAAGATCCAAGAACTGTGCGCCATCGGCGGAAAGCGAGCCCAGTTTCACGTAGTCTTTGAAAGTGATTTTAGATTGAGTGAATTTTCGAATGCTCACGCAAGTGCCATTGCGAGCGCAAGGGGGGATCACAGCTGCGATCCTTGAACCATCTGGCAAGCGAGCATCCAACCGTGGCTCTTCTTCAGTGATTCTGCGACCTACACTTTGAGCGATTGTGTTCACAGCGGCACGAAGAGAATCTTCGTCGTGAAATTTGGCTGAAGTCTTCGTCAGCTTTCCAGACATCTCAACGAAAATATCATGGGGACCATTGATGAGAATTTCCGACACTTTGGGATCTTCCAAAAAGGCAACGATCGGCCCCAGGAACTGCCGAATCGTCGCTTGAAAGACTGTGAGTTTCTCATCTGACATAAATCTCTCTTAAGACTCGCCTAGCGAGATTTAGAAGCCGGTTTTCTTGTCATGTCCATCTCATCACTGAAAACAATGATACGACCTTGCTTGGCAGTTTCTGGACATTGAAAAGAGAAAATTCCATCGGCTTTCGGAGAAATACTGAAACTTTTTTGCTGGCCAAAATAAGTGGCGTGGTGTTCAGAGAAAGCATCCAGCACAAAGCTTGTGTTTTTCTCTTTGTCATTCACATTGACCACAAAAATTTTGTAGTTCTGCCCTTTTTTCAAATGCACTGTTCCGGGTACAAAACCATTGTCCGTGTTCATGATCACGATTTCCTGAGTGGGCTCGACCGATTTGAAAAAATTGGCTGCCATTTCGTCTTCGGGCTTTTTTTGAACATCCACAATGCTTGCCGGAAGCCGCATGCTTTTGAGATCTTTTTTCCGACGGGACATATCGACTTCCCAGGCTCTCACCGAGACCTGAACGAAGAAGAAAATGCCAAACAGCGAGATTCTAGTGAAGTTCTTTGCGGTCTTGGAACTCAGCAAATTCACGAGCCACCTCCATTGCCAAATAGTGAATTGATTTCTCATCCATGAATTTCAGTTTTTGAATCAACAGTTCACGATCCCCGGCGCAGGCATTCACCAATTTGAAGAGATCTTTGAGAACCATCTGATTGCGTCCCATCTCATCTGTGACTTGCGACCAATCCATTTTAAGAACAGGATCAATCGCGCCAATTTCATAGAGAGCATCGAAAAGAGCCTGTAAATCACCTTGAATAAACATGAGCGCACTCCTTCCCAAAATCCGTTTTGGGTTCTCTTTTTCATCGGAGTGACGCAGGGATCGCTTGAGCCAAAATGAGATGTTCTAGACGAAGACAGGGGTCTTTTCAGAATCGAACACGAGACGATCATCTTGGGTCTCTAACTTATCGACGTTTGTCGAAACTTTTCTACACACTTTTTTTGCCCCCTCCAATAGGCCGTTTTTGACCCGCGTATCGTCCTGATACGCCAGTTATTTCAATAGCTTAGATTGTGGCACGAACATTGGACTTATAGGTGGTATCACTTGTCGTTTTGAGACAGGAGGTGAGACATGACAACCACACTCAACTTTTTTGATACTCCTCAGTTCAAAAAATTCGGTGTCCTTTCAGCACTTGCTCTCACAGCTTTGTTCTATCAAAATTTTTCTTTCTCAAACGCATGGAGACTGGATTTGCAAACTTTGAATGAAAAATCCAGAGCTGCTCATGCCAAAGAGCTCTTAGGGAAGACCTATCAGAACAGCCCTGCCCGCCTTGTGGAAGGCTCTCCAATGCTCGGTATGGCGATCCTCAATGAAGTCTATCGAAGCTTACCAGCTGCCCATAAAGAGGCTGCTATTGATCTTTCATCGACATTGCTACAGCAAGCAGAGAAGTATCATTTTGATCCAGTTTTTGTGATGGCTGTCATTCGTACAGAAAGCAGTTTCAATCCCATGGCTCGCGGTCAACATGGAGAGATCGGCTTGATGCAGCTCAAGCCCAAGACTGCCAAATGGATTGCTGAAAAATTTAAATTGCCTTGGTACGGAGCCAAGACTTTGGAAGATCCATCGATGAATGTTCGGATCGGTGTCGCTTATATGAACTACTTGCGTGGCCGCTTCAACAAACAAGCTGAAAAATACATTTCGGCCTACAATATGGGATATACCAAAGCCACTCAGATGTATGCCAGCGAAACAAAGCCACAGATCTATAGCCAAAAGGTTCTGAAGAACTACCGAGATGCCTACCGCCGATTGGCAGCTGCCTCAGTTGCAGTTCCTTTGATCATCGCGAGCAATCACTAATTATTGCTCGCTCTCATTTTCATCTGAAATTTCTTTTTTGGCAGCAGGCGCAGCTGGAACAGTCGATGGCGGCGCTGCCTTTTTCATTTCCTCATGCTCTTTCAGAACCGCTTCTGCAATCAGTGAGGGCGAAGTGGTTTCTTTCATCACTCGCAATCTTCTTTCATTCACTGCTTCTTTCGTCACAGAAATTTTTGCATCACGGATTTGAGTGATGATTTTTCTCTCGAATTTTTCATCCAGCCGAGGCTTCAATTCAGCAATCATATTTTCAAGGAAAATCAAATAGGTCACTTGAACCACTGGCTTGAAAGCTTTGGGATTGCCAAGTGCCCCCAAGGCTTCTTTAACTAACGCTTGGATAGAAGGCTCCCAGGAGTCGTGCTCATCCATTTCAACTTTCAATTGCGGAGTGATTTTTTCGATCATGAAATCTTCATTGGATCTTGAAAACACGGCCTGCAGAGCTTCTTTCAACGGGATGACTTTGTTGCCTCCCGATTTTTTTGACTCTTGGATTTTGCTGCGGACCAGTTTGTTCATTTGATCCAGGTCTTTGAGAGCCAATTGAGAATAGTTAAAAAGCAGTCCGGCTTGCGCCGACCCGACAATTGCCATTGTGATGCAGAACGTGATGAGCTTTTTCATGATTCTATTCTCTGACAGGAGAGTGTCAGATTCAATGACGTGCTTTGTCTCAAGACTTCCCTAGACCAAAGCCGTGACGCAAAAATACTTTGTCTCAGAAAAGCTTTGTGTCAAACTGTTTGGGTTTGAAAAACCAGTCACATAAAAAAAGGAGATTCTCTTGAAAAAAATTGTCCTGATGTCCGCAGCAGTCGGATTGCTCTTGAGCGCTTGCGCCCCTTCTTCTAAGCACATCAAAGAAGCCATTGAAAAAGACCCAAGTATTGTTTTTTCTGCAATTGAAAAAGATCCAGAAAAATTTATCGAAGTCGTCAACAAAGCAGCTCGTGAAGCTCAAGCCAAGGGCGCCGAAAAAGCAGCTAGCGAAGAAACAGCCAAGCGGGATGAAGAATTTAAAAATCCCCTCAAGCCTGAAATTGAAGACAATCGCGCCATTGAAGGGCCAAAAGACGCGAAAATCACAATTGTTGAATACTCGGATTTCCAATGTCCTTATTGCTCTCGAGGCTATCAAACGATTCAAGAAGTGAAAAAAGCCTACCCAGGCCAAGTTCGCTTTGTGTTTAAACACTTGCCTCTAGATTTTCACCCTTTGGCAATGCCAGCCGCCAAATATTTTGAAGCGATTGCACGCCAAGACGCTGACAAAGCTTACAAATTTCATGATTTGATTTTTCAAAATCAGGCAGATCTGAATGCCAAGAAAGAACAATTCTTGAAAGATACAGCCAAAAAAGTCGGAGCTGACATGAAAAAGCTGGACAAAGATTTGGCTGATGCTTCATTGATGGAACGAATCAACAAAGACGTTGCCGAAGCACAAAAATTCGGAATCAGTGGAACTCCGGGCTTTGTTATCAATGGCGTTTCTTTGAAAGGTGCTTACCCTTTCCCAGAATTCAAAACCATCATCGACAAGCATCTGGAAAGCAAATAATTCTGACACAATTAAAAATTGATTTCGAAAAACGCCTGGGATCCCCCGGGCGTTTTTATTTTCCAGCTCTTGAAACAGCCGCTGCTTGCAGAATTTTTTCCTTGGATCGAGCTTTTTGTTTTTCTTTGAGGTTCATGGAAAGGCTCCAAGAATGATTTTTTTCAAATATGCCCGAGATTCAGCATTCATGCTATGACCGAGACCCGCAAAAGAGTAAAACTGCCCCTGAGGATTTTTTATTTTTAATTTTTGAAAGCCTTCTTTCGCTTTTTCCAGCGGAATGATCTGATCCGTCTCCCCATGCAAAGCATCCAAGGGGATAGGTAAGTGGGCTGGGTAATCTTCCTCTCGGTAACCAGCGCCAACGGCAATGAGTTTTTTGATGTTTTTCACATGCGGAAGCAAGAAAGGCAGAAAGAATCCACCTTGAGAGAATCCAATCAACAGTTTTTCTCTTTTTTCCAATCCCAATTGCTGCAGCAATCGAGCAACTGCCAAAGCTGCAACTGTTGGCGGAATCAAAACATGCTTGCGAGCAAAATCAGAAAAATACCAAGCAAAGCTCTGTTTCCATCCCTGCTCGATTCGAACTGGGAGAGGAAAAAGCCCATTGGGCGCAAGAATTTCAAATTTTGAATAATGCTCAGCCCCTGTCAAAGTCCGGCGCAAAACCCCAGCCGCGGTGTCTTCGTATCCATGAAACAGAAGGAGCAAAGGTTTGTCTTTGCCCGGATTGAAATGCAAATAGGTCATCGGAAGCTGAATCTCGACGTCGGCCTTTTCAAACTGAGTTGAAAGCGGCGGCTTGGAATGAATTGTCATAGTGGTATTGCCTTAATCACGAGAGGTTTAATTCCAGAGTCCGTCCGTTGAGAAAAAGCCCTTGCTTGGAAATTTCCACTTGCGCAGCTGTCACTCGAACTCCGGCCTTCACCGCTTCTCGCAGAAGCTGTCCGTAAATGGGGTCGATTTCATCGGCGGGCGAAAACACATGACAATCATTTCTTTGCACTGTGAAGAAAATTTCGGCCGAATGGCCTTCGCTCACAAGCTTCATCAATTCACGCAAGTGTTTTTGTCCTCGTTCAGTGACAGCGTCAGGGAAATGCGCATTTCCCTTTTGAACTGCCAGCTCGCCAGAGGCCATGGTGACATTTTTCACTTCGACGAAATGTTTTTTGTCGTGCCGGCTGGAACTCAAAACCAAATCCAAGCGGGTTTCAGCGGATAATTTCACTTCGCCTTTGAAAAGATCAAAATCCTTCCAATGAGAAAAAGCTTTGGTTTCGAAAGCCTCTTTCACCAACTGATTGGGCCAGCTGGTGTTGACGCCGACCCAGGCCCCACCGGGGGTTTGAATGGCTTCTAAAGTGTACTTGAGCTTGCGTTCGGGATTTTCGGCTTCGGTCAAAAGGCAGAGGGATCCGGCCTCGGCGGCAGATTTCAGGCTTCCGGTATTGGCGACATGAGCGACGACAGTTTCCTCTCCCAGCTTCACATCGGCAAAGAAGCGTTTATAGCGTTTGAGGAAGATTCCCTCATGGACCCTGGTTTTGAATTTCATAGACTTTCCCCTCTATCAGGCTTACAAACGAACTTCATCTTTCAAAGGAATTTTCATGTCTGCTGACGCTTTGCAAAAGCCTCGTTTGACCAAGCCAGAATGGCTCAAAGTCCGCGCTCCTTCCGGTGAAAACTATGCCCGTATCAAAGGCATGTTGGGGGATTTGAAGTTAGCGACAGTCTGCCAAGAAGCCAAGTGCCCGAATATGGGTGAATGCTGGAGCGGCGGGACAGCCACTTTCATGTTGATGGGTGAAGTCTGCACTCGCGGTTGCAAGTTTTGTCATATCAAGACTGGAAACCCCAAAGGCGTTCTCGATCCTTTGGAGCCAGAAAAAGTGGGCTACTCGATTTCGCAAATGAATCTTCGCTACGTGGTCATCACTTCTGTGGACCGTGATGATCTGCCTGATCAAGGAGCTGGACATTTTGCTCGCACCATTCGCACGATTAAAAAATTGGATCCCGAATTGATTGTCGAGATTTTGACTCCGGACTTCCGAGGCCAAGTGGATTTGATCACCCAGCTGACGGATTCAGGTCCCGATGTTTTCGCTCACAATGTGGAAACAGTGGAGCGATTGCAGAAAAAAGTGAGAGATCCTCGCGCCAACTACAGACAGTCTTTGGGTGTGCTTGAGACAGTGAAAAAGCATGATCCCACTCGCTACACAAAAACTTCTTTGATGTTGGGTCTCAGTGAAACCGATGAAGAGATTTTGCAAACTCTCAAAGACCTTCGAAGCATTGATTGCGATGTGGTCACTTTTGGTCAGTATTTGCAGCCCACTCCCCGCCATTTGAAAGTCGAATCTTATGTGACGCCTGAAAAATTCAAAGAATGGCAAAGCGTGGCAGAGGGCATGGGCTTTCTGTATGTCGCGTCAGGTCCTTTGGTTCGCAGCTCTTACCGGGCTGGAGAATTCTTTATGAAAGGCGTGATTGAAAAACGTCGAAAAGAGTTGGAAACTTTGAATCAGCAAAAGGAGAACGAATCACATGGCAACTGAAGTGAAGCTTCCAGAATTAGGTGAAGGTGTTACTGAAGGTGAATTGGTCAAATGGTTGGTCAAACCCGGCGACACTGTCAAACCCGATCAACCGGTTGCCGAAGTGATGACCGATAAAGCCACCGTCGAAGTTCCAACCCCTGTGGGTGGCGTGGTGAAAGATTTAAAATTCAAAGTGGGCGATGTGATCGCTGTTGAAAAAGTCCTGCTGACTCTCGAAGCTGGTGGCGCGGCTGCAACTGCAACGACGAATGCCCCAGCTCCTGCAGCAAAACCAGCAGCCGCTCCTGTGCAAACGGTGACGACTTCAAAACCAGCTCCACCGGCAGGTGCTAGCGCTGGCGTTCCACCCAGCATGCATGAAGGCGTTGCAGCTGGTGCGAGCTACTATCCACCCGCTGCTGATTCAAAAGTATTAGCCACTCCTTCAACTCGAAGACTGGCTCGTGAAATGAATGTGGACATCAACAACCTCACAGGTTCAGGTCTGGCGGGCCGAGTGACCCGTGAAGATGTGATGACCAAAGGCAATGGCTCTGGTGGGCTTGAAACTTATAGCAACACCACACCGATGAAAGCTCCTGCTTTCCCTCGTCCTGGGTATCAAGGACCTGCGGGTGCAGCTGAAGAGCGAGTGGCCATTCGTGGGATCCGCAAGAAAATTGCGGAGAACATGCAAATGGCGAAACACATCATTCCGCATTTCACTTTGATGGATGAAGCGGAAGTGACTGAGCTTGTTCAATTGCGTGAATCTTTGAAAGACTTCGCTGAAAAAAACAACACGAAGATCACTTATTTGCCTTTCGTGATGAAAGCTCTGATTGCCACTTGCCGGCAGTTTCCGATGTTCAATGCCAGCATTGATGATGCTGCTCAGGAAATTGTTTACAAAAAATATTTCAATGTTGGTTTTGCAGCGGACACACCCAATGGCTTGGTTGTCCCTGTGATCAAGAATGCCGATCAGAAAACTTTGCTTGAAATCTCTCAAGAGATTTTGGATCTCTCGAAGCGGGCTCGTGATGGCAAATTGAAGCCTGATGAAATGAAGGGCGCGACCATCACGATCACTAATATTGGCTCAGTGGGTGGCACTTATGCGACTCCGATCATCAATCACCCCGAAGTAGCGATTCTTGGCATGTACAAGATCACTGACAAGCTGGTGATGGGTGCTGGCGGCAAAGTGGATGTGGTGAAAGCGATGAATTTCACAGTCACTGCTGATCATCGCTTGATTGATGGGGCTGTGGCTGCGAACTTTCTGAAGCTCTTTCTTTCTAAAATTCAAAAGCCCGGCATGATGATGCTGGATATGATGTAAAATTCTATGACAGAAGAAACTCTCGAAGTCGGTCCCTTCACTCCTCAAGAAATTGAGGAGGTCTGCGAAAAATTAAAAAGGCAGGGGACTTCCTTTGAGATCCTCAAAGATGAAGCTCAGGAAAAAGCCGAAATGAAAGAAAATTACCACAATGTGGTGATGAAGGCTGAATACCGGCTTGAGCCCTATCTTGGGCAGATTTTCTATTTGCGAATGAAGACTGCCGATTTCAATCGGAACAAAGCTCTCTTTGACACTTACGGAATGGCCGTCACTCAAGAGGAAAAACCGCAAGAGCTAGAAGCTGACGTCACCGAAGTCGTCAAAGATTCGCAAGAGCAAAAGAGATTGCAAAGAGTCGTGGCCCGGGGTTTGGCCGCCCTGCTTTTCTGCGCACTTTTGTATTACGTGGTGAAATTGATTTTACCCCTTTTCTTTAAATAAGACTGAAGGAGTTTTTATGGCGCAAAATTTTGATGTGGTGGTAATTGGCGCAGGACCTGGCGGTTACGTGGCGGCAATCCGCTCAGCCCAATTGGGATTGAAAACAGCTGTTGTTGAAAGAGAATTTCTGGGCGGCGTTTGCTTGAATGTGGGTTGCATCCCCTCAAAGGCCATGATTTCAGCCACTCACTTTTTGCACAAGGCTCAGCACGATGCAGCCACTATGGGAATTCAGATCAAAGACATCAGTGTGGATATGAAAAAACTAAAAGGCTGGAAAGAATCTGTGTCCGGCAAAATGTCTGGTGGTGTAGGCCAACTGCTCAAAGGCAATGGCGTGACTGTGCTATTGGGTGAAGCCGAATTCAAATCGAAAACTGAACTTTCAGTGAAATCAAAAACGGGCACCGAGTCTGTGACAGCCAAAAATTTTATTTTGGCCACAGGCTCAAGACCAATTGAAATTCCTGGATTTAAATTTGATGAAACTGGAATCCTGTCTTCGACAGGCGCACTCGCCCTAGATGAAATTCCGAAAACGATGGTGGTCATTGGTGGTGGTTACATTGGCCTTGAAATCAGTGGATATCTCTCCAAGCTTGGAACCAAAGTCACTGTGGTGGAAGCATCGCCGGCTGTGCTCAATGGTGTGGTGGATCCTGAGTGCGCACAGATCGTTGCAAGAAAACTTTCAAAACAAGGTGTTGAAATTCTCACAAGTGCGAAAGCAAAGGGCCAAAAGAAAGCTGGCAATGGTTTTGAAGTAACCATTGAAGTGGGTGGCAAAGAGCAGACTCTGAAAGCTGATAAGATTCTAGTGACAGTCGGAAGAAAACCAAATTCTGATCAAGCCAACCTCAAAGCTGCTGGTTTGCAAATTGATGACAAAGGCTTTGTCAAAGTCGATGCTCAACGCCGTACCAATGTTCCCACTATTTTTGCCATTGGCGATATCGCCTGTCAGCCCATGCTGGCCCACAAAGCTTCGCATGAAGGCGTGCTGGTCGCCGAAGTGATCGCTGGGAAAAATCGCGTCTATGATGCGAAGACAGTTCCAGCTGTTGTTTTCACAGATCCGGAAATCGCCTCTGCTGGCATGATGGAGTCCGAAGCGAAAGCTAAGGGCTATAATGATCTGAAAATCGGCAAATTCCCTTTTGGTGCCAATGGCCGAGCGGTTTCGTTGATGGAAACGGATGGCTTTGTGAAAATGATTGCTGACGCAAAGACTGGAATTCTTTTGGGTGTCCACATTGTTGGCCCTGAAGCTTCGAACCTGATCAGCGAAGCGGCTTTAGCGATCGAAATGGGCGCGCGAATGGAGGACCTCGCACTCACCATCCATCCTCATCCAACCTTGGGCGAAACCATGATGGAAGCAGCAGAAGCGACTTTGGGCCACGCCATTCACATCATTCAAAAACCATTGAGCCGCTCTAAAGACGCTCATGCTTAAGTTTGACGACTGGGGCATGATCGACTACCAGCAAGCCCTGGAGAAACAGCTCGAAAAAGTGAACGAAGTGAGCGAAAGCCAAAGTGAAGACTTTGGCTTTCTCATTTTCTGCACCCATCCAGCCGTTGTGACCTTGGGAAGAAAAACCCAGTCAGGCGACGTCTTTGGCTGGAAGGGCCCCATCATCGAAATTTCTCGCGGCGGAAGAGCTACCTACCACGGCCCCAGCCAATTGGTGGTCTACCCCATCCTAAAAATCAAAGATATCGGCAAATACCTACGCAATTTAGAAGACGCAATCATCGCCACTCTTCGGGATTATGCTGTGGACGCTGTGGGAAAGACCCCACAAAAAAAATCAGACACCGAAGACGCCAACGAAGAAACCGGAGTCTGGGTCGGAAAACAAAAAATCGCCTCACTCGGAATCGGCGTCAAAAAATGGATCACCTACCACGGCGCCGCCATCAACCTGGACGAAGACCCCCAAGCCTTCACCGGCATGAAACCCTGCGGATTCAATTCCGAAACCATGGTGAGCTTAGAGAAGCTCACAGGCCGCAAGATCGATCGTCAGGAATTTTCAGACAAGCTGAAACAGCGGCTGTTGGATGTACTTTAAAAAGGCAATCACCTGAGCCTCTACTTTGGTTTGGGTTGGTTTGAAAGAGACCTCAAGGTCATTTACCCTTGAGGTCTATGAAAATTTTCTGCCTGCTCTTTCCTCTCGCGCTCGCACTCCCCGCTGCTGCTCAATGGACAATGAAACCTCAAGGCGGCCTTGGCTTTACTAATAATGCTAATTTTGAAGAAACCGACAAAGACGCCGATGGTTTTTGGTGGGTTCGCAGTTCTAATTTGTTGATTGAAAATCGCAAAACATCGATGATCTGGCTCAATTACCGTGATTACCTGAAAGAGCATCAGAATGATGTATTCTCTTATCGTCTGGGACAAACTCACGAATTAGGAGTGAGGGGGCTTGGCTCCTTTGATTGGGATTATGCGCTTGGTGGTCAGTACTACTCAGAGGGCAGTCCTGCCACGACGGAAGAGTCTTTCAATTACACTTTCCTTTCGACTTCGCTGGCGAAGAGCTTCAATCCCAATTCGCGGATGGAAGTGGTGCTGGAGCCCACCTATGAAATCAAATTTTTCCACCAGTTCGAAGGACGAGTGGATCACAGTTTGATTTTCAATTCGCTTTTGGATTGGACACTGACACCGACTCAGACTTTGGCTCCTTATGCGGAGATTGGCTTAGTGTTTTCCAGTCAGAGCCTCTATTCGAAGAATTACCTCGAATTTGGTGGAGAGTGGCGAATTCATCCACAGCCGGACCTGTCATATGGTTTACACTTTCTGTCTAGATTTTCGTCATACCCCCATCGCAAAATTTCAGAATCCACAGTGATATCCAATAAAAAGGGCCGACCTGTGTCCACGTCTCAAACTGAGATCGAAACACAAACTCTTTTCCAACTTCAGGGGACTGTTGCTAAAATGTTTGAAAGAACAGAGTTGGCGGGATCATTAGCCCTCAACTCACAATCCTCTCGAAGTGGATTCGAAAATTTTCAAGAGATCCAGGGTTGGATCAGACTCACGGTTCCCTTCGAAAGCGGCAATAGGAGGCCCTAAATGAAAAAGTGGATGATCGCCTCTGGCTTACTGGCATTCTCGGTGGCTCTGACATCACCTCACCTTAGCTTCGCCCAAGAAGACAGTACTCTGGAGCAAGAAGAGCTTCTCTCGGAAAGAGTGAAAGACAAACCTGAATGGGTGGATGCTTTGAAAAGCAAACATCACCTGACTGATGCGCAAATCCAAGCCATGAGAGACGGCGGCCTGACCTACCCGCAAATGGCCATGGCCTCTCGACTTTCAGAAAAATCCGGAAAGACAGTCGATGACATCCTGAAAATGCGCAA
>JBGGMM010000057.1:0-10521 GCA_041288045.1 Pseudobdellovibrionaceae bacterium | reverse complement strand
GGCAGGGTTCAAGACCAATCAGTGAGAGGAGAGAGCAAAGAGTGTCCGGATGTCGAAAGAAAAGCGAAGTGAACCGAAGGCACCAAGTGCCAGCCCCGAAATTGTCATTCAGCAATTTCGGGGCTGGCACTATCTTTGCCTTTTCCACTTCTGTCGATCCAGGGAGGAATCAAAATGAAAGCTAATAAAACTCAAGACACAGCAAAAGCAAAACGCCCCATTCCGTCTCAAGCTCAAAATCTTCAGCAGGAACAAAATCCTGAGGTGGCCGAAGCCTTACAATTGGTTTTGGCTGATACTTTCGTGCTTTATATGAAAACTTATGCGGTTCACTGGAACTATCAAGGACCGAAATTTTTCTCTGTCCACAAGCTCACCGAAGAGCAATACCAGCAGTTGGCTGAGTCCATTGATGAAATCGCTGAAAGACTGAGAGCCATGGGCCGAGTCGCTCCGATTTCGCTGGAAACCATCTTGGCCAACTCTGACCTGGAAGAAATGCGCAAACGTCCAGCTCAAGATGACCAGGCTCTTTTAGATCTGATTTCCGGCCACACTTTGCTCTCCAAGCGCGCCCATCAAGCTGCGCTCACCAGCGGTGATGCCAGCGACCTCTTTAGCCAGGACATGATGATCCAAAGAGTGGGCGCCCACGACAAAGCCATCTGGATGCTGAGAAGCTTTTTGCAACATGGAGAACTGAAGGCCAGCAAAGAGAGTTTGAGCTAAAGACTTTTTTTAAGTCGTCTGCGGATTTTTCCAAGCAAAGAATTCAAAGTGTGGTGCAGCTCTTCTGTGCGAAGCAGATAGCTCACCACACAGTAAGCCAAAGCCGCAAATCCGATAATCGAAAACACCGAAAGCAATCGCGGGATTCGCACTCCCAATCCGAAATTTCCATAAATGGCTAAAGCATAGGGATAAAGGCGGCAAACCCCGGCCAGCACCACTCCGGCCACACAGAATTTAAAAAAGCTCACAAAAATTTTCACGTACCCCAAAGGCGCAATAAAACGCGGATAAAAAATCAAAAGCGACGAGAGATTCAAACTGGCACTCACCAAAGTCGAAGCCACCAAGCCCTGAATCCCCCACATTCGCATCATCCAAGGAGCAATCAAAATATGAGCGACCAAACAAACCGCCGAAACCACAGCCGGGAACCAAGTGTTTTTCACAGCGTAATAGGAAGGAACCAACACCCGCACAGAACTTGAGATAATCAGAGTGAAGGCATAAATCTGCACAACAGAAGCCGTCATCAAAGAATCCGCCGCCGTGAATTTTCCATTCTCAAACAACAGTTGCACGATGGGATGAGCCAAATAATAAAGCCCCAAAGCCGCCGGAACCGAGACAAAAAGATTCAGTCGCAAATAATAATTGGCAGTCTCGACAGTTTTTTGCTTTTCCCCTTGCGACCAAAGAGAAGCCAAAGTCGGCAGCAAAGCTGTTCCCAAAGACACCGACACCAAGGACAATGGCAATTCTAAAAGTCGATCCGCCAGGTAAATGAAAGTATTCGAACCTTCCCCAAGCCTGGAAGCAAAGTTGGTATTCACAATCGTCGTGATTTGCAAAAGACCCATGCCCAAAGCGCCTGGGATCATGTTCTTCCAGACTTTGGCGATATCCTGACTCATCCCCTGCCACTGAAGCTTTGGAAAATAATCAGCTCGAATCAGTGCCGGAATCAAAATCACAGTCTGTAAAAATCCGCCGACCATCACTCCCCAGGCCAGAGCGTCCCCTTCGACAGGCTGCCATTCTTTGGGAACAAAGTTGGCAATGATCATGGCAATATTAAAAAATGTCGGAGCCACCGCCGGCAGCGCAAATTGCCCGAGAGCATTCAAAATCCCCATGAAAAAAGCATAGGTGCTCATCAGAAAAATAAATCCGAACATGATCTGAGTCATGCGCACTGTGAGCTCAAATTTTCCTGGAATTTCATGAAAAGGCAGATCCACCAAAAGACCCACCATAGGCTCGGCAAACAAAATCCCAAGCGCCGTGAGCACACCCAGCACAATTAAAAGCAGAGAGTAAAATCCATTGACCAAATTGTGAGCCCGGGCCCCGCTCGGATCCTGATTCTTGGCTTCAATAAAAACCGGAATAAAACTGACGGAAAGGGAGCCCTCGCCGAGAAGCCTTCGAAACATATTGGGGATTCGAAAAGCCACTCCCCAGGCATCGGTGATGGTCCGTGAAAACATGGCCGCAAAGGCCATGTCCCTGAAAAGACCCAGAATTCGGCTGGTCATGGTGCCAAAAGCCATGGACAAAGCCTGCATCACCACCCGATCCTGTGGTTTTTGGCCGATTTTGGGTGTTTTCTGGCTGTTGTCCTGTTGCATTGATGGGGGCCCCGTGCTATCACCTTCTTTCTTAAAAGACTACTCGTGGAGGTTATCCCTTGGCAAATCATAAGTCGGCAGAGAAAAGAGCTCGTCAGGCCCCTAAGCGCAGAGCCCGCAACTCTAAAAACAAAGCAACCGTGAAAACCTATGAAAAGAACTTGGTGAAAGCAATCGAAGCTAAATCCAAGGATCTTCCAACATTGCTTCAAGCTTACGTGAAAAAAGCAATGGCAGCAGCCAGCAAAGGTGCTTTGAGAAAAGAAACCGTTTCTCGTCACATCTCTCGTCTTTCAAAACGAGTGCATGTTGCTTTGGGAAAATAATCGGTCCATTTGATTCCGATTTCTAAAAAGAGAAGGCAACCCCTTCTCTTTTTTATTTTTTAATAGACAAACTGGAAGGGAAAAACCATGAAAACCACTCTTGGGTTGATGTCTCTGACTGCCTTGCTTTTGGCCTGCACGCCCAAACAAAGCGAAAATAAAATTCAAATCGAGCCTCTGACAGAAAAAGAAATCAAAGCTGTGCATGTGAGCCTTCAAACCGGCATGCCGCTGGATGAAGCCCTCAATTTGAACGATTCCTGCGAAGACCTGCCCTTGCCAGCGGATTTTTCCAAAGGCTTTATCGAAGTTCCCGAGGATTACAACAATCCTCAAGGTCGAAAAATCCAGGTTTTTTATTATGGCAAATTAGAAGCTGGCAAAGATCCCGTGGTTTTTTACAATGGCGGTCCTGCTTCTGACAGTCACTCCAGCTATTCCGTTTTAAGTGAAAAAAGCGAAAGCCAAAATTTTTCTTTTCTCTATATCGATCAAAGGGGAACAGGCTGCTCGGATCAATTTCCAACAGCAGCCACAAAAGAAACAGTGGAAAGACTGGCTCACTATGGCTCTACAGAAATCGTCAAAGATTCTGAAGTCGTTCGCAAGAAACTCTTGGGTGAGCAAAGCCAGTGGAAAGTTTTCGGTCAAAGCTATGGCGGCTTGATTGTGCACCGCTATGCCATGGTCGCTCCTCAGTCCATCAAAGGAGCTTACGCTCACGGTTTTTCTCTGATGCAGGATCAGACCGAATGGCTCAAACTGCGCATTCAATCGCAAAAACGAGTTCTGAAAATGTACATGAAAGACTATCCCGAAGATGAAGCGAAGCTGACGAAGCTTCGCTCGTTGGTCAAAGAGGATCTGTGCTTTCAAGATAAGGGAACCGAAGTTTGCGGACCGAAACTTTTGGATGCGTTGACGATTTTTCTGGGATTTTCAAATAGCTGGCCTCGTATGCACTCGGCCATTGGCAATCTCTTGAACGGCAACGACACATTGGACATGCAAGCACTGCAGGATTTTGTCCGCTACTATGTGTTCGGAGTTTACAACAACAACGGCCTGGCGGGATCGGTGATTTCCATGGTTGAAATTTCTGGTGGGGATTCGGATTCTGATTCTTGCCGACGAGTTCAGGAAAAACTGACTCAGGAAGGGCTTGAACCTGAAAAATGGCTTCTCAATGAATGCCGTCTCTTGGCTGGAATGAAAAATGACACTTGGGCGGAACTTTTAAAAGATGTCAGCTTTCAGTATGGAATGACACCTGTGGATTTGAAAAATTCTTTAGAGAAAAATCCAGCTCTGCCCTTTTTCCTCTACTCGGGAGAAAAAGATGTCTTCGTGCCGATTGAGACTTTCACTGAAGAAGTGAAAGAGCTGGGCTCACGCATCACTTATCGTCAGTTTCCGGATTCGGGCCATGAGGGTTTTTACACCGAACCTCAGGTCTGGGCTGATCTTTTATCTGTTCATTAATTATTTAAAATCCAAAGTCGGACTTTTTCAGTGAGCTCATCACTGAGAGGGTCCGCCTTATCAGGCATTGAGCCTTCTAAAATCGTCACATAAAAAGAACTGTTGTCAGGATCGCCGAATCTGACGACTTCGGGATTTCGCAAAGTGCTTTGTAGGGAGCTTAAATCCACATCCGCTTCGGCCTTGCTGGGATTGTGGCACTTCAGGCAATGGGGATTGATAATTTCTGCTTTGATTTCGCTAAAACCTTGAAGAGCTCTCAGTTCTTCAACTGAAAGCTCTTCGGTTTTCTTTTTCTTCGGCACTTCATCCCGCTCGTAGAAAGGCTCAGGCGCAAAAGCGCAGGCCGACATCGCCACAAGGAGAAGCAAAGAAAAAAATCGGGACATTATTTTTTCGTGCAAGCCCAAACAACAGGCTCAACAGATTCGTCTTCTTGGCAGACATAATTCACAGATGTCTGATTGGTGTAAGAAACAACGACTGCGAAAGTTTCATGAGCGATTTTCTCAGCAGAAACGGATTTGAAGTTTCTCAAAGTTTCTTTTGGCTCTTGGGTTTGAACTAGCTTCAGGGCCACTGTCAGAGCGTCATGGGCCTGTGCTGCCAGGTTGCCGTGAGCAAAAGCTGAAGTGGTTGCGAAAAGCACAGTTGTCATCAAGATTGTTTTCATCGAATTCTCCTTCTCGTTGATTGGATGATGGCCGCTTGTAGTCCGCCATCTCCGAGAGCTCAACAGATTTCAAATTTTGAAAAGATCTTGATCTGTGAAATGAAAACTCGATGAGAATTGAGAGAAAAAATCAGTGCTCAGTTTCCGTTCGAGCAGATACGTAAGTGCGGATTTCCCGCTTGTGCTCAAATTTCAGATTTTTAAAGGAGCAACCTATCAAATACTCTCCCGATTCTTCTTGTCGGGCATTGAGAAATTCCAAGCGCACGCTGACAAAGCTGCCATCGGGGATCTGAAAATGAACCACCCCTTCGCGGCCCACTGGGAATTCATCGGATAATCGCAAAGCGATTCCGCCCTCGCCGATTTCTTCGCCGAGACCCATATAGTAAGTCCCATTAAAGAGAAGGCCGATAAAGCGCACGAATCGACGCCTTGGAAACTTTCTCTTTTCTTGAAGCTCGGTTTTAGCCTTTGCCATCAGAAAAGAATCGGAATTTCTACGGAGAAGATTGACTAGAATTTGGTCTGGTTCAAGGTCTCAGCCGCTTTTGTGGTCAGACCCTGTAAGCTGCAGGTTTTCAGAATCATATTCTCGAGCCAGATATGTGAAGAAAGCGGAGAGGATTTCAAAGCCCTGTCCGTTTCTGCCAGAATCAAAAGGCAGTGTTCCAGTTTTTTCACCGACCAACGTTTGGCCTGCTTCACATAGTCGTCTAAATAATAAGTGGGCACCTGGGCAAAAGTCGCAAGCCTTTGACCGGCCAGATTCTGCTCTTGGCCTTGCTTGATCAAAAGCAAAATTCGCATATGCCGAGCCACCAAAGAGATGATGCCGATCTCGTTTTGTCCCTGATCGAGCAATTGCACGAGTTGCACCAGGGATTGGACCCGGTCGCCTTCGGCAATTCTCTCTGTCAGGTCGAAAACATTCTCTTCTCGTTTTTTTGAGACGCATTGAGCGACATCTTCCAGCTCGACGTGGGTTCGCTCACCGAGAAAATCCCGAAGCTTGACCACTTCAGATTCGATTTCAGTTAATTGATTGCCCACCAAGCGATGTAAAAGCTGAATGGCTTCATCGGAAATGCTGAGCTCATGGCCTTTGCAGATATGGCGAATCCAACCTGGAATTTGATTTTCAAAAGGCTTTTTGAATTCAACGTGAATGGCCTGTTCATACAAGTGCTTGTAGAATTTTTTTCGCTTGTCGATTTTTCCACCCACCAGAATAAAAACAGTGCTGTCCACAGGGGTTTCCAGAATCGGCTCTAGCTCAATCCACTCTTTATCTGTGAGATCATGCACTTCCCGCAGTAGAACCACCCGCCGGGGCGCCATCATTGGCAGGGTTTCGACTTCGTCGCGGACTTGAGAAATTTCCACATCGCTGGCGTAGTAAGAATTGAAATTAAAATCAGCAGCTCCGCCATGCAATGCGCAGACTTTGAGATAATTCACCGCTTGTTGAATCAGGTATGGTTCTTCGCCAAAGAAAAAATACAAAGGGGGAAACACTTGGGATTCGAGGCTTTTTTCAACGTGATTGTAAAACTGTTGAGAATCCAGTTGCGGCATCGTCCTTTTCGCCCTTTATTTTCCTGCAAACACGCAATCAAAAATTTTCAGTTGATCGGTCATGAGCTTCTGACATCATTTCAGCGGCCATTTGCTCCATGTTTATCCTTTTGGCCGAATGATTGTAAAGTGGATTCGCGGTATTGACTCCCACTGCTGCGATTTGAGCTGCATTAAATGTTCGCTCTCCATTGAAAGTTCCTGCCCACAAAATTGATTTATCTGAATTGCGTTTCAGCGTGAGCTCCACAGTGATGAGAATTTGATAGGCCGTTGCTTGAACAGTCCCCGTTGGCAAACTGGTGTTGGATTCCCCAGTGACATCCGCACCCGTTTTACTAATGCGTACAGAATTAATGACGCCTTCCGCAACGACTTCGGCCTGATTCGAATCGGTGATGCGTGCAATTTTGGCTCGCTCATATTCTTGAATCAAAGCGTTGGTGAACGGAACTTCGATCCCAGGCTCCATGGATTTGTTTTTAAAGATGGGAATAAAAATTTGTCGGTAGCCGCCGGGCAAACTGCGATCTGGACTGCCCAGTCTGTAAGCGCAGCCACTGAAAACTGCCAATAAAAAAATCAGAAAGCTGCCCTTCAAAAGGACTTTCAGGTAAGATTTCGCCATGGGTTTAGAATACAATGTTTTAGCTCCAGGTCCAGTGAATCTCCACCCTCGAGTGCAAGAAGCCTTGGCGCTTCCAATGATTCACCACCGCACTCCAGAATTTGACAGGATTTTATCCCGCGTTTTAAGCCGCTTGAAAACTGTTTTTCAAACGGAAGAGTCGGTTTTTCTTTCAACTTCCACCGGTTCTGGCGGCATGGAAGCGCTGCTGGTCAACACTCTGGAAAAAGGCGACCGGGTTTTGGGCATTGATTCGGGAAAATTCGGTGAGCGCTGGTGTGAAATGGTGGAGGTTTTTGGCGGAAAACTCGATCGCTTGAAAGTTCCCTGGGGAAAAGCGGTCAGCGTTCCCGAAGTAGAGACTCACTTAAAAAATAATCCTGATACAAAAATTGTGCTTTGTCAGGCCTGTGAAACCAGCTCAGGGGTCGTGCATCCGATTCAAGCACTTGGTGAATTGATTTCAAAATATCCACAGACTCTTTTTTTGGTGGATGGAATTACAGCTCTTGGAGCCATGCCTCTGCCAATGGATGCTTGGAAAATGGATGGGCTTGTGGGTGGATCGCAAAAAGCATTTATGCTTCCCACAGGGCTTTCACTTTTTTCATTTTCAAAAAAAGCTTGGACGAAAATCGAAAAAAATCCCACTCCCCGCTACTACTTTGATGTCAGACGCGAAAAAAAAGCCAATGACAAAGGCGAAACTTTTTTTAGTTCGAATGTGACTTTGATTCGTGCCTTGGATGTGGTTTTAGATTTGATTGAGGAAAAAGGGCTCACGGCACTTTTTGCCGAGATTGAAAAGCGCGCCCAATTCACTCGCGAATTTGGGAAGAAAATGGGACTTAAATTATTTGCTGAAGTTCCTTCGAATTCGCTCACGGCTCTGTCGGTGCCTGAAGGTTTGGACAGTCAGAAAATTCGTCAAACTCTTGAAGAGAAATACAAAATCACCCTCATGGGTGGGCAGGATCAGGCCAAAGGCAAGATTCTTCGCGTCGGTCATATGGGATACATTCAGCCGGCGCAGATGGTGGATTTGATGATGAAGCTCTCGACAATTCTTCATCAGACCAACCCGCAGCTCTGTCCACCACAAGAAATGACAAAGCTCGAAGCTGAAATGAAAACTTATTGGGGACTTTCATGACCGATCAGAAAAAAGTTCTGATCACCGATCGCTTTTCGCAAGAGGCGCTTCTCACATTGTCGCAGCAGCCCTTTTTATCGGTGCAAAAGACGGAAAGCCCGAATCTTTTTAAGACTGATCTTTCGCAAGTGAATGGCTTGATCATTCGCAGCCGCACGATCATTGATGATGAGCTGCTTTCCAAGGCCAAAAAACTGCAGGTGATTATCACGGCCACCAGTGGATTTGATCACATTGATCTAGATGCGGCCAATAAATGGGGAGTGACTGTGATGTTCACTCCGGAAGCCAATGTGGAAAGTGCAGCGCAAATGACCTGGGCTCTGGTTTTGGCTTGTGCGAATAAAATTCCGCAAGCGCACAAGGCCTTGAAAGCTGGCGAATGGAACCGCGATGCGCTGGTGGGGCTTGAGCTTCATCATAAAACTTATGGGATTGTGGGTTTGGGCCGGATTGGCAAAAGGGTTGCGGATATGGCCAATGCTTTTGGCATGTCGGTGATTGCTTATGACCCCTACGCCGATGAATCCTCTTTCCGCCAAGTGGATGCTGAGCGCGTGGCTTATGAAGAAATCTTAAAGAGATCCGATGTTCTGAGCTACCACGTGCCGGCCACCGGGGAAACCAAGGCCATGCTCAACCGTTCTCATTTTGAATACATTCACCGCGGTTTGATTTTGGTGAACACTTCCAGGGGTTCGGTGATTCATGAGCTGGATCTGTGTGAGGCCCTGGAGCAGAAGTGGCTAGGAGCCGTGGGCTTGGATGTGTTTGAGAAAGAACCCCTGCCCAGGACTTCGAAGCTGCTTCAGCATTCGAATGTGGTTGTCAGTCCACATTGTGGGGCCAACACCCAGGAGGCCTTCGCTAAAGCCAGCGAACAGGCGGCCCTCAAGCTGATTCGTTTCTTTGTGGATTCCTCTACCAGCGACACTCTTCCCCCGAA
Organism: Pseudobdellovibrionaceae bacterium; assembly: GCA_041288045.1. Taxonomy (GTDB): domain Bacteria; phylum Bdellovibrionota; class Bdellovibrionia; order Bdellovibrionales; family Bdellovibrionaceae; genus 21-14-0-10-47-8. Next base: position 1,375 of record JBGGMM010000057.1, on the reverse strand, counting down.
AGCAGCTTGGTACGGCGCAGTCCCGCCCTGGAAGAAGCAAGAGTCCTAATTTTATTTTGACCCGCCCGGGGCGCCCCATTACAGTTTATGCCGCAGAGGAAATTCTATGTCGGGTATTGTGGTAGTCGGCGCCCAATGGGGTGACGAAGGCAAAGGGAAAATAGTTGATGTGTTCGCAGCCAAAGCCGACATGGTGGTCCGCTACCAAGGCGGCGCCAATGCGGGCCACACACTCGTGGTGGATGGAAAGAAAACCGTCCTGCATTTGATCCCATCGGGGATTTTACATCCAGAGAAAACTTGTGTGATTGGCTCTGGGGTCGTGATTGATCCCGAGGGCATTGGCAAAGAGATCGCCAACTTGAAAGCCACTGGTTATTTGCAAAATCCCAAGCAGCTTCTGATCAGTGATGCTTGCACTTTGATCCTCCCCTATCACAAAGCTTTAGACAGTGCTCGCGAGAAGGCCCTTTCAGATAAAAAGATCGGCACGACTGGGAAGGGCATTGGCCCGGCTTACGAAGACCGCGCGGCCCGACGAGCTTTGGTGTTTGGGGATTTGTTTGATCTGGATGTAGCCCGAAAAAAACTGGAACTGGCTCTTGCTGAAAAAAACGCTTTGCTTGAAAAAGTTTACGGCGAAAAAACTTTCGCAGTGGATGAGATGCTGGATTTCTTGGGCAAAATGGCCAAGGAACTGGGACCTTATCGCTCGAAAGACATTTCAGCCCTTGTGCACAAGCAGCTTAAATCCGGCAGACGGGTTTTGTTTGAAGGCGCGCAAGGGACTTTGCTGGATATTTTGCACGGGACTTATCCTTATGTGACTTCGAGCTCGACAGTGGCTGGATCGGCTTGCACCGGTGTGGGTATTGGACCGACGGCGATCACTCAGGTTTTGGGAATTTTTAAGGCTTACACCACACGCGTGGGTGCGGGGCCTTTTCCGACGGAACTTCAAGATGATGTCGGGGCGAGGATTCAAAAAGAGGGTCACGAATTTGGTTCGACCACAGGAAGGCCTCGTCGCTGTGGCTGGTTGGATTTGGTGGCATTGAAATATGCGATCCGTGTGAATGGGATTACGAATTTGGCTCTGATGAAGCTCGATGTGCTGACTGGCTTTGATAAAATCGGTGTGTGCACCGGTTACAAACTGAATGGCGAAGTGATTTCTGAATTTCCGACTTCGGCGCACGAACTCGAGAAGATCGAGCCGGTGTTCGAGTACATGCCGGGCTGGAAAGAGGACATCAGCAAAATCAACGCCCTGATGGATCTGCCAAGAGCGGCCACCAATTACATTGATTTTATCGGCAAGCAAATTGGCGCCCCGATTGATGTGATTTCGGTGGGCCCAGGTCGCGAGCAGACT
>JBGGMM010000056.1:0-7445 GCA_041288045.1 Pseudobdellovibrionaceae bacterium | reverse complement strand
TTCTTTGGCGAAAAAGGAGAGCTGGCAAGCGACCCTCATCACCCGCTGCATGACTTAAATGCTCGAGAAATTGCCGTCATGGTTCCATTGATCCTGATGGTTTTTTGGATGGGCATTTTCCCAAATCAATTTTTGGATTATTCAAAATCCAGCGTGGACCATCTGGTGAAAAACATGAACAACTACAATTTGACTGTGATGAAAGAAGCCCAATCAGAAGAGCTCCAGGCTTCTCATGAAGGAGACCAAGAATGAATATCTCAATTGGAATTGGCGACATTCTTTTGATTTCTCCAATGATTGCTCTTTTTTTGGCGAGCATCATTCCAATCACAATCAAAGTTTTAAAAGGAAATGTTGAGCAAAGTCCTTCAGCCACTTTGTTTCAAGGGTTGGGTGGAATTCTTGCCGCCCTCGTTTTGTTGCTGGTGGTTTCGGGATCTGGCGCGACTGCATTTGCAGATGCTTTGGTTTTTGACGGAGTCACTCGGTGGATTGGGGCGATTGCATTGGTTTCAGCAGCCGGTGGACTTTTGTTGATGTACGACAATGCCGCCACAACTGGAGAGCAGTTTTCTGAGTTGGTATTTTTGACATTGAGCTCAGCTATCGGAATGATGATTCTGGTTTCAGCAGTGGACCTCTTGATGGTTTTCATTGGTCTTGAAACCATGTCTTTGGCGCTTTATTTGATGATTGCCATGTCGCATGAGCAGAAACTTTCGAAAGAAGCGGCGATTAAATACTTCATTCTTGGTAGTTTTGCCTCGGCGATTTTTCTTTACGGAGTGTCCTTTATTTTTGGAAGTGTTGGCAGCACCTACATTCCGGTGGTGATTCAGCAAACAGCTGAACTGATGACATCTTCACGCATTTTCCTTTTTGGAATGACTTTGATGGTCCTTGGATTTTGCTTCAAAGTTTCCATTGTTCCTTTTCATGCCTGGACCCCGGATGTTTACCAAGGCGCCCCCACGCCGCTCACAGCCTATATGGCAACAGCAGTAAAGGCCGTCAGCTTTGCAGCATTTCTAAGATTGATGGCGACAAAGTCCTTGGCTTTTTCCGAAAATCTTTTGGATATCCTGCAGTGGTTAGCCGTACTGACAATGATTGTTGGTAACGTGGCAGCCATTCTTCAAAACAATTTCAAACGGATGCTCGCCTATTCAAGCATTGCTCATTCTGGATACCTGATGATCGGTTTGATCACCACAGGCATTTCTGACGATGTTGCCTTTGGTGCTTCAGGATTTATTTTCTATTTGGCCGCCTACTCATTGATGACACTTGGAGCTTTTGCCATTGTCGCTTTAATGGAAAAAAACGAAAATACCTCTGTGAATATTGAGGACCTGGCTGGATACGCAAAAAAGCGGCCGCTGATGGCTTTGTGTCTAACTGTTTTTCTTTTGTCATTGGCGGGGATTCCACCAACGGTTGGATTTTTCGGAAAGTTTTATGTTTTTGCTGGGGCCATTGGCGAAGGATTGATCTGGCTCGCTCTGTGGGGTGTGATCAATTCTGTCATTAGCGTTTATTACTATTTAAGGCCTATCGTCGTCATGTACATGAAAGAAGGCGATGTTGAGGAAGCACTTTTTTCAACAAATGCCACACGTACGGCAGTGATCGTCTCGGCACTCCTTGTGGTTTTCTTGGGACTCGTCTCTGGTCCTATCTTTGACCTTTTTGAAAAGGCGCTATCCTAATGCCTAAGGCGCCTTTTGAGAGAGTTTATTCTTTAATCGAAAGAAAAAAATTGCTCCAGAAGGTCGCCAAGGAAAATGTGAAGATCGTATTAAAAACAGGTTCCAATCAGGTCGTTGAATTTCGCACAATGGGAATTCAGGATGACTTCAGCCTTGAGGGTGTCGTCGTTGGCGGCGCCGTTAAAGATTATGAAAAAGTCACAGCTCTTTTTTATGTGAACGGTGAGCGCTACTTCATCACCACAAGACTTCGAAAAAAAGAGGGCTACTTCGTTCTTGTTAACGACACCCAGTTTTACAGATTCAATCGGCGAGCTGCTTTTCGGGTTGAAATCCCAGAGCGACTGGACGTCAGTTTTTTTATCAGCACAATCCGCAACATCGAGGTCAATCGCAGAGTTCCCGTTGTTGAGTTCAGCTCTGGCGGAGCCCGCATTCGATGGAACGGCGATAAGAAACTCTCAAAAGGAACTTTAATCCGAGGCTCTTTGCAATGGTCCAAAGGCAAAGTTCTCCCAGTCGAAGCACACGTTGTTCACAGTCCAGAGGTCGGAATCTACGGCCTCCGTTTCGTAAGTCTGACAACAGTGACGATCAACCGGCTGAAAATGCTGAGTATTGAAATCCAGCAGACAGTGCATTTTCTGAAGCCTTAGGTTTTTGAAATTTTGCCGGCCGATCTTCCTGATCGGCAGTTCAAAAAGATGGGAAATTCAAAGCAAAAATGCCGCAACGTTTTCTGAACAGCGCGACTGTTCGCAATTTCTGTACTCTGACTATCGTCTGCCCATAAACAGACGATAGTCAGAGTGCAAATTTGCAACATAAAAAAACAGCGCATCCAACAGCTGCCTTTAATTCAACTGCCAGACGACCACGGGCAGATTTCCGTTTACCGCCGGAACCGCTGTGCTCGAGACTCCCAAACCCCAATCAAAGATCAAAATTTCGTAACTGCCCAATCGCCGACTTAAATCCAGAGCGCACAATCTTTTGCAGGACCACTGGATTCAGCGAAAAGTGATCTGCGAAAAACATTTCATGATTCTGGGGTCGTGGATAAATGTAGACATAGTCGACTTCGGGTTTGTAGTTCACTCGGTCCCGGATGATTTTGAGGATTCTTTCCTTGTGCTCTTCGGGCAGATTGTTTTGCCGGAAGTAGCCTTCTATGGATGAGTAGATGGCTCCGATGTCGTGTTTGTACTGAATGTGGCGATCGATTTTTTGCTGAATGACCTGGTACAAAGCCTGGTTCAGAATCACCGGGATTCCAAAGTGGTGAAGACTGCCGATTTCGGATGAGAAATGATAGGGCTGGTAGGAATAGCTACCAATGATGAGATCTGCACCTTGGTCTGAGGCCACATGAGTTGATAGAGAGTCTCGGATTTCGCCATCGAAAAAGAAAATCTCTTTTCCATCCGGTCTTTGAATTCCAAACGGAGCAAACATTGGTGGCAAGCTGACCGAAGCAGCAACGGCCTCGGAAATTTTGGCATAGTTCACGTACATCAAGGTTTTGGTTTTTTCTTCGTTGGGAAAGTTTCCAAAAATTGCTTTTCTTGTGTGATTCAATTGAGTGCCGATGATGAAGAGCTCGACCCCCAACTGGCGAAATTCGTTGTGAGAAAGTGCGTACTCCCGCATGTATTTTTCGATCCCTTTGGCAGTGAAAAAGCCGTTCATTGTGAAGCGGTCCTTGATCACAGTCTCTAGACCTCCGGTCAGGATCGACTTTCGAAGCATTCCCAAAGGTAAAGATTTCAGAATATTGGTGCTGTTGATGGCAAACATCTCTCGATAACTAAAGGGTCTAAGATGTCCTAAAGAATGGTCGCCAGTTGAGGCCTTTCCTTTACTGCCCATTTCAAATGCTTCGATCAAAGCTTCGAGCGTGTAACCAGCCGAAAGGGCAGAGGCGACGAAAGACCCGGCGCTGGACCCCACGTAAAGACGGATCGTCATCGGGTCGTCTTCTGGAAAGTTTCTCTTCACTTGCTCTTTGGTTCCGCCAGCAAATCGAAATCCTTTTTCACGCAGAGCAAGACAAACTCCGATGTGAAAAGCAGCTGCTTTGATTCCGCCACCACTGAGAACAAGTCCTATTTTTTTCTTTTCCCGGATCTTTAGAGCCATGCCTTCTGAGTATCCGAAATCAAATTTGAAAGTGAAAGCGAGAACTTTGCGCGTCTAGCCAAGAAGCTGGTCTTTGGCCAAGAAGAGCTTGTGAATAAGCAGACAAAAGGACTGGATAGTCAGCTTAAAAAAGCCTGGAGATCCAGACCTTCAGCGGGATTTGAGCATTTTGGATAGTTTTGAGTAACCTCGGTTTGACAGGGTCTTCATGGGTGGTAAAGTGAATAGGCAAGAGAGGTTGATAGAAGAATGGCTGGTAACTGGCTTCCGCTAACTGAGTATTCATCTAAGTATCAGGTGAGTATCAGTACGCTCCGAAGACGGATCAAAGCCGACGATATCAAGTACCAGTTCAAAGACGGACGTTACTTGATTCTCGATCAACCGCAGGAACATCGCCCCTCCCTAATGACGATGAGCCCCTCCCTTGAAAAGACGCCGGTGGTCCCGCCGACACCGGTGAAGTCAAACTCTCCAACCTCATTGGAGAATCTCTCCCTGAATGAACCAGTTGAAGAGCCGATTTTAGCAGCTGCGAATCGGCTACTCAGCGAACTCAAAAAGGCTTACTCGCAAATTTTACAAGAAAAAGAAGAGCAGATTCTTCATTTAAAAGATGAGGTCGCTGACCTCAAAACCCTGGTTCGTGTTCTTGAAACTGAAAATGAGCGATTAGCTCGTCGCAAAAGCCAGTTTTCCTAGCTGAAGCATTCATCTAAAAGTTATTTTTATACTTCTAGTCAGAATAAATGACGTGATTTCAGACTAAAAAATGCAAGGATCCCCTCAGGGGGAACAATGAGATTGAAAACCATCATCTCTTCTTTGGTCGTTCTTGGAAGCTTGAGCGCACAGGCGCTTCAGTTTGATCAGGACGTTCCAGAGAAGATTCAAAAACAGATGCTTGAGGATTTGGCTTTTACTTATCAAATCCAAGGCTCGAAACAAACGCCGTATCATCAGAAAATTTTCTCTGGACTGAGCGGCGACAAATACAAAACCTTTTTTGAAAGCCGAATCAAATCAGTTGGTGTCGACAGTTGCGGTGGCGGTGCAGCCGTTGCCTGTGTTCAGCCTTTTTTTGCTTCAGACAAAATGTGGCTGACTGAGAATTTTATTAAATTCTCGCACCCTCAAGTGGCCAGGACAATGGTCGTCTACCATGAATCGCGGCACACAGAGAAAATTAACCTTTTTTGGAGCCACAACAATTGTCCAACACCATTCGTAGACGAAAATGGCAAAGAAATGAAATCCATCTGGACCGGCGCACCCTTGGCTGGTGAGCCGGCGTGTGATTCAACGGCTTTTGGTTCCTATGGCTCGTCAACGATCATGCTGAAAAATATCAGCAAATATTGTGAGAACTGTTTTGAAAAAGTGAAAATGGACGCTGATTTGTATGCAACGGATCAGTTGGGACGAATTCACAAAGCTGACGTCAAGAAGGCCATGCTTGATGATTTCAGTTCGAACTAAGAAAATTTTCGCCGGAATTTTTTTTGGAGCTCTGCTGGTCGCAGGGCTCTTTTTCTTTGGGACCGAAAAAAAACCTGAACTAAAGCCCAGCAAAATTGATTTTAAAGAAAGCAACCGACCCATCGAAAAAGTGGAGTCGAGTCCAGCCAACCAAGCGCCATTTCAATGGCCAGAAGACAATTCGTTAAATTCTGAAGATCAAAAGAAATGGGATATTTTAACTGAGATCCTAGAATCTAAAAATGACAATGATCCAAGGCTTGATCAGGAGCTGAGGCATCTTTCTCCACAAATGCATCAAAAGCTAAGAAAGGCCTACGACCTTTTGTCTCTTGAGAGCAGAAACGAGCGCGGGACCATTGCTTTTCTTTTGGCCAGAGACCTACAAACCCTTGAAGATGCTGAATTTATCACAGAAATCTACCAAGAAAAACCCTGCTTGGGGTTTCAAGACTGTACAAAAGAAGACGGGACAGATCCCCATCTTGAAGGAATTAATCAAACCTCTCTGAATTACCCTCAGTTGGCGGCTCTTTATCAGTTAGGAAAAAGGCTCGAATCCAATCTCGAGCTATTGAAAAACCCAGAAATGAAAAAGCAAATTTCCGACCTTTTGAGAGAAGCTAGGCAATTCCCAGCAGCTGCAGTTCAAAAGAGGGCAGAAGACATCCAAAAGCAATTTGGCCTTTAAAGGTTCAAAACCATGAAAATTTGACTGGTTATAAAAATGACAGTTTAACCCACGTCAAAGCCTTGCTATGTTCCGCCGGTTATTCATTTCAAAGGGGTTCAAATGAAAAAGCTCATGGCCTTCATTGCAGTGCTTTCTTTTGTTGCCTGTGCTAACAAAAAGGACAACAAAGAAAATCCCGCTTCAGAGAATGATTCGCAAAGTCCCGTCAGCGCTTACAAAGTCATTTCGAAAGCGGATTTAACCGAAGCACAAATCTCAGAAATCAAAGAAATCGCAAAGAAAGCAGAGATCCTCCCTGCAGAAAATCTTTTTCTGGCAACAGATGAGGAAAGCGAAACTGAAAAAGAGAAGCGGTTGAAAAAAATTGGGGTGCTTCCTGAAAAGTCGCAGCAGGCAGTCAATAGCATTATCAAAAAATGCAAAGTAGAGAAGGTCAATTCAGTTCAAAACGGGTCGCTCAAAGAGGTTGGATCCAAAGAAATGACTTATGATCAACTTCGCTTATTTGGGGGATCTTCGTGCCCGGTTGAAGCTGTCAAAAAAATGGAAAAGGAAAAAGTCTTTCTTGAAAGCAACCGGGAAGACCTCAAAAAAGAGTTTCAAGAAACGAAAGATGAAAGCGTATTTGAAAAAGGACTTTATAAATATGGCTCAAAACAGATTTTCACTGAAGTATTGACGGTGACTGATTCAGATTTACAGGATCAGTCGGCAGTCAAAGAAAGAGAAACGGTTTCGAACTATTCAGGTGAAGACCTCTATAGCCCTTTAGGTTACAAAGTAGAATACAAAGGAACCATTCTCATCAAAACCACAATGACAAATGGGAAAACCATCGTTTCGAAAATTTATGTACATGAAGTCGAAGCAATGATTGAGAAAAAGGTTTCAAGCGGCCAATATGTGGAAATTGAAGTGGAATTTCCTTCGCTCACTGCGAGTATCCAGGTGTTCAAAGAGATTTCTGAAGAGAAAAAATACTTTCTCAATGGCAAAGACGTCTCTCGTGAGAAAATAAAAGAAATCTTTGGTGAAGGGCTTTTTTTCCTGCCCTAAAGAAAAACCCAGGCCATTGACCTGGGTTTTTTGTTTGCTGAAAGCTGAGGAACATTGAATTAAGCGGCAGAAGAAGCAGCGGCTGAACCTTTGCCCTTTTTGCCAGTTTTTGGATTCGAGTTCTTTTTCGGGCCCTTCGATTCGCGATCAAAAGCCACTGCAAAGACCTCATCCAAATTTTCAACACAAATGAAATTCATCTTGCTCTTGAATTCATTGGGAATGTCAGAAAGATCCTTCTGGTTGGCCAGCGGGATGATCACATCTTTAATTCCCTGTGAAAGAGCAGCTAAGCACTTTTCACGAATTCCTCCGACCGGAAGAACACGGCCCTGAAGAGTGACTTCGCCGGTCATCGCAATATC
>JBGGMM010000055.1:0-2777 GCA_041288045.1 Pseudobdellovibrionaceae bacterium | reverse complement strand
ACTGTCTTTTGAAATCATCAATTCGTCCAAGGCTTCCCGGCACCAGAAGATCAACCAATGAGTAAAATTCCCCATAGTGATTTTCCATGGGTGTTCCCGTCAGACAGATTTTAAACAGGGCTGGCAGCGAACGCGCAGCGCTGGTGCGTTTGGTGGTGATGTTTTTTAAATTCTGAGCTTCATCGAAAATAGCGACTTTCCATTTGTATTGACTGAGAAAGGCTTCGTTTTCAAGCAAAAGACCATAGGTGGTAATGACCACCATTTCTTCTCCGGCGCCGATTCTTTTGCTCAATCGATCCTGATCTCGGCTGGTAAAAACTGTCAGTGGCAGGTTCGGCGTGAACTTCTCAATCTCTTGCTGCCAATTGAAAATCAAAGACGAAGGGACAACGATCAAGCATTGACCCAATTCTTTTTGCACTCGCAGATTTTCTAAGAAAGCCAAAGTTTGCAGGGTCTTTCCAAGTCCCATGTCATCGGCCAACAAAGCTCCCATTTTCAAATGAAACAAGTCCTGAAGCCAGCGCAGCCCCGATTTTTGATAGGGCTTTAAAACTGCCAAAACGGTGGATGGAATTTCTGGCTCCCTTTCGGCCTTTCCAAGATTGTCATAGAACTCACAGATTTCTTTCCACTGCCAGTCCCCACGAATAGCGACGCCCGAGGCGCGAAGGGCCAAGAGCTCCAAGGTTTGGTTGCGAGGCAGTTGATAAATCAGTTCATTCTTTCGTCGCTTGCCGCTTTCAACCTTTCCCTTTTGCAATTTCAGCCAAAAATTTTCCAGTCGTCGCAAGGAAGGGATTTGCTTTTGCGGCACCAAATAGATTTTGCCTTCAAATTCAATGACTCCACGACCGCCCATTCCCATCAGGCTTTGAGGATCAATTTCTCGACCTTGAAGAAAAAATTTTGGGTTCAATTCAAACCAATTGAAAAAGCGATTGTCTGAATCGCTTTCTAAAATAAAATCAATGTGAAATTCATCTTCTTTTAATTCCTGAAGCTTTTGCCCTTTGTAGTAAATCTGAAATTGAAAAGGCATGAGCAGCTGCAAAGATTCAAGAGCTTCTTGCAGTCCCGACCCAGAAGTCGTTTCACTTTTCGGAAAATGAAAAAGATCTTCCTTCTTGGAAATTTGCGAAAGAAGTCCTGTTCTCGATCGGCGAAAGCCTTCGCCACGACTGATCCAGGCTCCCTTTTTCAGAATTTCCAGCAAAAGGCGAAATTCTCTTTGTACGAGTCCTTCAAGAATGACCTCTCCCTGTTCAGAAAAATAGGACTCAGTTGATTCCAAAGAAGAAAAAATCATATGTAAAAACCGCTCAAAACTGGCCAACACTGGCTTTGAGCAAAGGTCTTCCAAAGGAATGTCTTGAACAAAGCTTCCGCCGGAGCCGGCAATCAAAAGTGCTTTGACTTTTTCTTCCAGCAGCTGAAAAAGCTGATCCTTCTCAACCACCCGCCCATCGGAAGTTTCACCTTCAAATTGCAAATGCAAAGCTTCTAAGCAAAGAAACTGCAAAATTCCCAAATGTTTCAGAAGCCTTAAATCCCAATCTCGTTTGGTGCCCGAGCGAAAAGCCAGATCCTTGGCCTCGACATTCAATAAATATGGTAGCCCTCGTGACAGGGTTTCCAAGAAAACCTTGCTCCGCGAAGTCCAACCCCGTCTTTGAAGGTCTTTCTGCTCTCGCACTCGGGCCCTGTGCTCAAGAAAAAAAGATCCAGCTTCATCCAAATGAATTTCAGTCAGACTTTGATGAGCCGGAACGACAATCGATTCCCCAGTGATTTTCACTGGAATCTGTCGTGAGCGCAAATGTTTGAGAATCGTTTTGATTTCAGAATCGGATTGCAGATAAAATCGAGGCATTTCTTGATCGAGCAAAGCTTCACCCTCGTTGAAGCCCTGCAGTTTGTCTTCCAATTGCTGAAATTCTTGAAACCAAGGATGAATCAACAAAATACCCTCTTTTGGTTCCAGAGCAAAAGTCTCAAAAAAGAAAAGAGGCGTTTTTCGAAAGCTGACCAATTTGAACTCGGCTTCCAGGCCCTCTCTTTCAGTGAAGTCCACTCGCCAATCCACTTCATTTTTCATTTCAAATTCGAGACTTTGAATTCTCATGGCTTTTCCAGGCGAATTTTTGGATTGCAGAAAAAGCGAGACTTGGCCACGACGAAAAGCCGTGGTCACTCGATCCAAAAGGTCCTGCAGGATATTTTCAACTTCTTTGACCGCTTGGCTGATAAACACATTTTTTCCATGTTGAAAAAAAGGCCAGCTCAAAAGCGAGGTTCGAGAGGCTTGCGCTTGGGGCAGCAGATCCCCAGGAACTTTTTTGTGCAGAGAATGACGAAGAATTTCGCGAAGACCAATCTGCATTCCATTGCTGAAATTGTAGCGCAAAAGATCTGCCAAGCGATTCTGCTTGCTGACCTCATGAAAGTAAGATTCAGAAGATGTCGTCAGATTTCGTCTAAAAATTTCAGGCAAATGAAAAAGCCTGGGCGAGAGGGATTCTTTCTCACGGCTGATATCCACCCATCGGTACTTTCGAAAATCATCCAGAATCAACTGAGACAAGCCCGGCCCCTTTAAAAGCGCCGTCTCATCCAAAATCAAGCTGATGGAATCCAATTGAACATTGGAAAAATCCACAGCCGAACCCAAACTCAACTGATCTTCAGACAAAGCAAATTCCCCCAAAAAAGATCGATTGATTAGAGTGCCCGAAATCAAGGATTTGGTCAAGACCCGACTCCCTGGGGCCCAA
>JBGGMM010000054.1:0-9574 GCA_041288045.1 Pseudobdellovibrionaceae bacterium | reverse complement strand
CGACTTTTCCTGTGACAACGTCACCGACTTTGAAATCTTGCTCTGCCATGGACTGTTCGAAGAGCTTCTCAAAATCACCAGCGGCTTTTTCGTTGTTGAGACCTGGGTTGGCCACAACATCTTTGTCAGCTGAATCAAGGAATGCCAGAACCTTTTGTTTTTCAAGCTGAGCTTTGTTTAAGTGTTTACTCATATACAAACGTGTACCTCCTGCTGAGTTTTCGAAATCAGGAATTTCATTCGCTTGTTTGTCCAAAACTTGCGGCTGATTTTCCGATGACAAAACTCAAAAAATTTCTTGCTGCTTTCGGCCCGGTTACAAACAGAAAATCCTGTTATTTTAAGGGCTTGAACCGCAAGATGAACGACTATTTAGATGGCAGTGCCAAATAAAGTCAAAGGTGATTCAGGGATTTTTTTATGCTCTGTGCAGGTGCCTGTTCTCAAGCCTTTCTTAAGGCTTTGAAAACTAACGGATAATTGAATTATTTCAATACTTTAATTATGACAAAAAAAGTCGACTTCCAGTCCGAACCCTCACATTTCTTCAAGCCGGATCGTGCCCTGATGGTGAGGCAGGTAGCAAGTGACGACTTTTTTACGCTGGCTGATTCGCCCATTGGTTTCAAAATGTGTGCAACGGGCCTTCAGTGACTCATTCGCCGGCCCTCGAGCCTGAGTCGGAGGAGCCTGGTTTCCAACTTGGTGCTGCAGTTGAATTTCGGCCGTCCCGGTAATGCGAATCCGGAAAGTGCCTGCTATTCCCGAGGCTGGAGTGAAAACCCCGTCCGCTCCTAAAAGTTGAAAGCGACAGCCCTCCGGCTCGGAATCATAAAGTCGCTTGACGATCAATTCGACTCCTTCTTTTTCATCGTAGCTTGCGTCCTGTATGGACTCGGGATGGATTTTTGAAAAATCGCAAGTGCCTTTGAAATCTTTTAGTTTGAGATCCAAAGATTGCAGACTCCAGTGGGAGTTCTGCAAATGATCATTCAGATCTGGCGACGGAGGCCTTTCGCTGGTGGATGAACAAGCAGTCAAAAAAATGAAAATCGCCAGGATGAGTTTTTGATGCGTCACAATTTCCTCCAACAAATAAAGCTCTTCTTCTTTTCGGAAGACCTGGACTTTAGATGAGGGTTTCGAATTGTTTTTCCCATCTCGTTCTGAGATCTGGTCAGACTGCTGTCTGAAAAATTGGCGATTTCTTGGAAAATTTAAAAACGAGAAGCGGCTGTGGCTAATTTTTTTCGGATTTGCGCCAAATTTTCTGGACTGCTTCGAACTTTCAAAGTGAGGCCCTCGGGACTGTAGGATTCGGAGAGCACTCGCATTTTCGAACGAATTTCACCGATCACACCTTGAACCGAGTAAGGGATAAAAATATCCTCATCGAGCATCTCGGATTCGAAAAAAGCCATGATTTTTTCTCGCAGTCTTTTCAAATCCTCTTGGTCTCGAGTGGAAATAAAAACAGCTTCTGGAAATTCATTTTCAAGAGACAGCCTTTGCTCTTCAGTCAGACGATCCCTTTTATTGAGGACAAGCAGATTGGGAACTTCGGTGGCGCCGACTTCGGCCAAGACTTTTTGAGTGACTTCCAATTGCGAGCGAAATGAGGGATCCGAAGAATCGACCACATACAGTAGCAAAGAGGCATTGGTCGCTTCATCCAAAGTCGATTTGAAGGAAGCCACAAGATCATGAGGCAATTTTTTGATAAAACCCACAGTGTCGCTCAAAAGAACTTTAGGTCGTGTCTCTGGGAAAATGGGACGAATGGTTGTATCCAAAGTGGCGAAAAGCTTATCAGCCACGAGCACTTCACTGCCTGTCATGGCTCGCATCAAGGAGGATTTTCCGGCATTGGTGTAACCGACAAGTGCCACTGTGATTTCTTGTTCCCGGCGCGCTCGTCGGACTTGGTGTTCGTGACCGATACTGGCCAGCTCTTGTTTGAGCTCTTTGATTCGATCTCGAATTTGCCGCTTGTCCAATTCAAGACTGGTTTCGCCAGCTCCTTTGCCACCGACACCGCCACCACCGCGATCTTCCCCGCCGCCGGTTTCTCTCAGTCTTGGTGCCACATAAGTGAGTCTGGCAATTTCCACTTGCAAGCGAGCGGCTTTGGTTTTGGCATGGCGAGAGAAAATTTCAATGATAACACCCGTTCGATCTAGGACTTTGACAGCTGTGGCACTTTCAAGATTCCGGAGTTGCGAGGGCGAAAGATCGCAGTCGACAATCACAATCTGCGCTTTTTCTTTTGGCGATTGAAAATCCGCAATTTCTTCGTTTTCTTCTTCGGCTTCTTCTGGGGGATCAACTTCGGCTTCTTCCGCTTCTCGGCGAAGTGTGGCTTTGTTTTTTTTGACTTCGACCATCGAAGTGACAATCCCGCTGCCACCAGTCCAACTGGCCAATTCTTTTAATTTTCCATCGCCCAAAAGAGTGGCGCCTCTTTCCGACTGTCTTCTTTGCGAAACCTGCCCGATCACTTGATAACCCAAAGTAGTCACCAAACGTGTCAGTTCCTGCAAGGAGCTTTCAAGCTCCTGTTGGCTTTGTCCCGGGAGCTGAAGCCCCACCAGAACTGCTTTTTGTCTTTCGGTTCGCATCTGATCTGACATTTCTCTATTTCTCTGCACTTTCCGACCGATGAGCAAGAGAATTTCAACAATCCCCCCTGGATCTCTGTCGAGTCCTGAAAAAAGCGCAAATTGGCTCAATGTCTTGTTGATCAGGTCTTGCTATAAACCGAAAAGAAAGCCTATGAGCAAACACCTCGATCACATTCTCAAAGTCACTCAAGTTGCTTCGGAAGTCGTGCTTGGCAAAGATCTTGAAATCCGCCAAGCTCTCACTTGCATTTTAGCCGGCGGTCACCTTTTGATTGAGGATGCTCCCGGAGTCGGCAAGACGACACTGGTGAAAACTCTTTCAAAACTTTTAGGTCTTGAATCCCATCGCATTCAGTTCACGGTGGACCTTTTGCCATCAGACATTTTGGGCTCACCGATTTTTGATCCCCGAGATCAGAAATTTCATTTCCATCCGGGACCTCTGTTCGCACCTTTGATTTTAGCGGACGAGTTGAATCGAGCCAGTCCCCGCACTCAGAGCGCGCTTCTGCAAGCCATGGAAGAGGGCGAAGTGTCCATCGATGGAGTCCTGTATCCCCTTCCACAACCTTTTCTTGTGATCGCCACTCAGAATCCGCATCAGCAAATGGGGACTTTTCCATTGCCTGAGAGTCAACTGGATCGATTTCTGATGAGCCTCGAACTGAATTACGCCGATTCGAAAACTGAGATCCGGATTTTCTCTGAAGTCGATCCCCAGCAGAAACTGAAAGATCTCAAGCCGATGCTGAACGCTGGAAATTTGCTCGAAATTCAAAATGAAGTCCGCAAAGTCAAAGTCGGAGAAAAAGTCGCAACCTATGTCAGCGGCCTCTTGACAGGATCCAGAAGCTCCAAAGCCCAGTGGCAGCCGCTGTCGACTCGGGCCGGCCTTGCTCTGATCCGAGCGGCGCAAGCGCATGCTTACTTGGAAGATCGTGCTTTCACTCGTCCCGATGATGTGCAAGCTGTTTTGATTCCTGTTCTCGGACATCGCTTGGGAGGTTTTCATGGGATTCGCCAAGGGCGAGGCTTTGCTTCGTCGCTTCAAGCGTCCACAGTGGTTCCAATTTAGAAGCTGGGATACAAGTCACAAAAGACCCTATATCTTCCCGACCGGATTTGGCTTTGCCTTTGGTCTCATTGCCGTTTTGCAGCTGATGATGGCAATTTTCTCGCAGAACAATTTGATTTATCTTTTCGTTTTTTCAGAAATCTCAATTGCTTTGTCCAGTATGTTTTTCACCAACAACAACATGCACCGTGTTCAGCTCTCACAAATTTCTGTCACCACCAGCTTTGCTCACGAAGAAACTTGGGCGGAAGTGAGTTTGATCAATTCCAAGCCCACCTATCAATTGCAGGCCCGTTGGAGCTTTAGTAAAATGCCAATTCCCTTTCCGGCCAGTGGCTCACAAGTGCAAATTCCCTGGACACCTCGTCGCCGTGGATATCAAAAACTTCCTCGCCTGGTCATTGAAAGCTCATTCCCTTTCGGGCTGCTTCGCGCTTGGAAAGTCATTCGTTCAGAAAAAGAAATCCTCGTTTTTCCCCAGCGAAAAGGAAACCCCGGCTTTCCCACCACTTCTCGGGGTGATCGCAGTTTGGATCAGCAAGGCCTGTTCCATGATTTAAGACCCTTTCAACGTGGAGATTGGCCGC
This sequence comes from Pseudobdellovibrionaceae bacterium, assembly GCA_041288045.1. Taxonomy (GTDB): domain Bacteria; phylum Bdellovibrionota; class Bdellovibrionia; order Bdellovibrionales; family Bdellovibrionaceae; genus 21-14-0-10-47-8. The sequence goes on along the minus strand of JBGGMM010000054.1, from coordinate 5,291 downwards.
GACGAATTGACTGGCGGGCTTCACAGCGGGCTCAGCAACTCTTGCTTCGACGATATGAAGAAGAAACAGCTATGCAGTTGGATTTTTCTTGGGAGCAAACCCGATTGATCGGAGATTTCGAAGATCGGATCTCTCAATTGGCCTTGTGGATTGATCAGGCCGAACGCCAGGGAGCGCAGTACTCTTTGCAAATTGGCAACTGGAATTCAGGCCGGTCCTTGGGTGGCAATCACTGGAATCGTTGCTTTGAATACCTCGCACTTCTGGATGAGGCCAAGCTGTCATGATTCACCAATTCTTTCAGCGTCCAGCTCTGGTTTTTTCACTTTGTGGTTTGACCATTTTGACGTGCTTGGAAGTTCCAGCCTTCATGTCGCTTTTCTGTTTGATTTTTTGGGCTTGGAAATGGCTCGCCGATTTAAAAATCGTCCAACCACTTTCCAGAAGATGGACCACAATCCTCAGTTTTGTTTTGTTGGCTCTGATTCTTGCCCAGTACCGGTCCCTTTTTATTCAAGAAGCCTCCAGCAGTTTACTTGTGGGGCTCACTGCACTGAAGGTCATGGACTACCAAAACCGCAGAGATCATCTGCTTTTGATTCTTCTGGGCTTTCTGCTTCTGACTTTGAAACCTCTTTATGGCTTAGATCTTTTTCTTTTACCAGTGCAGCTGGTCTGCATGTTCAGCCTGTGGATGGCACTTTCCCAGGATACAAAAAAACTTCCTCGAACAGTGCTTTTAAAAGTCATTGGCAGCAGTCTGCCAATTGCTCTGCTTCTTTTTCTCGTCTTTCCCCGTGTTGTTCTTCCCTGGGCAATTTCAAAAAATCAACGCTCCAGTCGAATGGGTTTTTCGACGGATTTAAATCCCGGGCAAGTCGCAGATCTGGCCTCCTCAACAGGAATCGTCCTTCGGGCTGTGTTTCCTCCAGATTCCGATGTCAATCCCCAGGAGCTTTATTGGAAAGGCGCAGTTCTCACTTCATCCAATGGGCTTGCTTGGAAAGATCCGAAGCTCATGCCACTCCATGAAAGGCCTGTTCCTCCAGCTGAGGGACAAGTTGTTTTCTATGAAATCATTCAGGAGCCAGGAAACGGAAATGTGGTCTTCGCTCTCGATTCGACATATTCCTTACGTTCTATCGGAGCCCAATTGGTGCCGCACGAAGCCTCTGTGTGGAGAGTGAATGGGGCTGTGAATTCCTCTCGAAGGTATCACGGGATTTCATCTTACTCTTACATCAACCGGCTCAAACCGCTTGCGAGTGATTTAAAAACGGCTCCTTTACCACCGCTCTCCGAAGAGTGGGTGAAAAAAACAATCGCTGGAAATAAGGATCTATTGGCCCGACGAAGGGCTCTTCGCCAACTTTTTTCCCATCCCGATTTCGTTTACACTTTAAATCCCGGTCCCTACGAAAAAAGTGCGATGGACGAATTTTTGTTTCAGCGTCGAAGGGGCTTTTGTGAGCACTTTGCTGGTGCCTACGCCACTTTGGCTCGAGCCCTGGGGATTCCGGCTCGCGTGGTCAGCGGCTATCAGGGTGCCGAGTACAATCGACTCGGCGGATTTTGGAAAGTGACTCAAAAACAAGCCCACGCTTGGGTCGAAATTTGGACAGGAGATCAATGGCAACGCCAAGACCCGACAACCTGGATTTTAAGAACAGAGTTCAGCCGCTACCCAAAAAAGAGTTTTTTTGATTGGATTGATGACACTTATAATACCTATGAAGCTTTGAATTACCGATGGACCACTTTCCTTCTTGATTTTGATCGAAACTCTCAAAGCCAGGTCCTTCGCGAGTGGCTGCCACGAATTTTTCTGATTTTGACTTTGGGTGTGCTTGCTTTTTTTCTCCTGAAGTTGCTCCGCGGTTGGACCCATTTGAGAGGCGGTAAAATTAAAACAGTGCGGCACCATCAGCTGTCGCAACTGGTCCGCCAGATCCGCGAATCCGAAGAAGAGTACCTGAACCAAGATCTTTCCCACATTCCGCCTTTGCAAATCCTTTCCTTGGCGAAAAAACATATTAGAGATGGCGATGAATTTCTCAATCGTGTCGCTGCTCTTTACGATAAGACTTTTTATCAAGGTGAATCCGAGGAGCTCGGAATGAAAGCAGAGCTTCAGGTTCTACAAAAAAAATGGCTGGATATTCAGGTCATGCATAAATAAAGGCCCAGGGTTTGATGTCCCTAGGCCCGTTTTTTTATTTATTCAGCTTTTGCAAAAACAAAAGCCATTGGGTGTTTTGATTGAAGTTCAATTTGGCATATCGCTCTTGGTGTTGTCTCAAATCATAATCAGATGTCGGAATCCAAACAGAAACCCCGCTGACCTCTTTGTAGATCCCAGTGCCCTTGCCCAGGACAACAAATTGAGAAATGGCTTGGTTCAAATCTGTGAAAAGACCGGCATGAATCCCAACGCTACTTGCGGCCACGCGTTTGCCGAATTCTCCGAGATCTCGATAGTCATCATAGGTGAACGACTGAGTCGCATTGGCAGCTGCCTCAACAGTTTTCAAATCATTCGCTGAAAGCTCTGTCAAAGACACATTGAGAGCTTTCACAGAGCTCATCAAAGTATCTAGATGGCTTAAATCCATTGTCGAGAATGTCACGTCTTGGTAGCCATAGATCCCGCCGTCATAGGCTTTGAGATATTCTTCGGTCAGAGCCTTTGCGACTTCATCGGCCGAAGCACGGGAATTTTCCACCCATCTCTTCATCCAAGTGTTATAGGGCCAGCCATAACCGGGCTCAACTTCTTCAGAACCGACCATGAAACTGACAGAATCCTTCATTTCAGCAGCGACTTCAGCCATTGCCATCAAGCAGGCATCGCTTCCGTAAATGTCAACTTTGTGACCGATGATTTTGGCAGCTTCTGCCATCGCCATACCCAATTGCTCTGTGGTGATGTGATTTCCAGAAAGATCATCATAGGAAATATCTCTGGCGCCCAATGAGGTTCGAGGTAGATACCAGCCATTTCCGTGATTCCAGACGGCAATCATGTATTTCTTAGCTGGATATTTGGCCACTCCCCAGCGAATGAATTCGATCAGCTGCTGATAGTCTCCCATGTCGACTGGCGAAAGAATTTCAACAGCAGGCGAAGTGACTTGGGAAAGGTTGCTATCTTTTTGAATATAAAGTCGTTTGGTGTCCTGATTTTTCAATGAAGCCCATTGAACCACCATATTGACTTGATCCGACGAGCCCACTTCTTCCATCTGATTGACATTGAAATCACTGAAATAGTCCAAATTGTTGTGCCCATTGAGGAAAAGCAGAAAGGTCCACTCTTTCTCCACTGGCCCTTCGTTGGCTTTTAAGGGTTGATGAAAAAGAGCGAGAATCAGAAAAAATAGAAAGACCATTGATTTTGGGTGGTTGGTGAACATGAAGGCTTCCTCCTTGAAGCGCGTTGCCGCAAAGAAAGCCTATCGAACTCAAACTATGTTGCCTAACAAATGTGCTGGTTCCAGTTTAGAACTGGACAGAGGGCTGGGCGCTCGATGGATGGACCTCAATAAAACTTTTTGAGATCCAATCCCTTGTACAAGTGAGCCACTTCCTTTTCATAGCCATTGAAAAGTTTTGTGGGGATCTTCGTTGGAAAAAACTTTCCATCCAAAACTCGCTCGCTGGCTTGGCTCCATCTGGGATGATCGACCTTGGGGTTGACGTTGGCGTAAAAGCCGTACTCATTAGGAGCCAACTCATTCCACAAAGTCTTGGGTTGTTTATCTGAAAACTCGATTCTCACAATCGACTTGATACTCTTGAACCCATATTTCCAAGGGACCACTAAGCGAATGGGAGCGCCGTTTTGCTTGGGCAATTTTTTTCCGTACAGACCAGTGGCAATGAAGGATAGTGGATTCATGGCTTCTTCCATCGTGAGGCCCTCTTGATAGGGCCAGGGGTAATAAGGGAGCTCCCCCATATTACTCCCAATTTTTTTATCGTTGAATGTTTGAAAGACCACGAATTTGGCTGAAGCTTTGGGTTTCAACTTTTGAATCAATTGAGCCAGCGGAAAGCCTCCCCAGGGGACAACCATGGACCAACCCTCAACGCAACGAAATCGATAGATGCGCTCTTCTTCGCCACCTCCCATTTTGATCAGGTCTTCCAAGCTGTAGGATTTTTTATTTTCAACCAGACCAGTCACTTCGATTTTCCAATCGCCCCCCAGTTTCCATGCTTCTACTTTTTTGGCCACTTCCGCTTTGTCCAGACTGAATTCGTAAAAATTATTGTAATTTGTCGCCAGTTCTTCTTTCGTGATCGGACGGTCCGTTTCGGGCTGTTTGTAAAGAGGGTTCAGCGCAAATGCCGCCAGAGCCAGACCTGAAGATTTCATAAATTTGCGACGCTCAAGGTAAATGTGTTCAGGGGTCACTTCGTTTTCAGAAATATGCCAAGACGGTTTATTTTTGATGAGCATGCTTGCCCCTTTCAAGGAATTGCCTTCAGAATATGAAATATGAAATGGACGAACAAGCTCTTTCGAGTCCTTCTTCTGCTTCCCCTTTTCTGGTGGGTCTATTTGATTTTTTTTGGCAATCTAGGCGCTGAGCCAGTGAAAGAAATGAACCATAACACAGGGTTTATGGCCTTGCTTTATCTCTGCGCCAATTTATGGATCGGAGTGATTGGAGCTTTTTGGAAATGGCCCGTTCAACTGCGATTTTTGATTCAAGAGCGCCGCTTTCTCGGAGTGCTCACATGGGTGATTCTGATTGGGCATCTCTTTTTCTACATTGCACTTGAAGCATTCTCAATCAAAGGCCTAGTGCAAATTTTCGAAAAAACTTATCTGACATTCGGTTTCTTCGCTTTCACCGGAATGACCATCCTAGCTGCAACATCCAATAATTTTTCAGTTCGGAAACTGGGCGGCAAACGCTGGAAGCTTCTGCATCGTTGCGTGTATTTTGTTTTCTTGCTGGTCACTGTGCATATTTTCTTGATCGAAAAAGCCAACCTGTTTCAATTCACACTGATCACAGCTCCGCTCTGGCTGGGCGAGCTTGCCAGACTGGGCCGCTGGCTGAGGGTTCGTTCTCGAAAAAGCACTGGCTCTCTGTCACCCCACGCCCGTTAAGCCCCAAACTTTAGCCATCTGCTGATTATGAGACCGACAAAGCACCCGAAGATTTTGCATTTCATTCGATCCTGCAAAAGCCACAGGTCGGCGATGATCAATTTCAAGGAAATGCCGACTCTGACATCTCTGCCCGTTGATCGGCGATTGGTACTGACACTGATTCTGA
>JBGGMM010000053.1:0-18874 GCA_041288045.1 Pseudobdellovibrionaceae bacterium | reverse complement strand
CCAAGACCCAAAGCGGCTGTGAAAACTGAGCTCTGGATTTTTCTGAAATTTAACATCATATTGCCCTTGCCATTTTTCAAAAAGCGGAGAGCGCTCAAGCACAGTCCCATCTGCAAGAATCACTGAACTGACTCCAGTGTTTGTGGAACGAATCAAAGGACGCCGAGTTTCCACAGCTCGGGCCAGAGTCATAAAAAGATGCTGTTGGGGCTCAAAGCTGGGACCAAACCAAGAATCATTTGTGACATTCACCAAAAGAGTCGCACCCTTTTTGGCCAATTCCGCAGAAAAGTGGGGGTCCAAGCTTTCATAGCAGATTTGCACTCCGATTTTATCTTCGCCAAAGGGCATAACCATAGGGCCTTGACCTCGTCCCCATCCGATTCCGCCGGGGTTCAGCTTAGCCAAAAGGGGAAATTCGCGGCCAAAAGGAATGTATTCGCCAAAAATCAAAAGCTGAGTTTTATGGTAGGGTTCACTCAAAAGCCGGCCGTTTTCATCCATTAAAAAAACAGAATTGTAATCATCGCGAAAGGGCTTACCGGGTGGATCTTTAGAATAAGCCCCAGTTAAAATCGGCTTTTTGATGCTTTGCACAAAATAACGAAACTGCGCGGGGTAATTACGACCCATTGCAAAATCATCCAAAATATCCGGAAAAGCGCTCTCGGGCCAAACGATCAATTGGGCTTCAGGATGGGCCCGCAAACCCTGCTGAGTCAGCTCAAAAAATTGATTGATGATCGATTGCTGATAGCCGCGGCCCTGTTCTGCAAAAATTTTTTCGGCATTGCCAATATTGGCCTGAACCAAAAGAACTTTGAGCTCCGAATCCGTTTTGGACCATTTCAATTTTTTCTGCTGACCGCCCCAAACCAAAAGTGCCAGCAGGCCACCCATCACCAACAAGGATCCAAGAGTCAAAAGCCGCTCTCTTCGCAGCAAAAGCCAAGTGACCAGGGCATTGATCAAATAGATTCCAAAACTGAGGCCGGCAAAGCCCACAACGTCCGCCCACTGGGCCAGAGGCGACTGCACCCAAATCAGCGGATAGCCCAAATTCCAGGCAAAAATGCTGGGCCAATTCTGCTCCAGCAGACTCATGAGGCCCGCAAAAAGCAACAGCATGGCACCTTTGGAAAGAGAAAATTTTTTGCCCAAAGCCACTGCTCCCAAAAGAGCCAAGGGGACATAAATGTGCATTCCGGCAGCAAAGACGAGAAGGATGAAAAACGAAAAAGCCCAAGGCATGTAGCCGTACTCATGAGCTGTGTAGATGAGCCAATGAAAGCCAATCAGCGTGAGAACGAATTGAGCCACCCAGCCAGCAAATAAAATTTCCTTCGGAGAGTTGGCTTTTTTCAGAGTGAAATACCAAAGAGGAACATAGCAAAAGAACAAAGCCCATGGCGAAAACGGGATCCACGAGGTTCCCACCAAAACGCCGGAAAAAAGTCCCCACAGGCCAGCAGTTCGATAGAGCTTGAAAAATTGAAGGATTCGACTCATCATTAAAGAAATTAGCACTGAAAAAAGAGTGATGGAACAAAAATGGATCAACGACAGAATGACCAACAATTTGAGAAAATGGTGATCGGAGCAAACACTCTGGCCCATTTCAACGTTCGGTGTCCGTCGTGCAACAAACTATTCCGCATTGATTCCCGCGAAATCAAAAGCTCCAGTCCCTATTTCGACTGCACCGCTTGTAAAACAAGATTCAGTTTTGATTTTCCGCCAGAGAACGTGAATAAAATTGAAACTCGAGTGGTTTCCCAGAAAGACACTTTTCAACTGGCGGATTCCGTCGACCAGGAAGCTGTTCCTGAGTTGAAGAAATGTCCCAAATGCCAATCCTTGAATCCTCGATTGAGCAAAGAATGCCTCAAGTGCGGAGTGATTTTTGAGCGAGTTGAAAATTTACCAGCCACCGATGCGGCCTTGGGTGCGATTCCAAGCTTGGTGAAGGCCTGGCAGGATCTTTTGAGTGATTATGACAATATGAAAAAGCACTTGGCGTTTGTGCATCGCTGTGAAGATCTGCAAGCTCTTCCCTATGCCTTGAAGAAATACCAGTCTTTGAAAGAAGCTCAGCCTCAGGACGATCTTGCACAGAAAATGTTTCATCAGGTCGTCCTGAAAAACCTCAAGGGTCGGGCGGAGCAGCAGAATTGGTACCAGAAAACTCAAATCATGTTGAGCAAAGTCAACTGGCCCCGAGTCCGCAAAGTCTCTCCAGTGGCTTTGAGTTTTCTTTTGATTTTGATTGGTCTTTTCACGCAATCAGCCCGCAATATGGTCGGCGTTGGTGCTGCCGTGCTCTTTCTAGTGATTGGGCTGACAGTTTTCTTTAAAGGGCGTCTTTCTCTCGAAGATTTCTGGTAACTAATTTTTCTTCGACAATGATTTATGCTCCAAAGTCTGCATCAGGTCTTTGCCAAATCCTGAAATTCCTCTTTGCGTTTGAGAATTCGAATCCACTGTGAATTTTTGGTGCAGATCCGTGGTGTTGGCAGCAACCACTCCGGAAGCTCCTTCATCAGAATCTTTCACAGTCAGAACTTTAAAAAGATTGAGCTGTTTCGAAGTCCGGCATTTCGCCAAAAGACTTTGATTGGCGTCACCAGTCCGCAGAATAAATTTCTTCACATCTTCACCGAGAGTCAGTCCCTTGTGAGCCATTGCCAAAACAGCCGCACCAGTTGCAAAAGCTGTGGCTTGAGAAGTCCCTGTCATATAACCGTAAGCATTGTTTGGCAGAGTGGAAAGAATGTTTTGTCCAGGAGCTGCAATATCGACTGTTTCAACTCCGTAATTGGATGAAGAAAGAACTTCGGTAGAAGGATCAATGGCAGTGACTGAAATGATATTCGAAAGTCCGTAGTCAGCAGGGTAGTATTTGTTTTTATCTGAGTTGGAGCGCTCATTTCCAGCAGCTGCAACAAACAGAACTCCCTGTTTGCGAGCTTCTTCAATGGCCTCATATTCGTCTTTTGAAAATTCAGTTCCACCACCAGAATAATTGATGATCTGAGCTTTCATTTTCACTGCATATTTAATGGCGTTGACTGTGTTTTTCAGATTGTCGGTGCCAGGAACTTTTGGATCATAATATTTCAAAACCATCAGTGACACTTGCGGGGCAATTCCGGCGATGCCTTTGCCATTTCCAGCTTCGGCTCCGATGATTCCGGCAATGTGGGTGCCGTGGCCATGATTGTCGGTGAGATCGCTATTGTTAGCGACAAAGTTCCAGCCAGAGACATCATCCACGAAGCCATTGCCATCGTCGTCTTTTCCATTGCTGGCTTTGTTGCGACCCATATCATCCAAACCAGACTCGCCTGGATTTCTCCATAAATTGCCGGAGAGATCTTCATGATTTTTATCAATCCCAGTATCAATCACAGCGACGATCACATTGCGGCTGCCCTGAGAAACTTCCCAAGCGCGAGCGGCATCTGATTTCTTCAATCCCCAAGCCTGGTGGATGGCAGGATCGTTCATCATCACTTGTTGTTCTTTGGAAAGAAAGGAAGCTGAAGAGGCTTCGGTCAATTGCAGAGGTCTCTTTTTCGAGGGAAGATCAGCAGAATCAACTGAGGAATGAGAAATGTGTTCCACATAGGCGCCGACGCCCGTCAGTAACAGAACACCAAGCAGAATCAGCAGAGATGTTTTCATCGATCCTCCGTCTGCTGATCTATAAGAGCAAACGGGGGGCCAGGCTGATTTTTGAAATTGGCCTTTTAAGCCGTTGAAATCATAGAGATTTCATACTGAAACACACAGTCTATCTTGTCGACACTTTAAAGGACTGTAAATCCTCTAGACACCAATTAGGGAAAGCCAGTGTTTTCGCCGGGGCCGCCAAGCGCGAGTAAAAAATGAAGTTTCGAAGCACCAACTTGACGTAAGCTCTTGTCTCTTCATAGGGAATGTCTTCGATAAATTCCAGCGGATCCGTTTCCAGTCTCGTTTTGAGCCAGCCTTCAATTGCTTTTTCATTGGCGTTGTAAGCAGCTGCTGTGAGCAAAAATTGTCCCCGGTATTTGCGTCCCAAATCCGCTAAGAGCGAAGCGCCGACTGGAATATTGAATTCAGGTTTGTAGAGATCTTCAAAATGTTCCAGTTTCAAGCCGGTGTATTTCTCATGCTCTTTAGCCACTGAAGGCAGAACTTGCATCAGGCCCATGGCATCTGCACTGGATCTTGCTGTGGGGTTGAAGGCCGATTCCTGGCGAATGATCGAGAGCATTAGCTCTGGGCGAACTTTGAATTTTTCACCGGCAGCCTGAATGAGATCCAAAAATTTTCTCGGGAAAAGAAGCTCTGGATTTTGCGCCAGCAGTTTGCTTTTGAATTCAATTGGTAAAACACCAATTTGTTGGAACAGGGGATTGTAAAGTCCAGCGCGAGCATAGGCTTTCAGGAAATAGAGCCAAGTGGCTTGCTCCATATTCTGTTGGCTTCGCAGATCTGATGTCTTTGCATCAAGATAGCGTCCCAAAATCTCGGATTCACCAACAAAGATCAATGCTCGAATCAGCTCGTGATCTTTCAAATCGACTGCTGGCGGACGTGGTTCTTCAACTGCCAGTTTTTGTTCGATTTGCAGTGGGGGAATGTCTAGATTCAGCTCACGATAAGCCACCAGTCCATAATATCCCAAGGGATCATTCTGAGTGAGTTCCTGCAATTCCTTATTGGCTTCGTCCGTTTTTCCAGATTGTTTCAACGAGCGCGCCAACCAAAAAGAGGTGCGATTTTTCTCGAAAGTATCTGTTGTCTGATTTTTCAATTTCAAAAAGGCTTCGGCGGCTTCTGGGAACTGCATTTTCTTTCGCAACAGCCAGGCCTGATTGAAAAGAATGCGAGAGGAAAAAGCGCTGTTCGGGCGAGTTTCTTTTTCAGCTTGAATCAACAGCGAAAGGGCCTGATCCAGATCCTTGGCCTCTTCAGCCATGCGAGCTTGAATAAAATAAATTTCATCCAAACCATATTTTTTCTTTCGCATGAGGTTTTCGGCATCGGCTAGAATTTTTTTGGCCACACTGGCTTGACCGATGGTCCATTCGGCTCGCGCCCAAGTCGTATAGGCTTCATGAATCCGAACGGCAGAAGCTCGCTTGGTCGTCCATTTGGCAAATTTTCCAGCTTCTAAAACGTGCTCTTCTTTTTTTAATTCTGTTTTAAAACTATTTCGATAAGCTCTTCGCGCTTGATACTGTTCTTCCAGTGAAAAGATATTGGGATTCGAGGCCCTTTTTAAAAACTGACGGCCTTTCGAAAATTGCCTTTGGTAAATGTAATCCATTCCCACTGCATAGAGATCCTTGGCCTGGGGCTCGGGGATCATTCGGGGAGCCAGCTTGTAAAGCCTGGCCTGAATTTCTTTTTGCAGGCTTTGATCTTCAGCAGTGGCATTGGAAATTTCTTTGGCAGAAGTAAGAGCTTTTTCCAACAATTGGATTTTTTCACTAGGGCGCAGGGATTTTTGCGATTTTTTAAAATGGGCTTGAGCCAAAGCTCTTGGCTCTTTCAACCGTTCAGCTTCAGAGAGAATCCGATCTGAATCCACAGCTCCCAACCAAGGTTCTTCTGAAATCATGTTTTCCGTTACTGCCGGCAGGGATTGAAAATCTGTGCAACTCAAATGAGCTTTGATCAATGAAAGAGTTTTCAATGGAAAAGTTTCTTTGGAAAGGCGGGAGTAAAGCGAGCAGCTTCCACTGGGATCAGAAACTTCAAGAGATTTGGCCTTCTGAAAGGCCAAGAGCAGGCTTTCTTGCTGTGACGTGAGTGCCTCTTTGCGATCCGAAAGATGGGAACAGCTCATGGTGATCAACGCTGGAGTGACCAGCGTCGAGAGAATCGACAGCTTGATAATGGATTTCATTTCATCAGTGTAGACAGGCCTTGCAATGAAGCTCAAGACCAGATTTGAGTCGAGGACACCTGTCACAAAACAAAACTCCCGAATCCTTGCGAATTCGGGAGTGAGAAAAGAGCCTGTGGTTTTATTTGGCTAAGATCTGTTAAGATCCGCTGCGCTCTAGGCGGCGGATTCGCTCAGCAAGGGGAGGGTGAGTGCTAAACAAAGCCATCAGGCCCGATGATTTATTTGAAATTTTAAAAGTGGCGGCTCCTCCATTGTCAGGAGCAATCAGCTCGAACTGAGCTTGCAATTTACGAAGACCCGCCAACATTTTTTCTCTTCCGGCGACTTTTGCTCCGCCAGAGTCGGCACGAAATTCACGACGACGAGAAAAGTAATTGACCAGAATGCTGGCCAGCACTCCGAAAAGCAGATCAAAAACCATGATCAGCATAAACTCCATTCCAAAAGATCCCCGACGGTCTTCGTCCTGATTTCCAGAACTGGCAATCACCGACGCCAGCACTCGAGAAAGAAACATAACAAATGTATTCACCACACCTTGAATCAAAGTCATGGTCACCATATCGCCATTGGCAATGTGAGAGATTTCGTGGCCAATCACGCCCTCAACTTCGTCTCGGTTCATAGCGCCTAAAAGTCCTGTGCTCACAGCGACCAGTGAGTCTGATTTGCTGGGACCTGTGGCAAATGCGTTGATTTCGGGGGATTCATAAATTCCGACTTCGGGCATTTTCGGAAGGCCCGCTCTTTTGGCGTACAGGTGAACCATTTCAACCAAAGCGCGAAGCTCGTGATTTTGCACGTTGGGAGCAATCACTTGAACTCCGTACATGCGCTTGGCCATCCACTTTGAAATCATGAGACTGATCAAAGAGCCACCAAAACCGAACAGCGCACACATGACCAGAAGTCCCTGAAGGCCGGTGGGCATTTGAATTCCAAAGAAAGCCATGATCAAGTTGGCCGAAATGCTGATGGTGAGCATCACCAAAAGATTGGTGAGAATAAAAAGGCTGATTCGTTTGAACCAAACCATAAAGTGTCCTCCTGTTTGAAAATCACTTGATACTTCATATTGTGTAGCACAGTGAATTTGTCAAACAAGAGAAAACCGAATAATTTCAAATACTTCTATTTAAACAATAAAATCGTTCGTTTAATGATAATGAAACTGCAAGGCGCCTTCTTTGAGGCTCACTTCGACTCGTCCACCTTGAGAAAGGCGACCAAAAAGAAGTTCATCCACCAAAGATTTTTTGATGTGTTCATCCAGTGTGCGCGCCAAGGGTCTTGCGCCGTAAATTTTGTCATAGCCTTTTTCCATCAGCCATTTGATCACATCCTGGCCGACTTGCAGATCGACATTTTTCTTTTGCAGCTGCATTCGGATCTCATCGACGAATTTCGAAACGATTCGAAGCACGATGCTTTCATCCAGATTTTTAAAATGCACAATGGCGTCCAAGCGATTGATAAATTCAGGAGCAAAAACTTTTTTGATGGCTTCCATGGATTGAAAGCGGCCGGGTTGATCGACGATTCCAATCGAACCCCTGGCCACATCAGCGGCCCCTGCATTGGAAGTCATGACCAGGATCACATTGCGAAAATCGGCCACTCGTCCATTGGCATCAGTCAAACGACCGGCATCCATCACCTGCAGAAGAATGTTGTAGACATCCGGATGAGCTTTTTCCATTTCATCCAAAAGCAGGACGCAATAAGGTGCTTTGGTGATGGCTTCGGTGAGCTGGCCGCCTTCTTCGTAACCCACATATCCCGGAGGTGCTCCCACCAATCGGGCCACTGTGTGTTTTTCCATGTACTCGCTCATATCAAAGCGGATAAAGGGAATTCCCATGATCATCGCCAACTGTTTGCAGACTTCTGTTTTGCCAACTCCTGTGGGGCCTGCAAAAAGATAAGAGCCAATGGGTTTGTCGTCCCGGCCCAAGCCGCTGCGGGAAAATTTGATACTGGCGGCCAGTCGGTCGATGGCCTCATCCTGTCCGTAAATCAAAGCTTTTAATTTTCGATCCAAATCCTTGAGCTGTTCCTTGTCATTGGCAGAAACACTGGTGGATGGGACATTGGCAATTTTCGCAACCACGATTTCGACTTCTTTTTCATCGATCACGGCCTGTGTTTGTCCCATCAGCCGGGCAGCAGCTCCAGCTTCATCAATCACATCGATGGCTTTATCTGGAAGAAGCTTCGAGTGCACGTACTTGGCTGAAAGATCCACAGCCGCTTGCAAGGCTGCGTCTGTGTATTTCACTTGGTGATACTCTTCAAAATTTTTGCGCAGGCCTTTGAGGATTTCGACAGCTTCGGCATGGGTGGGTTCTTTGACGTCGATTTTTTGGAAGCGTCGATTGAGGGCTCGGTCTTTTTCAAAATGCTGACGAAATTCCTGATGCGTGGTGGAGCCAATGCAGCTGATTTCTCCATTGGCCAGAGCTGGCTTCAAAAGATTTGAGGCATCCATGGAGCCGCCACTGGTCGCCCCAGCGCCAACGATCGTGTGAATCTCGTCGATAAACAGAATGGCGTTTTTTCGTTTTTTGACTTCTTTGATCACGCCTTTGAGGCGGCCTTCAAAATCACCGCGGAATTTTGTTCCAGCCAAGAGGCTTCCCAAATCCAAAGAGAAAATCACTTTGTCTTTCAGTGCATCCGGCACTTGATGATGGACGATGCGACTGGCAAGCCCTTCAGCAATGGCGGTTTTGCCAACTCCAGGTTCGCCGATGAGGAGCGGATTGTTTTTGGTGCGCCGGCAAAGCACTTGCATGGTTCGCTCCAAAACATCGGACCTGCCAATCAGCGGATCAATATGTCCCTTTTCGGCTCGTTCGTTCAAATTGACGCAAAAATTTTCAAGCGGGGAATTTTTGCTTTCATCCTGAGGCTTGCCGTCGAGATCCATCTGCGGACCTGAGACTGCTGGCGGGATCAAGTCATCAGCTTCTTCGGCTTCTTTTTCAATTCCATGCGAGACGAAATTGATCAAATCAAACTGCGAAACCCCTTGCTGAGTGAGAGAGTAAACGGCAAATGAATCCTGCTCATAGAAAAGCGCCACCAGCAAATGGCCCTCAGTGATTTGATTGCGGCCAGCTCCACGCACTTGCAGGGCGGCCCTTTGAAACAAGCGGTGGCAGGCCAAAGTGAATTCAGGCTGCCAGGAATCAAAGCCCCCGTAAATCCCGATTTGCTCCGCTGAAATCTGCGGGCAGTGTTTTTTAATCAGCACCCTTAAATCTTTTTTCAATTTCTGCACATTGGCTCCGCAGCCTTGCAGAATCTCGTTGGTCAGCGGGGATTCGCAGAGCGAAAGCAGAATGTGTTCTAAGGTCACGAACTCATGCCGCATCTGTTTGGCGTCGTCCACGGCTTCAGCCAGTCGTCTTTCCAATTCTTTGGTCATCATTATTCAGCCTCCAAAGTGCATTTGAGAGGATGTTGGTTCATGCGAGCGAATTGATTCACTTGCATGGTTTTCATTTCAGCCATTTCCAAAGTGAAAACTCCGGCAACACCGGCCCCTTTTTTATGAACATCAAGCATAATGGCCGTCGCTTCTTCTTCATTTTTTGAAAAAAAGCGGCGAAGCACCAGAACCACAAAATCCATTGGCGTGAAATCATCATTGAGAAGGATGACTTTGTACATTTTGGGAATTTCCAGACGATCGATGGTTTCAATCGCGCCCTCGCCCTGTTGCCCGGGTTCGGATTGGGAAGAAAGGCGAGATGGAGGTTTAATCGGCAGATGTTCCATAATGAGATTTTATCTTCTCCCTCAAGGTTGAATCAATTTTATTACTCGAAATCCAAAAAATCCGCTCTCGTGGGATTATTTGATTGAATCTCAAACTGAGACAAAGGTCTAGCCGCAGACTGCAATTGTGTTAGGTCTCAGTTCGATTTCCAGTTTCAAAATGGGAATTTAAACGGCCTTTGTCCAGCTGGATTGAAAAGAAAATTGGCCTCTGGCAAACTTAATATCAGCTGAAAAAAACTTAAACAAAAAAAATTTTTAGCCGATAAGTCCAGTAGCTGAAAGATTTTTAGTGATCTGACTATCAAACAAAGAGGAGTTTTCATGAAAAAAGGTACGTTCAATTCACAGAGCGGTTTCTCGCTGGTGGAGCTGATGGTCGTTGTGGCGATCATTGGTGTGTTGGCGGCAATGTCTGCTGGCCAAGTGCAAAAACAAATTGCCAAGGCTCGTCAGTCTGAAGCAAAGACAAATCTTGGAACATTGTGGACTTCAATGGAAGCTTTCCGCGCTGAGTGGAATTCTTACACCACAGATTTCGGTGCCAACAAGCTGTCTTACAACGGTAAGTTCTATTACCATGTTGGATTCGCTGCTAACCATCGCGCAGTCGCTGGTATCACTGGATATCAAGGTTCACAAAACACTCAGTTCAACACAACTGGTGCTGCGGTCTGCCCTCCGTTAACTTGCGTTCCTTTGTCTGGCGCGACTGTTCCAGCAGGGACATCCAGTGCAACTGCGAGCACGTTTTTGGCTCGAGCTTCAGGCCAGCCAATGGCCGGAACACCTGACGTTTGGGATATCGGTGAAGGTAAAATCCTGACCAACAGTACTATCGGTGTTCAGTAATCGTTTTTTGATCTTAGGACTATTTTTATTGGGAGCTGCATTGATTGCAGTCTCCCAATTTTCTTTTCGGGCTCCGCCTGTTGCTGAGAACAAAGCCTTTATCGCGCCTCCGCCACATCTTGAATTTTTCAGCTTTGGCTTTCAAATGCCTCTTGCTGACAATCTGTGGATTCGCGCCATTCAAGACATTGATTTTTGCGAAAATGAAATCAGCAAACAAAAATGCACGGGAAACAGCTGGCTCTTTCAAATGTTGGACCGAGCCACCACTTTGGCTCCTGATCATCTCCCTATCTACAAAGAGGGAGGGGTGGCGCTGTCAGTGCTTCTCTCGGACATCGAGGGAGCTGCTCGAATCTATCAAAAAGGCACCGCTATTTTTAAAGACGACTTTGCCCTTTACTACCGCGCTGGGACGCATGCTTACATCGAAGAAAAAAACAAAGCCAAAGCCGCTCAATTTTTTCTGAGAGCCGCACAGATTCAAGGTTTGGAGGGTTCTTGGCTTTATTCCCTGGCCTCACGGCTTTACACCGATTCAGGCCAAAAAGACATTGCCCTTCGGCTCTATCACGATATGAAAAAGCAGGGTCTTCAAGAGTATGTCTTGAAACGAATGCGCGAAAAATTAGGCATCACTGACGAATAGTTGACATCCCCGGATTCGCTTCCCATATTGATCCCACTATGCGTGATTTTTACGAAGTGCTCGGCGTTGAACGCAGTGCCGACCAGGACACGATCAAAAAGGCCTACCGCAAGCTCGCCATGCAGTTTCATCCCGATAAAAATCCGGGCAATAAAGAAGCTGAAGATCGCTTTAAAGAGGCCGCTTCGGCCTACGAAGTTTTAGGCGACCCTGACAAACGCGCCAAATACGATCGCTTTGGACATGCCGCTTTTCAACAGGGCGGGGGGCGCGGTTTTTCTGATGTGGACGATATCTTTTCCAGTTTCGGGGATATTTTTGGCGATTTTTTTGGCGGCATGGGGGGCAATAGCTCCCGTTCGGGCCGCTCTCGCACTCAAGCTCGGCGGGGCTCGGATCTTCGCTACCTGACAGAAGTCACTTTGGCAGAAGTCGTCTCCGGTGTGGAAAGAGACATTGAATTTGACACTGAAGAGACTTGTGAATCCTGCAAAGGCTCTGGTGCCGAGCGCGGCTCAAAGCCGGAAACCTGCGCCACTTGCGGTGGACATGGGCAGGTTCGGGTGTCCCAAGGCTTCTTTCAAATGGCGACCACCTGTCCGACCTGCCAAGGGCAAGGGACTGTGGTGAAAAATCCCTGCAAACAGTGCCGGGGCAGCGGCCGGCAAAAGCAGCATCGAAAAATCAAAATCACCATTCCTCCCGGGGTTGATACTGGCACTCGCTTGCGAGTTTCCGGTGAAGGGGAGGGCGGCTACCTGTCGGGTCCTTCCGGGGATCTGTATGTCGAAATTCGGGTGGCTGAAGATGAACGGTTTGAGCGAGATGGTGAAAATCTTTACAGAAAATTTGAAGTCCCTTACCTGCAGCTGCTTTTGGGTGGCGAAATCGAGCTGGAAACGGTCACTGGCAAGGCTTTGCTAGAGGTCCCGAAAGGCACGCAAGTGGGCGAAACGCTCAAGCTTTCTGGTGAAGGAGTGCCCTCCTTGCGAAGTGGCCGAAGGGGCGATCTCTATGTCCATATTGGCGTCCAATTTCCGCAAAAGCTCTCGAAAAAAGAAGAAGAGCTGCTGAAAGAATTGGCAGATATGCAAGGCGTCCAGGTGGGCTGTTCCAGCCCGGGATTTTTTAAGAAGAAAAAATAATCGAAGCGCCTTGACGATTTCCCAATCCCACCCACATTGTGTGTGTCAACAATGAGGTGAAAGATATGGGTAAAATTATTGGGATCGACTTGGGAACGACGAACTCTTGTGTTGCCATTATGGAGGGCGGGGAGCCCAAAGTTTTGGTGAATGAAGAGGGAGCCCGAACCACTCCATCCGTTGTCGCTTACACCAAAGACGGCGAACGTTTGGTTGGGCAAATCGCCAAGCGGCAAGCAGTGACAAATCCAGAAAACACAATTTATTCGGCGAAGCGTTTTATCGGCCGCCGATATTCTGAAGTTCAAGAAGAAACCAAACTCGTCCCTTACAATGTGGTCGAAAAAGGCAATGACATCGCTTTTAAAATTCAAGGTGGCAAAACTGTTTCTCCCGAAGAAATCGGAGCTGCGGTTTTGGCCAAACTGAAAAAAGTGGCCGAAGACTATCTCGGCGAACCGGTGACTGAAGCTGTGGTGACGGTTCCGGCTTACTTCAACGATGCGCAAAGGCAGGCGACAAAAGACGCGGGCCGAATCGCCGGTTTGGATGTGAAACGAATTATCAATGAGCCGACAGCCGCCGCTTTGGCTTACGGTTTGGATAAGAAAACAAATGAAAAAATCGCCATCTACGATTTCGGGGGAGGTACATTTGATATTTCCATCCTCGAGGTTGGCGACGGAGTTGTCGAAGTTCGTTCCACCAATGGGGACACTCACTTGGGTGGTGACAACTTTGATACGAAAATTCTTGAATGGTTGATTGCCGAATTTAAAAAAGATCAGGGCATTGATCTTCGCAATGACAAAATGGCTTTGCAGCGTTTGAAAGAAGCAGCTGAAAAAGCCAAAATCGAACTTTCAACTGCGCAAGATACAGAAATCAATCTGCCCTTCATCACTGCCGATCAATCAGGTCCTAAGCATTTGCAAGTGAAACTGTCTCGCTCTCGGTTTGAGCAGATGGTTGAAGATCTGATCAAGCGCTCGATTGAGCCTTGCAAAAAAGCTCTGAGCGATGCGGGATTGAAAACAACTGAGATTGATGAAGTCGTTTTGGTGGGGGGATCGACTCGTATTCCTGCCATTCAAAAAGCAGTCAAGGACTTCTTTGGCAAAGAACCCAATCGATCTGTGAATCCAGATGAAGTTGTGGCTGTCGGAGCTGCAGTTCAAGGGGGCGTGCTTGCCGGTGATGTCAAAGACGTTCTGCTGTTGGATGTGACTCCTCTGTCCTTGGGTATTGAAACTCTGGGCGGTGTGATGACGGCTCTGATTGAGCGCAACACCACGATTCCTTCGAAGAAATCACAAGTGTTCTCAACTGCTGCTGACAATCAGCCAGCGGTGGACATTCATGTTCTGCAAGGGGAGCGCAAAATGGCTAGCGATAACAAAACGCTAGGGCGTTTTGAGCTGGTCGGTATTCCGCCAGCACCGCGAGGTGTTCCGCAAGTGGAAGTGACATTTGATATCGATGCCAATGGGATTTTGCATGTCTCAGCGAAAGATCTGAGCTCAGGCAAAACTCAGCAGATTAAAATCACAGCGCAAAGCGGATTGTCTGAAGAAGAAATCAAAAAAGCAGTTCGCGATGCCGAAGAGCATTCGAAAGATGACGAAGAAAGAACCAAAGCGGCCACGGCTCGAAATGGTTTGGACAACTTGGTTTATCAGACGGAAAAGCTTTTGAAAGACAATGCCACTCTGCCTGAAGCCGATAAGAAATCAGCCGAAGAAGCTTTGGTGTCCGCTCGCAAAGTGCTTGAGGACAAAGAGGCCGCTGTTTCTGTTCTTGAGGCCGAAGCGCAAAAGCTGCAAACGATCACTCACAAGATCACTTCTGAGCTCTATAAAAATGCCGGCGGACAAGCAGGCGGTGGAGCTGGTGGAGATCAGGGTGGTGGAGCAGCAGGTGGCGAATCAGCTAGTGGCTCATCAGAAAAGAAAGATGATGATGTCATCGATGCTGATTACAAAGATGTGAACTAAAACCTCCGGTCTTGAGGTGGTGAAGACTCTTTCATGAGATCAGATCCACTGACTGGCGGAGCGAAACGGGAAGCTTGGGCTTCCCGTTTTTTTTTGCTTTTTTAAGGGCTAGGAACTGGTCTTGTCTGAGCACTTTCTCAGAGGCAGACTGATGACCTTGGAGTGTCATCATGATTCGTCTAGCTTCTATTGCAATTATTTTCATTTTGGCCTTTCAACAGCCTCTTTTTGCCGATTCGGCTGCTCAAGAATTGGTGAAAAAGGCTGACCTTCGTCGGGGCCTGCAGAATTCCTTTTCAATGAAGGTTAAGGCTTTGGTCCAGGATGGTGCCGATCGATCTGAAGCTATTTATTCAGTGAAAGTCAGAGATGCGGACACATCCCTGGTGGAGCAGATTTCTCCTGCCCGTGCGCAGGGACGAAAGCTTTTGATGAAGGGTCTTGCTATGTGGCTCTTCACTCCACAAGTGAAAAAGCCTGTGCGCATCAGCCTGGCGCAAAAGCTCACGGGGGATGTGGCCAATGGGGACATTTCAAGAACCAATTATGCTCATGACTATGAAGCCAAGCTCAGCGGCGAAGATGCGGCTTCACAGGCGACGATTTTAGATCTCACTGCCAATGACAAACGTGTGACTTACGCAAAAATCAAATATTGGATTTCAAAGCAGAATTTTCGTCCGCTGAAGGCCGAGTTCTATGCGCTCAGTGGAAAGCTGATGAAGACGGCCACTTTCTCTGATTTCAAAAAAATTGAAGGCACCGAGCGGATGAGCAAAGTCATCATTCAAGACGCCGTTGTTCCCAGCAAGAAATCAATTCTTCTTTATTCCGAGCAAAAGTCACAGTCATTTCCCGACAGTCTTTTTAACAAAGAGCAGATGGATCGATGAAACGATTTTTTGGCTGGGCTTTCACCTTCGCTCTCATTTTGAGTCCTAAGGTTGAGGCCAAGTCGCGCTTTTCTTTTTCAGGCAAATCCTATCATCGGTTTTTTCAGTACACAGACAATGATGATTTGGGCCCTGGCTTTGACAATTGGCTCTTTGCTCAGCAAAAAGCAGAATTCAATTCTTCGTTCGCTGGGCGGGCCCAGATTTATGCTTTCGCCGGAAATTCGAAAGCGGATTTGATTCAAGCGCAGGACAATGTGGAGCAAAGAAAAGAAATCTCCGAAGTATGGCCTGGTGATATTTACCTGCAAGCGGCGACGGGGCCGGCTCTTTTGCGATTGGGATATCAGCAGATTTCCTGGCAAGAGGGGATTGGGCTTTCTTACACAAATTTTATCAATGCGAGAGATTACCGAGCTTCGCTTTTTGATCCTCCTGATCAAGTCTATCGAAGTGCGCCGGCCGCCAATCTGATTCTTTCCGGCGAGCATCTTTCGCTGCAGGTTGTTTACATGCCTTTTGCTCAGCATGACCTTGCTCCTCCCTTTTCAAGATGGGCGCGAGTGGATTTCACTCTTGTGCCGGGTCAGACAGTGCAAGTGGAAAATCCTGAAAATTTCGAGAGCAGCCAGGATGCTGGCGGGCGTTTGACTTGGGCCGGAGAGGGTTTTGATATTTCTGCTTTTTATTTTTCCCTGGCCGATCGAAAGCTCACGTACACAGTGGCGCCGACATCGACGATCACTGATATTGAGTTGATCGGCGATCAGAAAAAAATCTCACCTCGCGGTTTGACCACAAGCTTCAGTGTTTTTGATTTTCTTTTTCGACTGGAATACATGGAAGTTCCCCAGCGGCGTTGGAATCGGCTGGATGCGGGAACTCTCTCAACTGTGGACTTGGACGAAAAAGCGCTGACTCTGGGTTTGGATTCTCCGGCTTGGGACAAATTTTCTTTTTCTCTGCAAGCTTCTGTTTCTTCTTTGGCTGAAGATGTGGAAGGGCTCGAGAGAGAGCAAGTCGAAAATCTTTCTTTTGCTTCTTTGAATTACACTTTTCGCACGGACACGGTTTTACAGGCGATGGCGCTTTATCATGAATCCGATCGCTCTTTGTTCCAGCGTTATTCTTTTTCTTGGCCAGTGACGAAGACAGTTGAAATGGCATTGGCCTATGAGGCTTCAGCTGGACCTGAGAACAGTCAGGGCGCAGTTTGGAAAGATCTCAACCGCGGATTTTTGCAACTCAATCACGCTTTTTAAGATGGAGGACAGATGCTCAAATTGCTCGATATCCACAAAGAATTTTCGATTGGCTCCGTTTCACAAAAGGCAGTGGAGAAAGTTTCCTTTGAGTTAGCGCCTCGCGAATTTGTCATTCTTTCGGGGCGCTCGGGCTCTGGAAAAACCACGCTTTTGAATATTATTGGTGGCCTGGAGCATCCGGATCAGGGGAAAGTGATTTTTGAAAATCAGGATATGGGATCCCTGGACGATGACAGGGTGTCGCTTTTGCGACGTCACCAGATTGGATTTATTTTTCAGACTTTCAACTTGATTCCTGTGCTTTCCGCTTTTGAAAATGTCGAGTACCCCTTGCTCATGTTGGGAATGCCAACGGCTGAGAGAAAAGAGCGAGTGCATGAGATTTTAAAAAAAGTCGGCTTGGAAAAACAAATGAAATCAAAGCCCGGTCAATTGAGCGGCGGGCAAAGGCAAAGAGTGGCGATTGCCAGAGCTTTAGTGAAAAGACCCAAGCTCATTCTAGCTGATGAGCCAACAGCCAACCTGGATGTGCACACTTCTCAGGAGATTGTTCAGCTGATTCAAGAGCTCTTTCAGGAGCAGCAGGGATCGGTTATTTTTTGCACTCATGATACGGGTATGATCGGCCATGGGACTCGGTGGTTGGAAATGTCCGATGGGCATTTGATTCAGGATCGGAGAAAAGCGTGAATTTGAAACTGGCTTTTCTCAATCTCTTTCGCCATCGCACTCGCTCGGCTCTGAGCCTTCTGACGATTTCAGGGGCGATTGTTTCCGTGGTGGTGTTTCGCGGGTATTCTTACAATATCATTCAGGGGCTTCGCATTTTCGGAGTGGAAAGCCAGTTCGGTCATTTGCAAATTGGAAATGAAAAGCTTTGGGCCCCCAGCAGCGAGAAGCTCAAGGATCAACTTTCGGAGCTTTCCGAAAATTCCAAAAAAATTGTCTCTGAACTTCCAGGCTTTGTGAGTATCTCGCCAAGGCTTTCCCTGCAGGCTTTGGTGAGCAAAGGGGATCGACAGTTTGGGGCTCAGCTGGTCGGCTATGATCCCGATCAAGAAAAATCCATTTTCAAAGCGGTGAAGCTTTTTGGCGGCGGTGCTTTTCCATCCAATGATGTCCAAGAAATTTTGCTTGGAACTGGTCTTCAGAGCCGGTTGAAAGCTGAAAATGGCGAGACAGTTTCCATTGTCACTCAAACTGTGGATGGAGTCGTCAATGCCATCGATCTCACAGTGCGGGGAACTTTTCAGACGAGCCTGGCCGAAGTGGACAATCAGGTGGCTTATGTGCCTCTCAAAATTGCCCAGACTCTTTTGGACACCGACAAAATTGAAAATTGGGTGATCCGAGTCGCTGATATGGACGGAATTTTAAGCGAGAAAGAATCTTTTCAGGCAAAAATAAAATCCTCTCAGCCGGAATTGACTGTGAAAACCTGGAGGGATCTGGCCAGCCTCTACAATCAGGTCCAAGAATTTTACGATGTGCAAAATTTTATCATCCAATGCATTCTCAGTTCCCTGACGATTCTGGCCGTCTTGAACACGGTGGGAATGACAGTCTTTGAGCGCACAGGAGAAATCGGAACTTTGCGCTCTTTGGGACTTCGTCGGCAGGAGATCGTTTTCCAATTTCTTAGCGAAGGGATTTTGCTTTCACTTTTTGCTTCGGTGATTGGCTCCGTGCTGGCCGTCCTTGTTTCGGGATTGATCAATGCCTCTGGATTTTCCATGCAACTTCCGGGAAGTTCGGTGCCAGTTCCAATTCGCGTGACTTTCGTGCCTTCAGCTTACGGAATCGCGATCGTGCTGGGCCTGGTTTCAACTCTCATTGGGACCATCATCCCAGCTTGGCGAGCTTCCAAACTGCCAATCGTCGATGCGCTGAGACGGAATATTTAAATCCGCGAGACCCGCGGCGTTCAGAAAACACTGCAGCAGATTCCGGCCAGCGGTTCTCGCGATGTTCAGAAAACGAAGCGGCAATTTTTAGGCTGCGGGAATTTGCGGCGTTCAGAAAACGCTGCATTATGTTTTTTATTTAGTAATAATTATTTGACAGTGTTTTTGCAGGAATTCTTTTTCTGCAATTTGTTTTTCTAACACCTTGGTAATCTCACTTTATCCGCACAGATCTCTTCTCTGTGAGCTTTGCTTTGATACTTGCAAGAAGCTTGGTGTTTTTTCTTTTGTCTTCTTTCTTAGTTTAAATGCTTAAGCAAAATTCACTTTTTAAAACCTATGCTATGTTGCTTTCAGTTTCGGAGGCCTTATGAATCTAAAAAAATTATCTGATGAAAGCTTGCTTTCAAATACAGAAATCTTAGTGCAAAAAGAAAGAGAGCTTCTCACTGAGATTCTGCATCACTTAAAAGAAATCGATCGAAGA
>JBGGMM010000052.1:0-6819 GCA_041288045.1 Pseudobdellovibrionaceae bacterium | reverse complement strand
TTCACTGACCATAGGGATCAATGTCGCGCCTAAAGCCGAGCTTGCCATTTTGATTACTTTGGGAAGCTTCACAATCAGCTCAAACTGCCCGACAAAAAGTGGCCCCATCAAACTGCCAATGACCAAACGATCGCTTTGGTGAAACAAAACGCTAGAAAGCCGAACCGAAGAAAACATTTTCAAGTCTTCAAAATAGGCTGAAAGCAATTTTCTGTTGAATCCTGGAATTTGGCTGAAACTGGGAATCAGCCAAGGATAGCGCTTCACCATTCCATAGAGAGAAAAACAGAAAAGCAAAAAGGCCGCCAAAACATCAGCCAGCACAAACCAGCTCAAGGGAGCTTTCTGAAAAGCCAAAATCAAAAAGAAAATGGCGGTCAAAGCCGAATTGCCAAATTCCATCACACTTTGAAAACCAAATTGCCGAGTCCCATCCATCAATCCGAAAATCACAAACTGTCCATAGCCAAACAAAAGCCCCAAGCTCACAAAAGGCAAAAGCGAAGTGAGCTCTTGCATTTGAGATTCTGTGAGGGACATCTGGTGAATCACCAAACCACCAATCAGCATCACTCCGGCAGCGCAAAGAAGGCCCACCAGAAATGCGGTCCAAAGAAAACTCCAAAATATTTTCCGCACTTGCTCGTGATTGCCGTCACTCAAATCCTTCGGCAGATTACGAGCCAGGCTGCTTTGCATTCCCAATTCGAAAAAACTCAAAAGCCCATCGGTGGAAAATAGTTTCACGATCATCAACAGACCAAATTTTTCAATTCCGAGGTAATGAGTGATGGCCGGGATCGAGAGCAAATTCACGACAATCAGCAAGATTTGGCTGAGGCCTTTCCATAGGGAATTCTTCAAAAGCTCTCGTTGATGTTTCATTAATTCTTGACTCTGTTCCTAAACCGCCATCTTATTGCTTTTCGAGGTTTGGTGCCAATGAAAAACCTGACTTTTCTCTCTCACGAATTCGATGTGAACACTCCTGGATATGGCGGCTCAGTGGCCTTCGAACGAAGCCCTTTGAGCTCTTTTCAAACAGGCCAAAGCTCCCAATCCGAAAAATGGTCCTTTAAAAATCATTCCGGCACCCATATGGATTTCCCCCTGCATTTCTTCGCCGAAGGCCAATCCCTCAGCTCTTACGAAGCGCATCATTTTCACTTCAAAAAAGCCGCACTGATAGATGCTGCCTTTGACGAAAATCAGATCATTCGGTCCCAAGATCTTATAACGCTTTGTCTATCAACAGACCCTTCCACCGAAATGCTTTTATTTCGCACAGGTTTTGAAAAACGGCGGAGCGAAGAAGTCTACTGGAAAAACAATCCCGGATTTCACCCTGAAACCGCCGATTACTTGCGAGAGAAATTCCCAAACCTAAGAGCTATTGGCTTTGATTTCATCTCACTCACTGCCTATCAACAAAGAGAACTCGGCCGAGAAGCTCATCGCCAATTCTTAAATCCCAAAATGCCAATTTGGATCATCGAAGATATGAAGCTCGCCCACTGTCAGATGAAAGAGTTTGAAGTTCTCATCGCTCCATTTCCGGTAGCTAATGCCGATGGGACCCCTGTCGGAATTTACGCCTTCGCTAGATCTTGACCATCTTTTCTGGAAATTCAGCCATCATGGATTTGTTGCTTACTTGTATCGGCCTCTCAGCCAACGCTCATTGGAGCCTCTGCCTTCCGTACACCTATAAGTGTACGATAAACTGATGTCGGGTTTGCATCATAAAATCAGAGAACAGGCTCTCCGCTTGAGCGTTCAGAAAACGCCGCAGCATTCACCAACTCAAAGCCGAACCGGAATCCCAGCCTTCTGAAGCTCCTGCTTACAAAAATCCGGAGTCCATCTGGTAAAATGAAAAATACTCGCGGCGGCCACTGCCGAAACGCCTTTTTGAATAGGCGCCACAAAATCCGAAGGTGAAGCCACTCCTCCGGCATAAATCACCGGGACTCGGCTCACTTCGACCGCTTTTGAAATCAATTCCAAATCACAGTGGGTCATGGTCCCGTCCAGATCCACTGAATTCACAAAAATTTCCCCAGCGCCTAGGTCCTGAAGTTTTCGGATCCATTCGAATGGATCTCGGTCAATCACTTGGCCTTTGCTGAAAACGTAATAACGATCATTTTCTTTTTTGATGTCGACAGAGCCGACAATGCACTGAGCTCCGAAATAGTGGGAAGATTCGCGGACCAGCTCGGGATTTTCCAGAGCCGCCGTGTTCAAAACGACTTTGTCAGCGCCTTTTTCTAGGACAGCTCGAATGTCTTCGACACTGCGAAGGCCACCACCAATTGTCAGCGGCATAAAGCATTCAGAAGCAATGTCTTCAATGGTGAAAAGATCGATGGATCTTCCCTGTTCGCTGGCATCGATATCCAGAAGAATCAGCTCATCAACATTTCGAGTGTTGTAAATGCGAGCCACCGTGATGGGATTCCCCTGATTGCGGCGCACTCCGAATTGAATGGTCTTCACCACCGAGTAGCCGTCAATCAAAACAACCGGGATCACTCGGGTTCTTAGCACGGAACCCCCGCGAAATTTTTAAGAACTTGCAAGCCAACACTCTGACTGCGCTCCGAGTGAAACTGAGCACACCAGATCGAGCCTTTTTCAACTGCCGCGCAGATCGCATGATCCCCATAGCTCGTGGTTGCCACTCGAGCTTCAGGGTCTTGGCAGTCAGCTTCAAAGCTGTGGACAAAATAAAAACAAGAATCCGGCTTCAAGCCTTCGAACATTTTCATTTCTGAAAACTGAACATCATTCCAGCCCATGTGGGGAACCGGATAGCGGGATCGATCCACCTGCAAAGGCACCACACGGCCCTTGATCAGACCCAGCCCCTCGCGCGCCCCACCTTCATCGCCAGACTCGAACATGAGCTGCATCCCGAGGCAAATTCCGAAGAATGGAACTTTTTTAATGAGCGCCATTTCACGAAGCGGATCAAAGATTTTTTTAGCTTTCATGGTGTCGACTCCGGCTGTGAAGCCGCCCACACCGGGGAGAAAGATTTTCTGGGCCGAAAGGATTTCGCTGGCTTGATCCGTGACATGATAGTCGATGTTTAAAAAGCTCAAGGCTTTGCAAACGCTTCCAATGTTACTGATTCCCAAGTTCACGACAGTGATCATGTTTTAATTTTTCTGCGGAAAGAACTTTCGGATCAGGTTTCCGTCTTTGTCTTTTTTCAATTTGTTCTTCTCATCCACTTCAAAAATCCGCTTGTTGGTGAAGCGATCCAAATTATCGAGAAATTCTTTTTCAGTGATTCCAAGATACTTCATAAAATCTGGAGCGTATCTCCAAGGAACTTTACCTTCACTGCTCTTCGCCAGTTCATCGATGGCCTCATTGCGGCTTAGGCGTCCATGACGAACCTCGATGCACAGCTGATCTGTGGCGCGTGAATAGCCGTATTTGATGAATTTCATATAATCGTGAAGCCCGCCAATCCATTTGCAATCCAAATTCTCATAGGCATTCCAGGCATTCTCAACCGGGCCCTCGGGATTTTGGTGCCAGCCGAGCTTCAAAGCATTTTGGATATTGGCGTTCGTGTCCCATTTGGTGAAATAGCCCAAGAAAAGGCCGGTCACCCCAACGGAGCGAATCTCTTCATCGGTGGGATAGTGAAAAGTTTTGATGTCATTCAGTTTGATGCCATCATGAACCACGTCCTCGATTCGATGACCGAGCATTTGAAATTGCTCCAGCCAGTTGCGATCCAAGAAATGATTTTCTTTTTTTGTGGCGGGACCACCGTACTCAAACTGACTGTTCTCTCCCCAAATGACCAAGGGGATTTTGTACTGAACGGCGACGCGAATGGGAGCCGTGAATATTCCAATGTGCTCGGGCCAACAGCAATCACCCAATTTAAAAAAGCCGATCCGAACCATTTCCCGGTAGGCTTTGCGATTGGCTCCGACTTGAATCAGGTCAAAACCAAGCTCCCGCAGAAAAGTCAGATTTTGGGCGCCCACTTCTGTTATTTCACAAGGAACATGGTTCACGCAGAGAGGATTCATTTTGTACTGATCGCGCATCATCAGTGCCTGATGAACAGAATCTTTCCCCCCAGAAACCGGGATGATGCAATCATATTTGGAGCCGTCACTGCGGTATTTGTTGAGAAGTTCTTGAAATTCAATTTCTCGTTGGGACCAGTCGATAGATTTCTTTTTCTCAACTGAATGGCAGGCATCGCAAATCCCCTCAGCATCAAAAACCTGCTCAGGTCGCGTTGAGGGCATCAAACACTTTCTACAATATTTCATCATGTCTCCAGAGGGCTTCAGTCTTTATACAGAAAACCAGGCCTTTGAATCAATGATGCTCTGAATAACGCGAGATAGAAACCACTGGGGTGAAGCCCAGGTAGCGCAAGATTCCTCTGGGTTGTATGTCATAGGCCTTTTCTGAGGAGCCAGAGGCTGAAATCCGCTGCAGGCCCTGCATGATCTCTGACACTTCTTTCAAGCGAAAACTCTTTGCTTTCATAGTTTCAGGATTCCATTTGAGAAGCCGCTTTCCCAGCATGCGAATCAGCTGATGAGTGAAGTAAAGGGAACCTTTTACGACGTGGCTCCAACTTCGTGGGACGGCTTGAAAAGTTTTGATTCGATCTGCCACTCGCAAATAGGATTTTCCGTCGACACGAAAATAAACCTGTTTTTCGATTGTTTTGATGGCTTCCGAAATTTTTGGCAGAATTTGATAATTCCCGGCAATCACCTTTTCAATTTGGGCTTTCATTTGTTCGGGAGTTTCCACATATTCCGTCATCGATTGAATTTCAGGCATGTCCCAGATGTCCTGAAAACCCGCATAGCCAAAAGCCGGCTTGCCAGCAAAACGGGCTTCAAAAGAAGTCGAAGATTCGAAATGAATCAAGCAAAGACACTTCGAAAGCCACTGACCAATTACGCCCTCTTTGATCAGAAAAAGATTTTTCTGATTGGCAAAAGCCTTTTGGTAAATTTTCAGATCTTCAAAGGGATGAGGCCGATAGACAAAAGGGATTTGCGGAAACTGCTGGGCCAAAAAGAGCGCCGATTCAATGTACATTTGCTGAGCGTTTTTCAGACGCTTGAACAGGTTTTCAATAAAGGCTTCACTGTAATGGAAAGTCTCAATCATCATTTTTTTTTCAGCTTCAACTGTCTGAAAAGCCGGATTGACCATGGGAAAACTGCTGGTGATTAAGACAAATCCCGAAGCAAATTGGGATTCAAAATTTCCAGGCAAGCGAAACAATTGATCCCATGGAGTTGAATAAAAATCCGACCGCGGAGTGCCGGTCAGTTGCAACTGTTCCGGTTTATAGACTTTTCGATCCTGAAGCATTTTGTAAAGGCCTTCGCCCCAGACAAAATACTCTTTGATCAAATCTCGGATTCTTTCGTCTTCAATCACAGTCTGCAGGTAATCGTTCGAGTCTTTTTCTTTGTAAGAGCCAAAAACTCCGCCTTCTGTATCTAGAATGGCGATTAGAGATCCGGCTCTGGCCAACCGAACCAGCATTTGCTTATTGTTCTTACGAGCGTAATTCAGGAGAACAAGATCATAATGTCTTTCAAATAAAAAAGCCCCACCCCCATACATCGGCACCAAATCGACTTCATAACCCAAATCCACAAGCTGTTTGGCAAGCAGACAGCAGCTCGGAAGATCGCGGACAGGATTGTCGATAACGATGGCGATTGTTTGCGACGGATGATTCATCCTGCCCATCCTAGACGAAGCCTCTTCCCCCCGAAAGACACGTTGCGCAAGCCGCTTGGATTGAACATACTCTTCTCAGGCGATTTCCTGCTAGCCTGGCTGCATGTCAGGGATCTTTCACTTTCTGCTGCTGCTGGTGCTTTGCTCGAAGTTCTATTTTCTTCTCGGCTTTCAGCCTGGGACTCGGCTCCCGGAAGCGCCCTTGGCTGTCATTTTGATTCGCGATGGAATTCTCTTTAGTTTTTTGGGATTTCTAGCTTCACAGATTTCTTGGAAATCTATGCCCTTCTGGAAAGTGCAAAAAAGAACTTGGGTTTTTTTCGGCCTTTTGGGACTGGTCATTCTGCTTCATTGGCCGGCTAAAGGGACGATGGAAATCCTTCAGCATTATTTCCGGAATGCGCTATTGCCGGCTTTGACATTTCCATTGGCCTTGCTTTTTTTTCAGACTCGAAAAATCGAATTTCGCTTGGACCGGATTTTTTTGATTTTGGGCTTTATCACTTTGAGCCTGAGCTGGCTGGAGCTGATCTGGTTTCGAAACCTCATGTGGCAAACCCGTCCCACTGGGGTTTTTGGTGATCCTCTGATCAACTCGGGATTTCTGCTGTTTTTTTCCCTGAGTCTGATTTTTTCGAAAATGCATCCCCTTTTCAAATTTCTTTCCCTCCTCGTGACGGTTTGGATTCTTTTTGCTGCGAGCTCCGTCAGTGCCTTTCTGGGTTTTACACTTTCAATCACCGCCACTTTCTGGCTTTTCTGGTCCCGCCAAAGACCACTGGTGATTGAAGTCTTGAAAAAGCAGAAAAGGATCCTTCTTGCTTTTTTAGGCTTGCTCATTGTCACAGCTGTTTCCATCCCTTGGATTGAAGCCAAATTTCAAATCACCACCGGCTTTGTAGAAAAGGCTGAGTCCCTCTGGACTTCCGTTTTCTGCGAGGAAAACTGTGGAGCTATTCACACATCCGTGTCCGAAAGAATTGCTTCCAATCGAATGGCATTTGACCTTTGCCGCAGCTCCATCAGCCGATGTTTGATCGGCGACACTCAGTCTGCAAAATATAT